>NZ_JBXAHA010000013.1:0-55809 GCF_058794615.1 Cupriavidus sp. GW823-FHT07A04
CGTGTGAAAGTAGGTAATCGCCAGGCTCTCCCTTGAAACCCCTCAGTACGAAAGTACTGGGGGGTTTTGCTTTTGCGGCTGGGGTTTCGCGGCAGTGATTTTACGGCTGCGATTTGCGGCAACGATTTTGCGCGATCACGTTTGCCAAATGAAATGTGAATCGCGGAGCGCGAAACCCAACACCCCGCGATTCAGGCCCGGCCTCAAGCCTTCTTCAACTGCTCCCGGATCGGCAGCGCGCGGATGCGCTTGCCGGTAGCTGCAAAGATCGCATTGCACAGCGCAGGCGCGATGGTCGGCATGGCCGGCTCACCAACGCCGCCAAGCGGTGCATCGAACCTGCCCGGCACCAGATGCACATGGATCTGGCGCGGCGCCGAGGGCGCGCGCATCACCTCGTACTGGTGGAAGTTGTCCTGCTGGGCGCGCCCGTCCTTGAAGGTGATCTCGCCCGTGGTGGCCAGGCTGATGCCCATGATGCAGGCGCCTTCCACCTGTGAGCGGATGCGGTCCGGGTTGACCTGGGCGCCGCAGTCCACCGCCATGTCGATGCGCGGCACGCTGATGCTGCCGTCATCGGCCACCACCACTTCGACCACTGCCGCCACGTAGGTCACGAAGCTGTAGCAGACAGCCAGCCCCAGCCCGCGTCCCTTCGGCAGCGTCTTGCCCCAGCCAGCTTCGTGCGTGGCCAGTTCAATCACGCCGCGCAGGCGGCCGATATCAAGCGGATACTGCTGTGGCGATTCGCCGTAGTTCCAGGTATCGGACAGCTGCGTCGGGTCGATGCGCCGGTCCGGGCCGAGCAGCGCCAGCAGGTAGTCGCGATGATCGTGCCCGGCTGCCGTCGCCAGTTCGGCCGCGAACGATTGCACTGCGAAGGCGTGGGGGATGTTGGACACCGAGCGGAACCAGCCGATGCGGGTGTGCGCCTCCACTTCGGGGTTTTCCACGCGCACGTTCGGGATGTCGAATGGCATGTTCACCGCCGACATGCCAAGCTCGAACGTGGCTTCGTTCTTGGCGCCGGCCACGAAGGTCGACGTGATGGTGGAGGCGGCGGTGCGATGCAGCCACGCCTGCGTCTTGCCGTCGGCGCCGAGCATGGCTTCCATGTGCTCGACGGAGACGGTGTGGAAGTAGTCGTGATGCAGGTCGTCGTCGCGCGTCCAGGTTACCTTGACCGGCTTGCCGCCCATGGCCTTGGACAGCAGCGCGGCCTCGGCGGCGAAGTCCGGCTTGGACTTGCGGCCAAAGCCGCCGCCCAGCAGCGTCACGTGCACCGTGACGTCCTCCGGTTTCAGGCCGAGATGCCCGGCCACGGTTTCGCGCGTGGCCTGCGGCGCCTGCACCGACGTCCAGACTTCGCACTTGCCATCGGCGATGCGCGCCGTGGCAACCGGCGGCTCCATCGTGGCGTGCGCGATATGCGGCAGGTAATACTGCGCGGTGATGCGCTTGCCGGGGCCCGACAGGGCGGCCATCGTGTCGCCCTGGTTGCGCACCACCTTGCCGGGCTGGCTTGCGGCCTTTTCCATCGCGGCACGGAACGCACCGGACTCGTAGCTGGCGTTGGGGCCATCGTCCCAGCGCAGCTTCAGCGCCTCGCGGCCCTTGATGGCCGACCAGGTATTGGTGGCGATCACCGCCACGCCGCCCAGTGGGTTGAACATGGCGGGCACGGGGCTGCCGGCCAGTTCCACCACCTTGATCACGCCGGGCACCTTCATCGCCTGCGTGGAGTCAACGCCGGCGAGCTTGCCGCCGAACACCGGCGGGCGCGCGATGACGGCGTACAGCATGCCGTCGAGCCGCACGTCGATGCCGTACTGCGCGCGGCCAGTGGCAATGTCGTGGCCATCGATGCTGCGCGTGCTGTCCTTGCCGATATAGCGGAATTGGGCCGGATCCTTCAGCCTGAGGCTGGCGGCCGCCGGCACGGGCAGGCGCGCGGCATCCTTTGCCAGCGCACCAAAGCCAAGGCTCTTGCCGCTCGGCACGTGGACCACCGCGTGGTTGCGCGCCTGGACTTCGCTTACCGGCACATTCCAGCGGGCGGCGGCAGCAGCTTCCAGCATCATCCGCGCACTTGCGCCTACGCGCCGCATGGGCTCGAAGAAATGCCGCACGCTGCGCGAGCCGTCGGTGTTCTGGTTGCCGTAGCGGATTTCATCGCCGGGCGCCTGCACCACCAGCACCTGCGCCCAGTCGGCTTCGAGCTCGTCGGCCACCACCATCGGCAGGCTGGTGCGCACGCCTTGCCCCATCTCGGAGCGGTGGCAGACGATGCTTACCTTGCCATCTTCGGCAATGGAGAGGAACACCAGCGGGCTATCCACGGCGCCGCCAGGCATGCCGTCGCGGCCGTACTTCTTGGGCTCATCCGCTGCCAGCACGATGCCGTCCAGGCCAACAGTCAACGTCAGGCCGGCGAGGGCGCCCATGCTCTTGAGCCAGGTGCGGCGCCCGGCAGATTGCAGCGTGCTCATTTGGCGCTCCTCTTGCCCGTCGGCTGGGCAGACGGCTTTGCAGCCACGTTCGATTTAGCAACGTGCTGGATGGCGGCGCGGATGCGCGTATAGGTGCCGCAGCGGCAGATGTTGCCGCTCATGGCCCCGTCGATGTCTTCTTCGCTCGGGTGCGGGTTGGTGTGCAGCAGCGCGGTGGCAGACATCAACTGCCCCGCCTGGCAGTAGCCGCACTGCGGCACGCCGAATTCCTCCCACGCTGCCTGCAAGGCCTGCCCGATCTTGTCGGCCGACAAGCCCTCGATGGTGGTGATCTTCTTGCCGGCTACTGCCGAGATCGGGGTCACGCAGGAGCGGATCGGCTGGCCGTCCAGATGCATGGTGCAGGCGCCGCACAGGGCCATGCCGCAGCCAAACTTGGTGCCGGTCAGGCCGAGGTGATCGCGTACCGCCCATAGCAGCGGGGCGTCATCGGGCAGGTCGATCTTCTGCGGCTTACCGTTGATCGTGATGGTTCTCATGTTTTTTTGTGGGGGTGGTGCAACGGGGACGAGGGCTGGCGGACGAGCCAGGTGCCTGCGCTGCTTTGCGCAAAGCGCATTGTGATGCCGGCGGCTGGTACTGGGGAATGGCGTTGGCGGGATTTGTTAATTCCACAAACTGGAATGATGGCACTGCGGAGAACACTCTCGCGCCATCTATACGGCGATTGTCGACAATCGGAATGCGGCTGCCAGAGCCTATGGACCGGCAATCCGACGGTAGAATCCGACTAGCATTCCGCTGACACGATCTGGAGATTGCCGATGGTTCGCCTGCTGATGCTCTTGCTTGGCGTGGATTACTTGCGTATGCGATGGCGCACGCTGGCTTGGGCCGGATCCATCAGCGTGATCACCGGGGGTGCACTGTTTATCGACGCACTCGATGGCCGGCTCGATTTCCCGATCGAGCCGTTTGCATGGCTGCTGTTGCTCGAAGGGCTGGCTACCATGGCGGTGGCGTGGACCGGAATGGGCGGCCAGCGCACGCTGCGCTATGTCAAGGGTATGGCGTTCAGCGTGGCGGCGATCCTCGTGCTGGCCGGCCATCACCATGGCCACATGATCCTGTCGCTGTTGTTCGGCCTGCTGTTTCTGGCCGACGGACTGCTGCAGGTGGCATCGGCACGCCTGGTGCGCTTTCGTACGTGGCGGCTGGCGATGGCAGGTGGCATCGTCGAGATTGCAGTGGCGATCTTCTTTGTCCAGCCCTACCCCACGCACTACGCGGGCACCGTGCCCTACTGCGTGGGCCTTGGCCTGCTTTTCGGTGGCTGGAACATGCTGCTGCTCGCATCGCGCGTGCGCAGGCTGACCGGAAATCCGGGACTGCCGGGCACATCGGAAGCCGGCTCGGCTGATGATGCGGACCAGCGACTCACGACATGGAGCGGCCCGCCCGCAGCCAACGAACACGCGTTGACCGTGCACGTCTGGACGCCGGTGGGATCGGCAAAGACCGAAGCGCGCCGCCAGCCGATCATCGACCGCTATATCGCCGCGGTGGACCAAAATGGCGTGATCTCCACCGGCCACGCGGCACTGGAATCGCCAGAAGGCGTCTACATCAGCCTCTACCCGGCGGTCGAGATCGACCGCGCGCCCGACGATTTCACCCGACTGCTGCGCGCCACGCGCGAGAACGACGTACCTGGCACTTTCCAACCCGACTATCCGACCGAATCGAAAGCGTGGTGTCCGTCGACGGTGCAGGTGCGCATCCGCAACTACGACGCGCAGCGCCTGCGCGAATTCTGGGATGCCTATCAGCGTGACACCACGTACAACCTGACCCACCGCAACTGCTCAAGTACAGTGGCACGGGCGCTCGATGCCGCGCTGGAAGGCGCCGGCGCGCGCGTATGGACGCGGCTGGACGGGTGGTGGCCGTTGTTCCGCCTGGTACTGACTCCTGAACTATGGGTCGCGGCGCATCTACGCAAGCGCGCCGCGACGATGGCGTGGACGCCGGGCCTGACCCTCGACTACGCGCGCGCCATGAGCATGCTGGCCGATCCGCGTCCCTTCGCCTGGGCCACGTTCATCGGCACGCTGAAGCGGCGCAGTTCCGCCAGCCCGGCGGACGATCGAGACGCCTAGGAGCTGGCGACGGCGGAGCCAACTATAGCTTCGGACGCGTCACCCCCCCTTCCGGTGCCGAAATTCGTCTGGTGGCAGGCCCATCAGGCGATGGAACATAGCGATGAACGCTGATGCGCTGCCGTAACCGAGGCGGGATGCAATCTCCTCGACCGTGTGCGATGCATTTAGCAAAGGTATCGCTTTAACAACCCGTAGCCGTTGCCTCCATTCGGCCAATGACATACCTAGATTTTTCCGGGCGCGCCGTGCTAGCGTCCGTTCGGTCGTTTTGGCCAGCTCAGCGAGCGCGGGCAGTTGGGGAGTATCACCAGGAGCATTTTCCAGGAGTCGGAGGATAGGTTCTAGCAGTGGGTCGGTTGTGTACTGGAGGTAACTGCCATCGCCTTGCTATGATGCGGGAACGCCCCGCGGACTCTACAGCCACGGGGCTGTTTCCTGTGCCGGGACCGTCAGCTTGCGCTGCTGTCCCGGCGCCGTTCAATGCAGATACGGCAGTACCTTGGTGTGCTCGGCCTGCACCGCCTGCAGCTCGTGCGGCTTGAGTCCAAGCAAAGCGAGGATGGTCGGCGCGATCTGGTTGGTCTGGACCGGTTCGTCGACGATGTTCTGGTCGATGCCTGCACCCCACACAACGATGGGTACGTGACGGTCCTGCTTGGCATCACCGCCGTGTTCGGCGATCTTCGACAGTTTGCCGCCGGCCCAGACGGTACCTTGCTGCGCAATGCCGACGAGATCCGGCGCGCGATCGTCGCCGTGCGCCACGCCGAACAGGTCAGCGGCTTCTTCGCCGGCGTAGATCTTTCTCACCCCTGCCTGGCTGAAGGCCTTGGCGATGGCGTTGCCAGCAGCGTCGGAGCCGAGGCCGTTGCCGGAATAGCCGAGCAGGAAGCTCCTGGCAAAGCTGATCGCGGCGGGGGAACGGTCGTTGAACCACATCAGGATCCCGTCATCGTCGATCGCATGGGCCACCAGATGGGATCTGGACGAGTCCTTGCATGTGGCGGCGTATTTTTCCCAGGCGCAGTTCAGCGCATCGATCATGTCGCCATCGTTGATGATGGTGAGATCGGCGCGGTTCCGCGGGGACTGGCCGTGCTTGGCCGACAGGACTACCACGGTGCTGGTGCGGTCGAGGGCGCCGACCATTGTCGCCAGCTGGTTGTTGACGAAGGTCAGCGCGCTTTGCAGCACCACGCCGGGCGTGGTCCCGTTCATGGTGTAGCCGCCCAGGCCGCCGGCAACCTTGGTGGCGGTGTTGTTCGGATCCGTGTAGTAGCTGGATTTGTTGAGCTTCTGCGCGGTCGACACGGCCTGGAAGTTCATGCCGAAGATGGCGGGGGTGCCCGGTGAGCCGTTGCCGGCATGGTCGTGGCCCTTGATCCAGTTCAGGACGGCTTGTACCTTGAGGCTGTCGTAGCGCTGTGTGTTGGTGTTGTCCTTGGTCCAGTCGTCACCCGGGCCGGCGGGCAGCGACGGATCGGTTACCGAGCTGTTGATTTCGGGGGCAAACAGATCGTCGATACCCTGGCCGGACGGCCCGTTGAGGATCTCGTAGGCGGCGTGCTTGTCCGACCAGGCGGTGCGCAGTCCATGCTTGTGCGCGACCTCGAATATCGTGTTGACCTTGAGATACTGATGCGGATAAACCGGCTGGCAGGTCTGCGCAGAGACCGGCAGCAACGCCGGGTTGATCAGGTCTTGCGGGTGCCCGGTCAGCTGCGAAATCCTGGAAAAATCCGAGTACAGGCCGGGGATGCCTTGCCCGCTGTCCAGCCGGTTCAGGTCTTTCGCAATCACTTCGGCGTAATACACTTCAGCGCCTGGCTTGGTGCTGCGGCAACTGGCTGCCTTGGTGCCGGCCGGCAGCAGGCTGCGGCTGTAGGCGTCGTCGT
The DNA here is from genome assembly GCF_058794615.1 of Cupriavidus sp. GW823-FHT07A04. NCBI lineage: Bacteria > Pseudomonadati > Pseudomonadota > Betaproteobacteria > Burkholderiales > Burkholderiaceae > Cupriavidus > Cupriavidus sp. GW823-FHT07A04. The sequence goes on from NZ_JBXAHA010000013.1 coordinate 6,508, forward strand.
AGTAGATGCCGGTGGTCCTGGGGTTGCCACCCGTGGCCTGGCCGACCATGCCGGGGAAAGAGTCCGAGGGGAACGGCGTTTGTGCATTCCGGTAGGCAACGCCATGGCGGACAAGTTGCGCAAGGCTGGAGGCCGGATTTGCGTTGACGAACCAGTCCAGGTCGGCCTGATGCAGGCCATCGACCGAAACCAGCAGCACATGCTTGGCACGCGGCTGACGGGCGTCGTCGTCCGCGCGTGCGGACGTGGCCAGTCCGCATGACAGCGACAGCGCCACGGCCAGGGTAAGCCTTTTTGTTGCTCGCATGATATCTCCTCGAATGACTGCCACAGGGCAGCCGGGAGACGCTATCAACCGCCCATGTCCGATCGGTGTCAGCGAATGGCCGGAGAGGTAACAAATTGTATGGGTGCCTTGAAGCTCCCGGAGTCGGGCATGCCCCGCGTCGGCAAGCCGCGAGGCGAACAAGCGAATCGAGCACGAGGCCGGCGGGCTTTGACGCCGCGGGCATGCCACGACACCGCATCTCAGGCGGTGTCGTGGCGGATGGCCAGTTGCGGGTACGGCATCAGACGTTGGCGCCTTCGGTGAAGACATCGACCTTGCCGCTGCGAGCGCCGTCGGTGTAGGCATCGAAGCTGCGGGCCGGTGTAGCCGAGACGCCGGTGCGATCCAGGCCGGCAACCAGCGCGCCATCGGTGTACGGGTCAAACTTGCCGGCACGTGCGCCATCGGTGTAGGCATCGAAGCCGCGAGCCGGCGAAGCCGAAACCCCCGAGCGGTCCAGGCCGGCGATGCGTGCGCCTTCGGTGAAGGTATCCAGCTTGCCGCTGCGCGCACCGTCGGTGAAGGTGTCGGTGGACCGGAAGTCGTAGCCATACTTGTCGGCGGGGACCGAGGTGCGGAATTCATAGCCGTACTTGTCGCCGGCGAGGGTGTCCTTGGCGGAGGCGGCCTGGGCGGCGCCAATGGCGGCGAGCGACAGCACGAGGGTGGAAGCGAGCTTGAGGGCGAAGGTCTTGGTCATGATGTTCTCCAGTATCTTAAAATTCGTTGAATTTCGTTGATTGTTCGCTGCGACTGCCAGAACGTTGCTTTGTTTGTGCGCGCCGTCCATGTAACGAACTATAGGAGAGTCATCGGCGCGTTAGACTAGTCTTATCCGGATAGTTTATTCAGAATTTTTGAATTAACGTCGGCGGCATCAGGTTGCTGGCAGCGCTCGGCGCTGACAAGGTGCCTTAGCGAGGTCGCTGCTCTGCGCAATGGCACGAGCGCCCCGGCTCGCAAGCCGGATCTCCGGGTTTCCGGCTCCCGCATTTTCCAAGGCGCCCGGCGCGTGTATCCCGCCGTGGCCGGCTCCTGGGGCCATCGTTGCTTTTTTTCCACTTCGGCTTCCTGTAGAAAGTCACGTTAGACTGGTCCCACTGTTTGATCGGGCACGTTTCAACTGGTGCACGATTTCGGCTGAAACGCGCAAGGCCAGCGGTGAGAGTCACATGGGCAACTGTTTGACGTCGAGGGCGGTGAATCATGGCATTTACATACACGCTGATTGATCTCGCTGGTTCCATAGCGCTGCTGCTGTTGGGCACCCAAATGGTTCAAACCGGTCTGCAGCGCGCCTTCGGCGCCGGCCTTCGGTCCCTCCTGGGTCGGGCGCTAAGCGGGCGATTCCGCGCCTTTCTCGGTGGAATGGGTGTCACGGCGATATTGCAAAGCAGTACGGCGACCGGACTCATGACTGCCGGCTTTGCTGCCGAGGGGCTCGCCGAGCTTGTCCCCGCCCTTGCCGTCATGCTCGGCGCAAACGTCGGCGCGACTTTTCTCGTGCAAGCGCTGTCCTTTGAGGTCGCGGCAGTCTCACCTGCGCTGATCCTGGTTGGTGTGCTGATGTTCCGCAAGGTATCGAACACGCGTGCGCACGATCTGGGCCGCATGTTCATTGGTTTGGGCTTGATGCTGCTCGCGCTGAACCAGCTGCTGATGTTGATGACGGATTATGAGGATGCCCCCAATCTTCGCATGCTGCTGGGCGCCGCATCCACCGTACCGGTGGTCGATGTTCTGCTGGCCGTCGGCTTGACCTGGGCCGCAAATTCGAATGTGGCGATCGTTCTGCTCGTCACGGCGCTTTGCGCAAAGAACGTGGTCCCGCCGGATACCGCTTTTGCACTGGTATTGGGTGCGAACCTCGGCACCGCGATCAACCCCGTGCTGGCAGCAACCACGCCGAGCGATCCGGCATCAAGGCGACTACAGGTTGGAAACCTGCTCATGCGCGCGGTCGGCGTCGCGGTGGCACTCGCTGCGCTCGGGCCAATAGGCCGGTTCATGGTCACGATCGAACCTGACAATGCGCGTGTGGTTGCCGATTTTCATACGCTATTCAACCTGGCTCTCGCCTGCCTGTTCCTGCCGTTGCTTTCCGTCTACGCGGCCCTGCTAAGGCGGCTGATGCCGCCGCTTGTGGAGGTCTCCGACGCATCACCGCCACTTCACCTCGATCCGGCTGCGAGGCGGATTCCGATGATGGCGCGCGGCAACGTGGCGCGCCTGGCTGATGTCCTCGGCGAGATGCTGTCGGGTCCCCGCGACGCGTCGGTTGAACGCGACCGAAAACGCATCGCGGAGGTCGGTCAGCGTGACGACATCCTGGATAGCCTGCATGGCACGACCGGGCCGCACCTGAGGTCTCTCGATCCCGAGCATTTCGTGGAGAACGACCTTCCGCGCTTGAGCCAGAGAAGATACGCGGCGTATGGCGAAGAGAGCATTGAATTCAAGATCAAGGAACACCGAGGCTACACGCTCGAACACGTTGGCGCATTTGGCAAGCCGCAGACATTTTACCCCGCGAAGTCACTGTGGCTCACTTTGCAGGATCTCCAGGTCGTCCAAGAACTAGAGCCAGCTGGAGGTGCAACGCAATCGACGCTCGCTACCTACATCCACGGGACCGCGCGCTTCGACGACAGTCGCTTGTCCATTATTGGTGAATCCGAGAACGGCACGCGTACGGTCCAGATCTCCTTCGCAGCCCGCGAAATCGGCGTGGCGGACCAGCAAGGCCTTCGTGAATGGCAAGAAGCGCTTGGCATTACCTTCTCCGACGCGCCGCTTGGCACAGCAAGGCTCGGCTATAACCGCTCTGACCGCGAGATGCAGGAGCCGGACCAGTGGTGGGCGTCGTGCCACGTGCCAGAAAGCAGCCTGCAAGCGCTTTGCGAGGGCGTTGAGAGCGGCCGGCTCACCGCCGTTAAGGTCGGGCTATGCCTGCGCAACATTTACATGTCCGACCAGGGTATGGCTGCGCTGCCAGGGGAGGCATGCCTGTTCCTTAGACCCGGCAAGAGCGATAACACCGTGGAGTCGCCGGAAATCGCAAGCGGATATGTTGTTCATCTCTCGCTGGATCTGTCGAAAGTCAGCTTGCGCCGGCTCGAAGAAGAACAGGGTTCGCACGAGGTGCCGCCGCTTCAAGAGCAGATAAACACTACTGGGACAGATGCCATTGGCGTACTGGTGGAGAAGCTCGGCAAGCTGGTCGCAAGCTTGAAATGGCTGGCGGCGCTTGTCGCTATCCTGGTTATCGTTTTTGCATTGAAAAACCGATGATCGAGAGCGTGTCGCATATTGCGTAATTGCTCAAGAAGAGCAACCGATGTCTAGGCTCTACGGCTTGAGGAGCGGCATCACCTGCGTCTCAAGTTGCGGCAGGTCGATGGTCGGCTCAGCGTGCCAGCCGTCCCGTTGCAGGATGCCGTTCCGATCGATTACGAACGTGACCGGGATCCGCCATAGGCGGCCAAAAGCCTTCACGTCAGCATCGCCGATAAAGGCCAGCGCAAAGGAGAAGGATTTCATCACCGAAAGTGCTTCCGCCTGATCGCTGGCCTTGTCGATATTGACAGCGATGACGTCCACCCCCAGCTTGTGATTCTTTTCGTAGAACGCCTCAAGCGCGGGCATCTCCTTGCGACACGGCGCGCACCAGCTTGCCCAGAAATTGACAATCGTAACGCGGCCTGCCGCAGTGGCTGGCGTTACGTGCCGCCCGTCCGCGAGCTTGATGTCGAAGGCCGGGACCGGCTCACCGACCTTAAGCTCGCCTGCGATAGCCGGCACCGGCACTGACAACAGGGCGGATAGCAACATTGGCAGCGCGCGCATCATTGACTCCTCGTGGCACTGCCGGAAGGCAGCCTTGCTGCGGGATGCGGACTCAGCGGCGCGAAAACGCCATGCACCACCCGTGAGGACTGATAGGGCCCTCCAGGATCTTGCAGGTGCCAGTATCGGAATCCGGTGCTGTCGAGGGCCTGAATGAACTACAGTCGGAGCACGAATGCCCATCCTTAGGGCTCTCCTGGTAGTGGAGCATCCCCTTCGTCGCGGAAGCGGACTTGGCGGCTGGCGAGTGAATCGCGATCGGAATCAGAGCAATGGATCCGAGCATGATGGTGCCGCGACGAAGCAAGTTTCGGCGGGACAACGGTATGATTTTCTTCACGGTGTTTCCTCCCTGATACAGGCTTAGAACATGAACCACGCATAGAAGAACAGGGTGTTGTTATCCGCTGCGCGTCTGAGCGTCGAATCGTAGTTCGAGTGGCTACCATTGAACTTGGTATAGCCCGTATATTGCAGACCAAAACGCACGTTCATTTGCGGGTCCCAGGCAAATTTAAACTTCGGCCAATAGTTCAGCTCGACGAGATAGCCCGTCGTATCCGGCTTGCCCGTTGTCGTGCCAAACCTGGCGAAATCGGCGTCGCCTGTCACCTTGAATGCACCGGCGGTAATGCCATAGGTGCGGTCGAATAGATAGGTGATCTTCGCTCGGGTCGAACGCAGGCTCGAGCTGGGATTGTCATTGCTCCCGTTGGGAAAGCCGGATCGCCAGTCGGTTTTTTCGTTGATCATGGCAGCCTGCGCGCTGATGATGTGGCGATCATCCTTGCTGAAGAACTGGTATTGGGCATCGAATCCAAGATCGCGAAACCGGTCTGCGGGTGTTCCGCCGCTGTCCGGCACTTCGACCGAGGCAATTGTTCCAAAGTGGCCGATCATGAAACTCTGGTGTTCATCGCCGATGGTATAGGCGATTCGCCAGTACGGATTGGCACCAGAGAGTGAAACTCTTTGACTATCCGGGGTGCCCGCGCGCAAGACAGAGAGTGCCCCTTTTGCCGTTTGATATGAGGTCGCCTCAAGGTATAGGGAATCCAGCACGTGCGCATAGGCACCAATCCCCGCAACCCGGGCACCCGACTCCAGGAACGTTAGTGTGCCTCGGCCCGGGGCTGCGATGCTCGGGCTCCAGTACGGAAAGCTCCAGGCCGGTGCCGTATTGAAAACGTCCTGAACGGTGGGGTTGTTGTGCAATGTCAGGCCGACAATCGTTGGCTTTTCTTCCGACCCGAACATTTTCACCACACGTAGATCCGTATTGTCGAGCGCACTGTGCCCGGCGAACGTCTGGTTATCCGTGGTGCTGATATTGTTATAGGTCCACTGGATGAAAGCACCGGCGTTGTCCGTGATCTTCCCGCCGGAGAACAGGCTGATGGCTTCCGCAACAAACTCGTTGTTCTTGCCGTAGAGCTTATCGCCGGTCGATTTGTCGGTGTTGTCGTTGATGGAGTTGCGCGAGAAGACTGCCATCAGCGCTAGCGGAACCTTCTCGCGTTCACCCAGCGTGTATCCGCCAAGTTTGAATTTCCGTCCGAATGGTGTCAGCTCAGGATAGATCGTGTGACAGGACGCGCAATTCAGGCCGGTTTGCCTGGCAAAAAGCGGATTGGCCTCTGTCCGCGGAATGAAGCCAAAAATGACGATCAGCCAAAGCGCAAGCACGGGGCTTCTAATGACAGCACAGAGGGTCTTCATTGCGGTTCTCCCGTCGGCCTTCCGCTCGGCTTCAGTCTTACAGAAAACTCTAGGTCAGCCACGCGCAGTCGTTAAGGGGGAGATCTACTCCTGCTCGCTTGGGTGCATCCATCCTTCGCTTGGGATAGAGCGCATCGCGAGCGCGCCCTCGCGCGAGGGCGTAACGGGATGGGATGGTTTGCCCTACCACAGCTGTAGGGAACCAACCCATGCCGTATCTCATTGCTCATCTGCACAATGCAGTCTGGGGGATCTCCAGATGCGTGCTCGCGTGTTGCCGCCCTTGCTGAGAGTTGGCTTTTTCATTGCGTCCTTCGCACTGGGCCTGGCTTGCCCGCGCATGGCAAAGGCCCAGATATTCGGCGCCGTCGGTGCCGATGGATCGATCATGCTGACAGACAGACCGGGCAATCCGGCGCTGCACCTGGTTGTCACTTCCAGCGAGCCGCCAGCGCGGGGTGCAAGAAAGGACAATGCCACCGGTGCTTCCGCGACGATGGATTCCGCTCAGTATTCCGAGATCATCGCCGAGGCGAGCCGCGATGCCCGGGTGCCACCGGAGCTGATAACGGCGGTGATCGTGGTCGAATCCGGATACAACCCGAACGCGGTGTCCAAGAAGGGAGCGCGTGGCCTGATGCAGTTGATGCCAGAGACCGCCAGGCGGTTTTCCGCGGGAGACATCCTCAATCCCCGCGACAATGTGTTGGCCGGCGCCAAATACCTGCGCTTTCTCCTGGATCTGTTCAGAGACGATGTTGAGCTGGCACTGGCGGCGTACAACGCGGGAGAGAATGCGGTGATCCGGGCGGGCTATCACATCCCGGCGTATGCGGAAACGCAAAGCTACGTGCCGATGGTGATGGCGCACTACCGGCGCTTGAGCGGTAGCAGGAGCCCCTAGGCAGCGGGTGCGCGCGCATGGCGCTCGGAGCGATTGATAACCCGCTTCTCGCCTCCCGCCGGCGGGCCGGAGGCGCCTGTCGTCCCTATTGCTGAATCGTCGCGCGTTGCATCTGGGCACTGATGAACCCGGCGCTCGCGTTCTTGAGGGCGAGCACTTGCAACTGCTGGCGAATTGCGCCCTTCATCTGATCGAATGTCGGCACCCGGGTCGCACGCTTGGCTTCCAGCTTGACGATCACGCGGACGTTATCGACGGCAATCGGCGCGGGCGTAACGCCGCCGGCGGAGAGTTGCGTCACGGCCTGCGCGACCGCTAGCGGCACACCTTGCGTCTTTCCCTCGGCCGCGGGCGTTTTGAAACTGACCCATGGCATTTCACCACCGTCTTCCTTGCTCGAAGCAATGCTGTACTCGCGCACGAGCGCGTCGAAGGCCGCACCTGAGCGCAATCGTTCAAGCACTTTCGCTGCCGTAGCATCGTCAGCCACGGATAGAATCCGCAGCTTATACTCCTCGTCGCCCATCAAGCCAACGATCTCGTGGTAGCGCGCGTTGACCTGCGCGTCGGTGATCGGCTCGGGATGGATGTTGTCCCGCAAGTAGAGTTCTGTCTCCGCAGCAACCTTGCTGGCATTGACCGCTTCCTGTACCGCCGGCTTCATGCCGTAGTTCTGCTTTTCGGCACCCTGGCGCAAGACCTCGCGCGCAATGAGTTCCTGCTTGAACAGCCGGCGCAGCTCGGGCGTATCCGGCTGACGCGCCGCGCGCATGGCGTCGCCGAGCCGCGCTAGCGGAATTGCCACGCCATTCACGATCGCCAACGTGTCCGTTGGCAAGCTGCCGCCTTCCTTGCTGATGGCCTGCTGGGCGAAAACGGGTGCTGCTTGGCCAAGCGCGAAGGCGATGGAAACGGCGATGACGGTCAAGGCATTCGTTTTCATTTGCATCTCCCGGTTGCGTGTCGTCAACAAGATCGCTGCCGTGGGTCGAGGGATGGCAGCGGCACGCCGCGGCGCTTGATTCCTCCCGGCCTTTGCATTTTGCTGGTGGCCGGTCAAGCTCGCCATGGGTCAACACCCTACAGATGAGGTAGGGCTACCCACCAAGGAGCCGCATCGTACAGGCGATGAATGATGGGGGGCGTGATCCGCACCGCCTTGCATTGGGGGATCTTGCCCATGCCTTTTGGCGTGGATTACCACTGTTCTTGTTACCCGCTTGGCCGAGCATAGTGATAGAAGCCCGGGACTGGCGTCGCCTCGCTTCGCCCCCGGATGTCCCGGGCCGTTATTGAATCGCTGAGGGAGACCATCATGAACAAGCTCACCGCCGCCGCACTTGCTTGCAGCTTGGCGTTCACAGCTGCAGGCGTTCTTGCTGCCGATGACACGGTTGGCGACATCGCCATCAAAAGCCTGATGAATCACGAAGTCACGGCCCAGGAAGGAGCTCCGAGCGATGCGGAGAACAACCGTGGCATGGCTGCGGAGCCGATGAAGGACGAGCCGGCGAGTCCCGACAGCATGAGCGAGCAGCAGATGAAAGACGAGCCGATGAGCCACGACAGCGTGGCCGACGATGGCGCCAGGAATCCGACGGAGCAGTAGTCCGGATCGCTGATGGCGAGGCGCCTGCGCAGCTTGCCCAGATCGTGCCGCTATTCCGGCCCGGCCTTGAACTGGTCATGACGCGAGGCCTTTCTCTCTCGGCACAAGCAGAACACCCAGGCCTTCAGGGACAGCTAGCCCCGTGTGCCAAGCGCCTTGGCGCGTACCGTTGCTTGCCGCACAGAGTGCCGGGCGTCCACGGCATTGCGCGTCAAGCGCCGTTTGGGCCGATGCATGGAACGTCCGCATTCGCTATATGCAGGCCAACCGTGACGTTATTGTATTAGCGGCAATGCATTGAGCTTGTGTTTGAATGGGTTGTGCCGAATACAGCCCTAATCCATCTGGGTGGTGTATCTCCGTGAATTTAGTTCCTAGCCTTGTATTACAGAAAGTTACGAAACGCGAAGACCAGCTGGGAGAGGTCATGATGAGCAAGCGCCGGGAGGGCCGCACCGACCTGCTGCGACATCTCCATGTCAGCGGAGAATCGTGCCGAAGCCATCACCATCTGGCCACCAGGCGTTGTGGGCGCGGCTCCTCGTCAGGTCCCTTGATTCCGAGTGGGTGCTGGCCGGCCAATGCTCCGCGTGCGCGCCACAGCGGCAGCCTAAGGCGTACCTGCATCGTTCAGACCAAGCGCATAGCGAGAATGATCGCGTGACGCAGCACGGTTTCGCGCCCCGTCCCCCGGAGGGCACTTTTTTCATGCCGGCGGCACTTACGGCCGCACATTGTTTCAAGCCATGCTTTATAGGAGATTATCGCTGATTTTGGCAAATCGCAACAATGAATAACAGAAGAAAATAGGGTGGTAAAGGGAGGGGGAAGTGAATATAAAATATAATGTTCTGATCGTCGAAGATCATCACCTTCTACGAAGCGGCCTACGCTCGATGGTATCCGGCATCGGCGAGTTCAATGTCGTCGGTGAGGCGAAAGACGGCAGAGAGGCGTGTCATCTTGCTATCTCATTGAATCCGGACCTGATCCTGATGGATTTATCGATGCCCGGCATGAATGGAATCGATGCGATCTCCGCGATCCGACGCCGAACGCCAGCCGTTCGGATCATTGCGCTCACTGTTCACCAAAGCGACGAGTACGTCCGGGAGGCGCTGCGCGCTGGAGTGGACGGCTACGTCTTGAAGGATTCTTCATTCGAAGACCTGGTTTTTGCGATGCATGCCGTCATGCAGGGCAAGAAGCATCTGAGTTCGGAAATGTATGGAAACCTGGTGGAATCGTTTGTTAGCGGAAATGACCATTTGGCTTCGAATAAGAATGCGTGGGATGTGCTTACGGCCAGGGAACGCAGCGTCCTGAAGCTCGTTGCGGAAGGACGATCCAATAAGCAGGCTGGGCAATACCTGAACCTCAGCCCAAAGACCATCGAGAAGTATCGTGCCAGTCTGATGCATAAGTTAGGGATCACAAATCTGACTGGGCTGGTTCTGATCGCAATCAACATGGGCCTGATCACCTCCCTGGCCAAGCGATACTATGATCCGAATCGCAATGAAGACCCGCCGCTGACGCATGCACATGAAGCGCCCAATGACAGCGCGAGCAGCGCCGATGACGTTCGGGATGGCCAGTCCGGCAGCACCGCCGGAAACGAGGATCGGCTTGGTTGTCCTCGTCGCGACGCTCAAGAGTAGGTTGGTTGGGGTGGGCGGCGTGCATATGGCCGCCCGCACAGCTTGCACAGTTTGCGTGGCAACGAGGTACATGTCCGGACCACAAGCCGATGCAGGGACGTTGTCGTTGTCCCGCGGCGGATCAGGCTCTCCACGTTGCCGAGACGAGGGTCCCGCTGCACTCGCTTGACTGGAGCGAGAAACTTCCGCCATTCGATTCGACCCGCTCTTGCATCCCGATCAGGCCCAGCCCCGAGAAGGACGCGTCGTCGGCCGAAAGGGGAAGCTGCTCGAAGCCGATGCCGTTGTCTTGTATCGTTAGCAGGATGTCGCTTGCGTTGCGTTGCAATGTCACCCTGATCTCGGTCGCCACCGCGTGCTTCACGACGTTGTTCATTGCCTCTTGCGCCACCCGGAACATATCCGCTTTGAGACTGTCCGGAATCTCGTCTTCCCTGACCCGGCAATCGAAGATGACGACAACCTTCCCGCTGCCGCGCTCTATCTGCCTGCACAGGGATGCCAACGCGGGGACCAAGCCCAGATCATCAAGCAGCCTGGGGCGTAGTTCGTTGCAGATCTGGCGCACCTCGCCGATGGTTTCACGGATACGCAGTACCGTGGTATCAAGTAACGCAACGGCCTCCTCGACGTTGCCGCGCTCGATGCGCAGCAGTGAGTCTTCAACCATCAGCTTGATCAATGTCAGTGCCTGCCCGAGGCCATCGTGGAGCTCCGAGGATACCCGCTTGCGCTCTTTCTCCTGTCCGATCATCAGGTGCGTGTAGAGGCGACGAAGGTCCGATTCAGGACGGCTCAGCGCCTCGATGCTGCCATTTTGCAAAATGACGGGTTCCTCGAAGACAACCAGGAACGCGCTGAAATTGCCCTCGCTATCCGCAATGGGTTGTTTGTGCAACAGGATATCGGTGTCCCGGCCTCCTCGTCCGCGCAAGACCGCACCAAAGGAGTGAAACGCACTTGATGCACTGCCGGAGAATCCCTCGCTAACGCGTTTCTGATCGCTGTCCTGAACCAGTTCGACAAGCGATTTGCCTATCAAGTCCGCAATCGAATAGCCAAACATCGCCGCGGCGCTGCTGTTCGCCGACAAAAAACGTCCGCCCGGCGCGAGAATGGCCAGAGCGGTACCGTGAACATCTGTTATCGCGCGCAGGACCCTGTTGCTCGAATCGATCGCGGCCATCATCTTGCGCATTGCATCGGTGACGTTACGCAGTTTCAGATGCTCTCCTCCGTGGGGAGTGCTTGCGCTCATCGGAACTCCTAAAGTGCTGCTGCGGCCGCGGTCCGCGCGAGATGGACGGAAAGCGCCAGTCACCTCCTTACGCAATGGCGATGTCCAGGAACACGGAACGACGCCGCCTAAGGGCATTTCCCTTCAGGTGTGTCTTATTGTATGTACCCGGAAAGCCAAATGCCAATACGGCTCATTGCCGTAGCAATGTGGAGGGTCTCTACCCATGTCGTTCGGCGGGTATCCCTACTTCTTTCCCATCGTTCGCTAGCCAAGAATGAGAAAAAGGCCGCGGCTGGGCCGAGGCGATCGTCCCGAGGGCAGGGGGTTTTCCATGCGCATCGATACGCAACTGAAGAATTTGGGGCGAACCAAGGGCTTCACGCTGCTGGAACTGCTGGTCGTCCTGGTCATCATCGGCTTGCTGGCAGGCCTCGTTGCACCAAAGTACTTCGCTCAACTCGGTAAGTCAAATATCAGCATCGCCAAGGCGCAGATCAGTTCCCTGGGCAAGGCGCTGGACCAGTATCGCCTGGATGTGGGGTCCTACCCGACCACGGAAGAGCGGCTTGAAGCCCTGGTGGCAAAACCACAGAACGAGCCGCGCTGGAGCGGGCCCTACCTGGAGAAGGCCGTGCCGCTGGATCCATGGGGCAGACCCTATCAATACCGCTCGCCAGGCGAGCATGGTGACTACGATCTGGTCTCCTTCGGAAAGGATGGCCAAGTTGGAGGCGATGGCGAGAACGCGGATGTCACGTCCTGGTAAGCGTGCCCTGCCTGCGAAGAGGTAGCGCGCTGGTTGTATGGCCCGACAGGGAGAACGAGGTGAAGTACCTGATGCGCGTCTTTGATACCTGCGGCGAGGTGCAGTCAATCCACATCGACAGCGACTCGCCGGCCAGTGCGGCCGCAACGGCGCGCTCGCGCGGGCTGCGCGTGGTATCGATTCGGCAAAGCGCCGGCGCCAAGCGCGGGCCTGGCCGCTGGACGGCGCTGCAGGTAACGAAGTTCGACGTCGAGTTGTTTGCGAGAGAGCTGGCCGCTTTGCTGGACGCCGGTGTTGGCGTGATCGACGCTTTACGCACGCTGGGCAGCAATGAGGGCCGCGATGCCTCGGCAAGAATCTACCGGCAACTGCTAAGGCAACTGGATGAAGGCCACGCATTGTCCGCCGCGCTCGAGCATGCGGAGGATGTCTTCCCGACGGTCCTGATAGCCTGCGTAAAGGCCAGCGAGCAAACTGGTGGCCTTGCCGAAAGCCTGAAGCGCTATTCGCGCAATAGCGCCACTCTGCGAGAATTGCGTGCCCGGGTGGTTTCCGCGGCCATCTATCCGTCCGTCCTGATGGCAGTTGGCCTGGCCGTGGTTTTCTTCCTGTTGGCTTTTGTCGTCCCGCGTTTCGCGAACCTGCTCGAGAACAGCGGCCGCGAACTTCCGCTGCTGTCGCGATGGCTGATGGCCTGGGGCGGCTTGGTCCACGCGCACGGGTCTTCGCTGGTAGCAGGCTTCGCGGTGATTCTGCTGGGATCGATCGTTGTGCTGCGCCGGCAGGGCGTGCGCGACTGGATTGCCGATCGCATCCTTGCGTTGCCCGGCATCGGCATGCATTTCCGTATCTATCGCCAGTCGCAGTTCTTCAGAACCTCGGCGATGCTGGTCGATGGCGGCATTCCGGTGGTCCAGGCACTCGATCTCGCCCGTGGCCTGATCGGCCGTGGCGACCGCGTGGCGCTCGCCACGGCGATGAATGCCATCCGGAACGGCGGAAAGATGTCCGACGCATTCCAGGATTGCGGGCTGGCAAGCGCGATTACCTATCGATTGCTGACCGTCGCCGAAAAGACCGGCGGCCTGGGCCCCGTGCTCGACAAGATCGCCGGATTCCAGGAGGCAAAGGTGTCACGGGCCATCGACGTGATCTCGCGATTGGTCGAGCCAATGATGATGATCTTCATCGGCGTGGTCATCGGCGGCATTGTTGTCCTGATGTATTTGCCAATTTTTGAAATAGCCTCCAGCCTCCAATAGGTACGTCATGGATCCGAACGGCGCGAATATGGAAAGAGGGAGCGTTCAGTTCCGGGCCACCCTGCGCGAGCTCGGCGAGCGCCACGGCTCCGGGATACGCGCCCTCGAGGCACTGTTTGCACAACAGCCCATGGGTGCCGACGAGGTTCTCGCGCAACTGGCGGCCGAGTTCAGGATGGTCCCGATCAGTATCCGTGAGCTCCATCAGCTTGAGCCGGAGTTTGAAGTCCTTCCCTTTGTCGAGGCGGCGACCAGGCTGTGCGTAGGGTTCCGGCAGGGAGCCGGCCTGCTATTCGTGATCGCCGACCCGCTGGACACGCGTACACGCAGCTGTGTCGATCAACGCATGCGCGCACGCCCTACCGTGCACTACAGTTGGTCGCTGGCCAGCGTTGGCGATCTGACTGCCTACCTGGCCGCACGTGAAAAGGATGTGCGTGCCCTGGACACGCTCGCTTTCGATGACCCGATACAGCGTACCAACGATCCGTCCGCACTGGCCCTGACGCTACAGGGCATCAGCAGCGACGACAGTGCGGTGGTGCGCCTGCTCAATTCGACGATCTACGACGCATTGAAAATGAAGGCCAGCGATATTCACCTTGAATGCCGGGCGAACGGCCTGGTGATCAAATGCCGTGTGGATGGTGTGCTGACGGTGGTCGGCCGGGCGGAAGGGCGAGGCGTCGCCGACCAGGTGCTATCGCGCGTCAAGGTGATCTCGGAGCTTGATATCGCCGAGCGGCGGGTGCCGCAGGATGGTCGCTTCAAGGCCCAATATGCGGGGCGAGACATCGATTTTCGCGTGTCGATCATGCCGAACCTGTTCGGCGAGGATGCCGTTCTTCGCATTCTCGATCGCTACCAGCTATCGCAGGCGTCGGGTGGCTTGACGCTCGAGGCGCTCGGCTTCCAGGAGGCTGATATGCGCTTCATGCGCTCGGTCGCATCGATGCCGTACGGCATGCTGCTTGTGACGGGGCCCACGGGCAGTGGCAAGACCACCACCCTTTACGCAATCCTGACCGAAATCAACGACGGCCTCGACAAGATCGTGACGATTGAAGACCCGGTTGAGTATCAGTTGGGCGACATCCTCCAGATTCCGGTGAACGAAGCGAAGGGGCTGACGTTCGCCCGGGGGCTGCGTTCGATCCTGCGACACGATCCCGACAAGATCATGGTCGGCGAAATCCGCGATCCCGAGACCGCGCAGATCGCCGTGCAGGCGGCGCTCACGGGGCATCAGGTCTTTACGACGGTGCACGCGAACAACGTGTTCGATGTGATCGGCCGCTTCACCAATATGGACGTCGATCCTTATAGCTTTGTGTCCGCATTGAACGGCGTGGTGGCGCAACGCCTGGTTCGCCAATGCTGCGCCGACTGCGCGATCGAGGAGGCGGGAGACGCGGACGCGCTGGCACGCGCCGGGATCGATCCCGAGGTGGCAGCAGGCTTTCGCTTCCGCAGGGGGCTTGGCTGCGCCGCCTGCCGCGGCTCGGGCTATCGTGGGCGACGCGCCATCGCGGAAGCGCTGCGGATGAACGACGAACTGCGCGAACTGCTGTCGGAGCGGGCACCGCTCGGCCGCATCAAGAGCGCGGCGCTGCGCCACGGGATGGAAACCCTGCGCACCGCGGCGGTCCGGCTGATGGCGAAGGGCGAAACGACCCTCGAGGAGATCAATCGTGTCACGATCGTCGAATGATGTCCTCGCAATCGGGCTGGGCACCTGTGCAGCCGCGGTCGGGGTGCGCCCCACAAGGCTGCAGTATCTGCTGCGCCTGGCGCAGCGCGCGCGCCGGGGGGCAAAAGCTGTCGCCGCGCCGCCGTCCCTGCCACCGGTCATCGAGCACGCCAGCATCGCGATGGCCGAGACACAGCATTTCTCCGAGCAAGGAGCGCTCGACGTCCTGCGTCAGGCGTTGGCGCAAGCCCCCGGTGTTCCTGGACGGGCGACAAGATCGAAGCGCCGTGCGTTCATTGTGCTGGATGATTTCTGGGCCAATCACGGGATTCTGCGGGGCGACTTCCGCACCATGCGCGCGCGGGAGGTCGACGATATCGCACGCAGCTATTTCGCGGAGACATTCGGGCTGGATGGTGATGCCATCATGATCCGCACCGTGGTGCAGCGGGGCGGCAGGGCCGTGTTTGCCAGCGCGCTGTCGAGATCGCTGCACGATGGTATCCGCGATGTCAGCACGGCGGCGAGCGTGGAAGTGCAAAGCCTGATGCTCGGGCTGCCTCAGGCGATGAATCGGGCCCGCCACTGCGTTGACGGTAGTGCTTCGATGCTGGTGGTGGTGGCCGAAACCGTACTGCACGCCGTGCTGATGAACCATAGCCGCTGGGTCGCCTATGGCGCGCATCGTCTGTTTGCCGACGATGTCACCGATACATTGCGGCTTGCGGCCATTGCCGAGCAAGTCTTCGAACGGTTCTCGAATACGCGGCGAGAGGACTGCAAGATCTATCTGGGCGGGATCGACCTTGATCCTTCTGCGTTCGAGCAACGGTTCGCCACCGTGCGCTGCCTGCAGGAGATCGTGTCGAGCGCTTCAGCCCCGCTGCGCTTGATGGGGTTCGCGCTATGATGCCGCCGCTCAAGATCGATTTCAGCCGGCGCCCGGCAACACTGGCGCCGAGCGGCGTCGTGCTGCTGGTCTTGGCGGTATTGATGCTGCTGCTCGGCGCCAGGGCTCTGTGGCTCGCGTATCAGGACAACGATCGTGCCCGAACCGAGTTCGGGATAGCAGCGCGCGAAGAGAACGCCAGTAAGCGCCCGCCCAAGACCGCGCCCACGCCTGCCGCCAAATTGGCTGAAAGGCAGGGCGAGGCGATCCTGCGCGAGCTCACGGTGCCATGGCAGAGCCTGCTGTCCATCGTTGAAGATTATCCTGCCCGCGACGTTGCGCTGATCGGTATTGATCAAAGCCCAGCGCAGAGCCAGATCCGCATCACGGCGGAGGCCAAGGATGCCGACGGGATGATTGCGTACCTGAAGTATCTGCAGGGCAGCGTGCTCCTGCATGAGGCGGTGTTGAGCGGTCACCTGATCGAGACCAACGTGCCCGGGACGCCGGTGCGCTTCCAGATCGTCGCAGTGTGGAGAAAGCCATGACGACCCACCGGCTTGCCGATCTGCTGCTGACGCTGCATTTCGAGATGCGGCGCACATTTGGCGTGCCAGGCCTGCTTGGCGCGCTGGCGCTAGGTGTGGCCGCCGCGACATGGACCGCGATTCCCACCGTGGAAGCGCAGACCAGAGGCTTGCTCGACAGCGCACGGCAGGCCCGTGCTGCGAAAGCACGATATCCCGGCGGCGCTGGCCGGGCGCCGGCCGACGTGAATTCCCTGGGCAAGCTGCCGGCTTTGTTCACGACCTTCGCCGAGAGCGGGAACGACATCGCCGTGATCTTCTCCCAGGCGCGTGAGAGCCATCTGACCCTGGGATCGGCACAGTACCAGATCGTTACGGAGCCTGGGGCAGGATTTACGCACTACCAGGTCGTGCTGCCGGTCAAGGACCAGTACGGCACGATTCGCCGTTTTGTTGCATCCGTTCTCAACAGCGTGCCAAACGCCGCGCTGCAGGAGATTCATGTCGAACGGCCAGCGGTGGACGGCAATGTTCTCGAGGCCCGTATCCGCTTCGATCTGATCTATCGGACGAGCCGGCCATGAACAGCGCTTTGGTCAGGAGAATATTGATTGCCGGCACGGGTCTGGCGACCGCCGCATTGATTGGTTGGGACCAGGCGCCGGAGCACCGCGCGCCGGCCGTGGCCTCTGCCATCAGGGCTGCCTATGGGCGCAGCCTGCCGAGCAGGCCAGGCGTTTTGCCCGCCGCCCCTCCGGCTTCGATCGCGCAGGCGCCGCGGCGCACGCAAGCTGCGGCGAGCGAGCCTGCGGCGCGCCCGGTTGCCGAAGTCGCGCCGCGCGAACGGCTTGCGGCGTTGCGTGCGCCGCTGTCGCCAGATACGGGCCACGATCCATTCAGCGTTTCATCCTGGCTTCCCCCGCCTGCGCCACCGGCCCCGCCCGCTCCGGCCCCGCCGCCTCCGGCACCCACGGCGCCGCCGTTGCCGTTTGCCTATGTAGGCGCGCTGGGTGCGGACGTATCGAAGGAGCAAGTGTTCCTGAGCAATGGCGACCGTTTGTTGATCGTATCGCTGGGGGATGTGATTGACGGGCAATACCGCCTTGAGGCGATCACGGCAACAGGTGCGACCTTTACCTATCTGCCGCTTAACGTGAAACAGGTCATGTCCACCCAGGGCGAAGGAAAGTAAATGAAATCCCGGTGCAGATCGGACGCTGCCTGCAGAGTAGAGCGCTGCGACGCGTCCCTCAGGTCAATAGCCGCGTCAGGTTGCACGGCGCCTCGCGCGTCTTATGCCAGCTACCACGCGCGTCGATTCAGTGCGGCCCTGATCGCGATGGTGCTCGGTGGCTGTGCGGTGGAGCCAGGCGCGCTGCGTAACGCAAGCGTTCGCCAGCCCACCGATGCGCAGATACAGCTGAACTACATGCACGAACGCAACGGCCAGATGAATGCGATTCTGGATGAAGTGGATCGGCTGCGAGCCAGCTACCAGTTTCATGAAGCCGTGCTGAAGCTCGATGAGGCGAGCAGGATCGATCCCACCAGCGAGCGAGGGCGGAAGCTGGGCGCGGCGCTACAGATCGATATGCGCGATCTTGTCATCCTGGCGGAGGTCCAGCGGATGCTTGAACGCGGCTCATACGACAGCGCGGCGGAGCGTGTGCGTGAGGTGCTTGCGGAGAATCCGACCAACGTCCAGGCACAGCAGATGATGAGGCTGATCGAAGACAAGCGGCGGCAGCTGCGGGCCGCGCGCGAGGAGAAAAGCGCGGCCGCGTCGATCATGCGTACGCCGGTGACGCTGCAGTTTCGCGACGCGAACGTGCGGATGGTCTTTGAGGCACTGTCGCGCACGTCGGGCTTGAATGTCATCTTTGACCGTGATGTGCGCACCGACCTCAAGACGACGATCTTCGTGACCAACGCCGCGATCGAGGACGCGGTCAATCTGATTTTGTTGCAGAACCAACTGGACAAGAAGGTCCTGAATGCGAACACGCTCTTCATCTATCCAGCCACGCCAAACAAGCAACTGGAGTACCAGGAGCTGAAGGTCCGAACCTTCCAGTTGTCGAACATCGACGCCAAACAGGTGCAGGCCTTGTTGAAGAGCTTGCTGAAGATCAAGGAGATCGTGATCGACGAACATGCCAACACCCTGTCGATTCGCGGAACGCCCGACACCATTCGGCTCGCGGAACAGCTGATCGCCGCACAGGATCTTCCCGAACCCGAGGTCATGCTGGAGGTTCAAGTCCTGGAGGTCTCGCATGAACGGCTGACGGACCTGGGAATTGCATGGCCGAACAGCTTCACGATGGCCACGCCAAGCACGGCGTCCACTTGGGGCGCCCTGCACACGCTGCCGATCAACCAGCTGGTGGTCAGCGGGCTGTCGGCGACGGCGAATTTCAAGCTGACGGATACTGACGCGAACCTGCTTGCGAGTCCTCGCATCCGTACCCGTAACAAGGAAAAAGCAAAGATCCTGATTGGCGACAAGGTGCCGGTGATATCGAGTTCGAGCACCCCGAGCACCAGTGGTCCGTCCTATGCGCAAAATATCCAGTACCTGGATGTCGGTATCAAGCTTGAGGTTGAACCGCAGGTCTACCGCGACGACGATGTCGGCATCAAGATTAGTCTCGAGGTCAGCAACATCACGAAGACAATATCGAGCAGCAACGCGCAGACCGGCCTCAGCTCGCTGGCTTACCAGATCGGCACGCGCAGCGCATCGACCAGCCTGCGTCTCAGGGATGGCGAGACACAGGTGCTCGGCGGCCTGATTTCGGATGCCGACCGCACCACGGCGGACAAGGTGCCTGGCCTGGGCCAGTTGCCGGTGCTCGGGCGCTTGTTTTCGGATCACAACGGCGACCACGTCAAGACGGAAATCGTTTTGCAGATCACCCCGCACATCATCCGTCCTCAACGTGTCGCGGATGCCGATACGCGTGAGATCTGGTCCGGCACCGATGCCAATGTGCGCACCGAGCAGTTGCGTCTCGATCCCGCCAGCGCCCCCGCGCCCGCAGTTGCCGCTCCCATGGCGCCGGTCAAGCCAGGCAGGGTTGGCGGCGGAACCGTGGCACCCGTGGTGCCCGTGGCACCGGCGAGTGTCGGCGGTGCGGCCA
Source organism: Cupriavidus sp. GW823-FHT07A04 (assembly GCF_058794615.1). Taxonomy (NCBI): domain Bacteria; kingdom Pseudomonadati; phylum Pseudomonadota; class Betaproteobacteria; order Burkholderiales; family Burkholderiaceae; genus Cupriavidus; species Cupriavidus sp. GW823-FHT07A04. The sequence continues at coordinate 26,092 of NZ_JBXAHA010000013.1, forward strand.
TTGGAGAGGGAACACCTGCTGCCGCGGGTGGCGGCGCCTCTCCGCCCGCGCCTCCTCCGGTGCCGCCCAGAGGCTCGCTCGGGCAGGCTCCCGCGGCGCCGCGGACAACCCCGCCGGTGGATCCGTATGCGGGGAGGTTCCCGGCGATCCAGGCCGCGCCGGCGGCACCGGCGGCACCGGTGGCGGCGGCGCCTGCTGATGCGAACGCGGTCGTTCCGGACGCGACCGGCACGGCAGGCGCGACGCAGGTGCCTGCACCCGCGGCAGGGCCATTTCCTGCGCCAGCCTCAATCCTGAAGATGCCGCCCGGCGACATGTCCAGCGACAACCCACTCTATCCGGTCCCCAACGGGACGCATTGACTCATGACGCTCCAGGCCCAGTCTGCACGTTGCCGCGGCCGTCCGCTCCTTCATGGCCGCGGTTTCACCTTGATGGAGCTGGTGGTAACGCTGGCACTTGTCGGCATTGTCGCGCTGGCGATCCTGCCATTTTCCGAATTGATGGTGCAGCGTGAAAAGGAGCAGGAGCTAAGGCTTGCGTTGCGGCAGATCCGTACCGCGCTGGACGCCTACAAGGACGCCAGTGACTACGGGTCGATAGAAAGAGAAGTCGGTGCTTCCGGCTATCCGCCGACACTGACCGTGCTGGTGACCGGCGTCAAAGACGCGAAGGATCCGAAGGCCGGGCTGCTGATGTTCCTGCGCAGCGTGCCGCGCGATCCGTTCTTCAACGGTGACGCCTCCACGCCGGCGGAGGACACCTGGAACTCGCGTGCCTACGGCAGTGTGGCGAGCGGCCCGCAAGGCGGCAATGACGTGTTTGACGTGTCATCCAAGACTGACCGCCTTGGTCTCAACGGCATTCCCTACAAAGATTGGTGAGGCCCATGATGAAACCCGCTCGCAGCCGCAGGCTCCATGGGTTTACCTTGATCGAACTGATGGTCGTGATGGCGATCATCGGCTTGCTGCTGACCATTGCGCTACCGCGCTACCTTCGCAGCATCGATCGTGGCAAGGAGCAGGTGCAGCGGCAGAACCTTGCCGTAATGCGGGATGCGATCGATAAGTACTTCGGTGACAATGGCCAGTATCCGGAGAATCTCGACGAACTGGTGCTAAAGCACTATCTGCGCAGGGTCCCGGAAGATCCGGTCACGGGTGGCACCAGCTGGACGGTCATCGCGTCGCCGGATACGGACAAGGCCGGCGTCTATGACGTCGCGCCGGCGAGCGAAGCGGCGGCGGTGCCGGCCGCTGCCGTGGTGCCGGAAAAATGAACCGCCTTCGCTGTGTGCGTCGTTCAAGGCGGCATCGCCAGGGCGACGGCGCCCATGGCCTGGTCCTGCTGACGCTGCTGATCGCCCTGATCCTTGTTTCCGTGGCATTGCTGGGCGCGCTCGACGTCTGGGCGCTGCAGCGGCAGCGGCTGCAGGAAGAGGAGTTGCTGTTTGTCGGCAACCAGTACAGGCTGGCGATCCAGCGTTACTACCAGGCGGGCCGGACTCTGCCGGCATCGGTCGACGACCTGCTGGAAGACAAGCGCTTTCCGGTGCCGCTACACCATCTGCGGCGTGCTTACCCGGACCCGATCACCGGGAAGAACGACTGGCTGTTTCTCCGCGACGGCGACCGTATCTACGGTGTGTATAGCAAGTCCACGGCGCCCGCGATCAAACACGCGAATTTCCCCCGGCGCTATGCGGATTTCGCCAACGCGAAAACCTATGGCGAGTGGCAGTTCCTTTATCTGCCGCCAGGTCGCCGAAGCCGCGCGAGTAGTGCTATTCCGAGTACGCAGGATTCGATCGGACAAGCCGACGCAGCTGCCCGGCGCACAGGCGTGAACAACGCCTCTCCATTTAGTCCAAACGGACGGTCCAGATGATATCGCCGGCGCAGGGAAACCTTCGATGGATTGCCCTACCGCATCAGTAGGGTGTTGACCCATGCAAACCTGCATCGGCGTTATCCACAATACAAGCGTGGGGAGAGAACCGCAGAATGGGCGTCCCCGAAACGAGACGGTTGAAGGGGCGTTGCGCTACTTCGTTCATCGGGCCGGGGACCAGGGCCAGGGATTTTACAGGCCCAGGGAGTTTGCTTATCCCGGCGCTGGTGGCGCGCTTTGCATTGATCAGTGATGACCGGCAAGGACGGGTGTCGTTGCCGCAGGCGTGGGAATTGATGTCCTACGGGAATTGCGCTGGCTGACCCGCAGGAAGGAGGTTATATGTTTAGTACTCGCATATATCGCGGCGGCCTGTCGGCGCTGGTTTTGCTTCTCTTCGCTCTACCTGCGGCAGCCCAGTCATTCCGGGTTCAATGTCCTGAAGAAACGCCGCTTCATCCAAAGTCGGCCACAGGTGTGATCAGCGATGGAATCAAGTGTCAGCAGATCTCCGGTGGTGACGGCTACGCAACGATGGGCGATGGCACGCAGACCTACTTGTTTGCCTTCGGTCCACTATCGGGCCTCACTGATATCAAGAACGGCCTCCCGGGAACGCAGAAGGCGTCCGTGTTTCGCACGCCAGAAGATCCGAATGGCGCGATCGGCCTTGTCCCGGATCCGAATGCCGGTGGCGCCATCACGGGACACGTCGATGCGCGGGCGATCATGGATGTCGGCGTCATGAACGGCAACATGCCGGCCCCTACCATGGCGATCGACGAGGACGACGAATTCTTCCTGACCCTGACGAACGTCGGAATGATCATGCGCCCGGACCTGTTCGAGCAGCACACTGTGCACTTCCACGGCTACCCGAATGCATCCTCGTTCTACGACGGTGTGCCGGATGCCTCCGTCGCCATCAACATCGGCGGCAGCTTCACTTACTACTACCTGGCGCCGGACGCGGGAACCTACTTCTGGCACTGCCACATCACCCCGCCGGAGCATCTCCAGATGGGCATGGTGGGTCAGATCTATGTGCGGCCACGCCAGAACCGGGTCCCTTTGAACGGTTCGCTGTACACCGCGTTGCAAGCCCAGCAGAGCGATCCGCGCACGAAGTGCGGCGGCGACATTCTGTGCTCGACGCCGCTGCCGCGCGTGGACAATGGTGCTACCCACCAGCCCAACAAGAGTAACTCACCGACGCTGTACGCCTACAACGACGGCGATGGCACCACTGCCTACGACGTCGAGTACCCGATCCAGATCCATGGTTTCGATCCGAATTTCCACTTCGTCGGCATGACCTTCAACCCGGAGCCATTTACCGACATGAAGGACAAGTACTTCCTTTTGAACGGACGGAGCTATCCGGACACGGTAGCGCAGGGGGCCATGAGTACACAGGTGGCGGATGGCACAGCGCATTTCTCGCAGCCGCTGCCGACCGTTATCAACATTCCACTCGGTGGAAAGGCGTTACTAAGGATCTCGGATCTCGACGTCAGCGAGTTCCAGACGCTGGCTTCACTCGGCATACCGATGCATGTCGTCGGTGTCAACGCGCGATTGTTGCGCGATATGACGGGCAACAATCTGGCCTACGACACGAACTCGATCACACTGGGGGGCGGTGAATCGATCGATGTGATCCTGGACGCAAGCAACAAGAACCTGTACCCGGTGGGATCGACGTATTACCTGTACACGCCGAATCTGGATCACCTTTCGAATGACGCCGAGAACTTCGGTGGCTTGATGACCGAGGTCCACATCTGCAATGTGGTGGACCCGACTACCAAGTCCTGCAATTAGGAGAAGCGCCGTGGGCCACTCTACCAGCAACCCGTGGATTGCGACTTTCGCGCGGCTTGCCTGCGCTATCGTTGCCGTGCTGTTCTGCGTGCCGGTATACGCCGCGGCGCCAGGCATTACGGGGACGAGTTTCGATCTGACTGCCGAGGCGGCGCGTATTAGCCAGCCGGATGGATCCAGCATCTACTCCTGGGGCTACGGCTGCCGTGCCGGCGGCACTGCGCCGGCCGGCTTTTCCCCTGCGGCCATCCCCGGTGCGACCTGTCCTAGCATGCAGATACCGGGCCCGACGCTGATCGTCAGAAAGGGCGATACCGTGACGGTGACGCTCAGGAACAACCTGCCGGCGGCCGCCGGCAATACCTCGATTCTCTTCCCCGGGTTTCAGGTCACCACGTCAAACGGCGTGCCAGGCCTGCTCACCGGGGAGGCCGCGCACGGCGGGTCGGTCACCTATAGCTTCGTCGCAACGACGGAGGGTACCCATGGTTACTACAGCGGCACGCAGGGCGACCTGCAGATAGAGATGGGACTGTATGGGGCCATCATTGTCTTGCCGACCACCATACCTGCTGGCTGCCGGGCCGTCGGCAGCACGCTGCCGGACGGACAGACCGACTTCCGCAACGCGGCGGCAGCCTACACCAACAGCGCGTCGTGCTACGACCGCGAGTACCTGTTTCAGTTCTCCGAGATGGATCCCCGCATCCATTCCCAGGCGGAGCAGCAGGTCGGGACACCGGCCGGGAAGGCGTGCACACGGCCCAACGGCTGCATGACCGTCGAGACCGAACCCTATCATCCAGCGTATTTCATGATCAATGGCCGCTCCATGCCCGACGACATGGATCCGAACTATGCCGTGCAGTATCCGCACCAGCCGTACAACGGCAATCCGCATATGCACCCCGGAGAGCTCGTGCTGCTGAGAATCATCGGTACCGGCCGCTGGCAGCATCCGTTCCATGAGCACGGCAATCATGTGCGGGTGCTGGCCCGCGACGGCAATTTGATACTCAGCCAGACCGACAATGTCTCGCCTGCCGGGCCGCTGCTGTTCACTACGACGACCACACCTGGCGTGGCGATGGATGGCATCTTCTACTGGACGGGCCGAGGTCTCAACTGGGACGTGTATGGCCATGTCGACGGTGGCTTGTACACCGACCCGGCGTTCCCTGCATACCTCGGCAAGCCGGTGGTATGCACCCCGGACGCAAACGGTTACTACACGGCAGACCCGATGGCGCCGAACTACTACGAGTGGTGCCAGGATCATAACAAGGCCCTCGAGACCCATCCGTTCGGCCAGGTCGGCAGTGGCGGCCCTGTAACGCTACCCGATGCGAACATCCTGACGAACGGTACCTGGTATGGCGGCAGTCCCTATCTGGGGCCCGATGCGACGGTCCGCGCTGTTGGGCCTACGGGCACTACGCCGCCCTCGGGCACGATCGCGAATCCTCCGACGAGCGAAGCTGGGTTCGCCTTCATGTGGCACTCGCACAATGAGCGTGAGATCACCACGAACAATATCTTCCCGGGCGGGATGATGATGATGATGCTTGTCGATCCACAAGCCTTCACGATCAACGAAGCCAATTAGAGGTCAGGGGAAACGCGATGAGATCCAACCAGTTCAAGGCGAGCCTCTTCGACTTGGTCAAGACAGGCCTCGCTGCATCGATTCTATTGATGGCGAGCTGCGCGTCGTTCGCGCAGAGTGTCAACCTGACCGCGAGCGCGACAAGTACCACGCTGCCCGACGGACAAGTTGTGCCGATGTGGGGCTACACCTGCACCGGCGCCGCTGCGCCCGCCGCTTGCAAGGGCTTGAATCCGAATGCCGGGACGAGCTGGACGCCAGTGGTGATTACCGTCCCTCCTGGCAATCTGACGATCAACCTTACCAATAATCTGCCGGTGCCTCCGGGCGCCACCTCGGGAATTCCCACGTCGCTGGTGATCGTGGGTCAATTGGGCGGCGGTTTGGGCGCGGCGCGAACAACAATGCCCAGCCCGAACCATGCGGTCCAGGCCGTGACCTGGCCGATCGCCGGGGATAGCAATGGCGCTACCTTTAGTCCGCCCAATCAGGGGCCCCGGGTCCAGTCCTTTGCAACCGAAGTGGCCACGGCCACAGGCGCAAGCCCAACGGCGCTGACATGGAGCAATCTCAAGCCCGGTACTTACCTGATCGAATCGGGAACCCACCCGTCCATCCAGGGTCCGATGGGTCTTTATGGCGTGCTGGTGGTTACCACCGCTCCCGTAGTGCCCGCGCTGGGCACCGCCTATCCGGGCGTCACCTACAACGCGGACGTTCCTCTGCTGCTCAGTGAAATCGATGCCACGCAAAATGCCGCCGTGGCTACGGCTGTGTCGACCGCGAATTTCAGCGAAACCTCCTCCCGCGTCCTCAGGGACTCTGTCAGTTCCATCTCGGTGGCGCTCGACTCCGCCGGCAACCCCATCGCGGGTACTGGCTACAAGGCTGGCGATTTCGTCGCGTTCTCCGGTGGCGGCGCTTCGGTAGCGGCGACGGCTCATGTCGCAAGCGTGGACGGCACCGGCGCTATCACTGGTATCACGGTCGACAGTGCCGGGACGGGCTATTACGCCGTTCCCGACGTTACGGTAACGAGTACCACCGGCACCGGGGCGCAGGTCGTTGCGGCGTTGACCTTGACTGGCGTGATTTGCAGCGACCGCGCAGCCGCGTGCTATCCGCCTGCTGTCAACTACGATCCGCGCTACTACCTTATCAATGGCATCGCTTTCGACAGGACCAAGACCGCCACTTCGCTATTCTCGACGAACCCTGCCAACGCCACCGGCAGTGTCCTGGTGCGCTTCGTCAACGCTGGTCTGCGCATGCACGTACCGTCCATCGTAGGGGCGCTGACAACCGACAACAGTTCGGGTACGCCCAAGGTGGTTTCGGGACTGTCGCTGCTAGCGGAGGACGGCAATCTCCTCCCGGGGACCCGGCGAGTGCAGAATGAAGTATTCCTGGCTGCAGGCAAGACGTATGACGTACTGATCAATGCCCCCGTGGCTGTCGCTCCGGCGACCGCGCCAGCAGCCCTGGCGGTGTTTGATCGCCAGCTGAGCCTATCCACCAACAATCAGCGCGACGGCGGCATGATGGCATATATCGGTGCCAATGGCGCCACACTGCCCGCCAGCGGGGTGACCGCGAAGGCCAACCCCGACTCCTACTTCCTGGTTTCGGGCAATAGCCTGACGGTGGCGGACCCTGCCAAGGGCGTGGTCGCCAACGACGTGGGCGTCTACGGCGTCAAGCTGCTGACAGCACCCACGGGCGGCACGGTCACCTTGAATCCTGATGGTACGTTTACCTACGTGCCCAATACTGGCACTGCGTCCGACAGCTTCACGTACCAGGCGAACGGAAACGCCGCGCTGACGGCGAAGGTGACGCTGGCCGCCTGTACCGGTAATTGCAAGGGAGGGGCGCCCACAGCCGGCGGCGACAGCTTCCTCAGTAACATTGCATCGCGGTTGCAGATCGGCGCGCCCGGCGTGTTGGCGAACGATAGCGATCCTTCACAGCTTCCGCTGACTGCCGCGCTGGTCGCCGGCAGCGCCACGGGCGGCACGGTCATGCTGAACGCGGACGGCTCGTTCACGGCAATACCCACGGCTGCGCCGGGCCCCGCAACGACGGCTAGCGTGACCTTCAAGTACAAGGCGGTGAATTCGCAGAAGACATCGAGCAATGCTGCCACGGTGACGGTGACGTTCAAGGGCGGCAGTGGCCTTGTCGTGAACGTATTTGACGCGCCGAGCGTGCGACCGGGGGCAACGCCGGTCAAGATCACCGACTACCGCTGGATCATCGAGGAAGACCGCACCTTCCAGATCGACCTCGCATGCCAGGTGAACTCCGCCACGCGGCCGGCCAATTGCCCGCCGCTGCCGGTGCCGAGCCTGGGGACCAGCTTCCATACCAGCTACATGCCTGTCATTGCCGCGGGCTGTGTCGGTCAGGTTGCTTGCGAGGCGGGGCAGACAGTCTTCGACCCAGCGAGCAATTCGCACATGCCAGCCGTGTGCGATGTTGGCAATGGCGTCTGTCGCACGGACTCCGCGCAGCAGGCCCCGGTCGACCCGAGCCAGGTAGCGCTCGACCCGGCCAAGCACTACTACATTTCGATCTTGCCCGGCGATGCCGGCAACCCCTTCGCTGCGGGCGCGGGCGCTCCCCAGCCGGTCGATCCAGCCAAGCCCCAGGGGTTGCAGAGGCCTTTCAGTATTGCCAAGGACTGCCCGTCGGTCGCGGATTTCGCCCCCGGAACGGGAACCTGTGGCCACGGCATGGGCGGCGCGCCGATCGCGCCTGCACAGAAGACGGTCAACATACCGCTGCAACAAACGCCGCTGGCGACGGCGAAGGTCTCGGTGTTCGTGTTCGAGGATGATGCACCGCTTAACGGCGAAGTCGACGTCAGCGGCGGCACCGAGGGCTTCGGGACGTCCCGGGAGCCGGGACTGGGAGGCTTCGAGATCAAGCTATTCGACGACGCCGGTGGCACGGGCGATCCGACCGGACAGATGACGTACGACATGTTCAACATGCCGCTTTCCAATTCGCTGCAGGGGATGATCGATCCGATCACGCACCTGAATGCGTGCCCGATCTCGCCAACGCCGAAGTCGGCGAAAGACGGACTGGTCGGCATGATTCCCACCTGTCCGAAATATGAATCCGATGGCACGACACTGTCCCCGCTGGTCGGCCAGGCCATCATCGCCAATCTGATGCCCGGCAGATACGGCGTGGTCGCAACGCCGGCAGCCGACAGAATTGCCAAGGGCGAGGAGTGGCTCCAGACGAATACGCTCGATGGACAGAAAGCCCATGATGCCTTCATCAAGGTAGGCGGCCCGGCGTACTTCCAGGAGTTTGGCCCGGCCGGCTTTCACGTCTCCGTCGGCTTCGCCAACGCGAAGATCATCAATGATCGCAGGACCAATGCCGCGAAGTCTGGCCTATGCGACCGTTCCGGAGCCTCGTGCGCCAATGCGGTCAATGGCAGAATCACCAACCTGCACTACAGCCGGCCGCCCAACCAGCATCTCTACGGCAGCGGCTCGCGCGACTCCCTGGCTTTCACGCAGTGCTATGTGAGCCTGGGGGATCCGGACGGCGAGGACATCGCCTTCACCAAGTGCAACGACAAAGGCGAGTTCAGCTTTTCCGGTATTCCCGATGGCACTTTCAGGCTAACGGTCTTCGACCAGTGGAACGATCAGATCGTCGATGGCCTTGCCACGGCGGTACAGCTTGGACCTAACGCGAGGAGCGTCAATGTCGGGGATCTCGCGGTCCTGCAATGGCACACGAATCTCTATACCAGATCATTCATCGATCTGAACCGTGACGGCGTCTCGCAGGACGGCGAGCCTGGCCTCACGCTGGTGCCGACCAACATCCGCTTCCGCGACGGCAGCTATTCCAATTTCAACAATACCGACCTCAACGGCTACGCCGCGTTCAACGAGATCTTCCCGCTGTTCAACTGGTATGTGGTGGAAGCCGATACGACCCGTTTCAAGCAGACGGGTGTGCACGTGGTCTATGATGCCGGCGGTCCGCCGGATGGCACGCCTGGCGGCGGTAAGTCGAGCATTGCGGCGAATTTTGCCAACACAACGGAATCCGCGACTGCACATCTGCCAGACAAGCTACGGGTCCCCGGCGCGGTGTACTGCGACAACGCGGATTGCACTGGCTATTCGATCCTGCACCCCGGCCACAGTGCCGCCAACCCGTCGACCGGCCGGATCGATCCGCCGTCGGTGACCACCCTTGGCTGGCAAGGCTTCTCGGGCCAGAGCTCGTTCATCGAGTTCGGCAAGACGCCGTTCGCCGCAAACGAGAACGGTGGCATCAAGGGTGAGGTGATCTATGCCTCCACGCGGCCGTTTGACGACCCCGCGCTGCTGATCCACACAAGCTGGACGCCCAACGTGCCGAACGTGACTGTCAACCTGTATCAGGAGGGCACTGCTAAGGATGGAACGCCCAGCCTGACCCTGGTGGATACCACCACGACCAGCAGCTGGGACGATTGGGCGCAGGGCTTCCGCAGCGACGGCGTGCCCAATATGAACTGTCCGGGCCAGGAAACCACCGACCCGTACTTCTTCACACTGCAGAACAGCACCCAGTGGCTCGATCCGAAGCACACTGCCTTGCCGGCAAAGTCCCAGTTCAAGTGCTATGACGGCATGCATATGTTCAATCAGCTGCAGCCCGCGCCTTACGATGGGATGTACCAATTCCCCAGCGTGAAAGGCAGGAATCCGCAAACCGGAAGGCCGATGGGTACCAACTGCAGCATCTGCGTGCCGAATCCCGCGGGTGGCGGAGTCTTTGAGGCCGGAACGCCCATGCTGCCCCCCGGCAAGTATGTGGTCGAGGTGGTTGTGCCCCCGGGCTACGAACTGGTGAAGGAGGAGGACAAGAACATCCTCATTGGCGACAACTACATCGCGCCGGTGACCCAGCAGTTCGCTGGCCTGGGCAGTATCTTCATCCTGCCCGACCAGGCGGCGGTGAATGCCACCTATAACGCCAACAATCCGCAGAACCCGACCACGGATCTGGGATCCACGCCCAGGCATGAGGGCGATACCGGGAGCGTCGAGACCTTCTGGCCCTGCGTCGGTGCGCTGCGCATCGTTCCCGACTATATCAGCCTGTTCCCGGGCTCGCAGGAGGTGGCGCCGTTCGCCGGTGCGTCGCGGCACCTGTGCGACCGCAAGGAGGTCACGCTTACCGATCAGATGACGGTGCTGGCGAAGTTCTGGGTATTCAGCTCAACCCACGTCGCCGCGCACTTCACCGGCTTCATGCTGGACGACTTCTCTTCGGAATTCGACCCGTATTCGCCGCAATTCGGCGAGAAGTTCGCCGTACCCAACGTGCCGGTGTCGATGAAGGATTTCGGCGGCAACGAAGTGGCCCGTGTGTACTCCGACCAGTGGGGCATCTTCAATGGCCTGAACTATTCGACCTGGGAAGTCAATCCGCCGAATCCGACCGGCTATGCGCCGACCATGATGGTCGCATGCATGAACGACCCGGACATGCCGGATCCCGCGCACCCCGGGCAGACCATCAGGGATCCCATGTACAACCCCGCGTACAGCCAGTTCTGCTACGAGATTCCCTTCATGCCAGGACAGACCCAGTACATGGACACGCCGGTGGTGCCGGTGCAGGCCTTCGCGGATGGATATAACCAGCCTGACTGCGCGTATCCGGATGCCACGCCTGCGATCTCGAAGGTCGTAGGCGATGCCAGCAACGGCGGTGCCGGTCCGTGGGTCAGCGCTGCGGGCCACACTTTGACCATTAGTGCCTTGGGCGACCAGCAGGTAACCAACCATGCCTATAGTGGACCAGGGGCGAGCAAGGTCCCTTACAATCAGAAGTTCATCACACGCCACTATGGTTTCGGGAGCTGGTGTACCAGCGTCGGAGGCGCCTGCACTGTGCCTTCGAGCGTAACCATCGGCGGCACGCCTGCGCAGATCACGGCGTGGACCGACCAGTCGATCACTGTCACGGTGCCTGCGCTGTCATCGGACCATGGCGAACTGGTGATCACCGCGGGCAATGGCAAGAAGTCCGTCGACACAGTCAGCGTCAGCATCGGCGGCAAGGCGCCGACCTACGTCGCTGGCGAAAACGCCACCGGCAACGCCATCCAGACGGCGATCGACAAGGCCGTCCCCGGCGACTTGATCATCGTCGGCCCGGGTGTCTACCAGGAGATGCTGCTGATGTGGAAGCCGGTCCGGCTGCAGGGCGTTGGCGCTGCCTCGGTGACTGTCAACGCGAATACGCACCCGTCTGGCAAGATGGACCCGTGGCGGGCGCAGGTCAGCTGCCTGTTTGGCATGTCGCGCAACGGTGGGGTGATCTCGCCGACCAATCCGTTCGACCCGACCAACACCTATAGCTGTCCCACGGGCCTGGCAACCGATCCGCTGGCCATGCAGCGGCGGATCGACCCAATACCGTTCGAGCCCACCCTCGGCTGGGACAGCACGCTCAACGGCAACCTGGGCGAGCTTCTGATCGAGCCCACGCTGATGGGCGCGTACGAAGGCGCGGCCATTACAGTTCTGGCGAAGGGCGTGCAAGACGTCAACGGACAGCCCGACCCGAACTGCACCGCGAACGGCATCTGCACGCCGTTGACGGCAAGTGCCGCGGATTGCGCGAACAATCCCAGCAACTTCCTCTGCAATCCGTCGCGTATCGATGGCATCACCTTCACCAACAGCTCGCAAGGTGGCGGTGGCATCTTCCTGCACGGCTGGAACCACAACATGGAGATCTCCAATAACCGCGTCTTCGGCAATGCCGGCACGCTCACGGGCGGCATCACGATCGGCCAGGTCGAGGTACCGGACGGGACCATCGGTGCGGACGGCGTGACGCAGATTCCGTTCGGCTTCAACATGAACGTGAATGTGCATCACAACGCGGTCACCTCCAACGCTTCCTACGGTGATGAAATCAATTCGACCACGCCATCGGCGGCCGGCGGCGTGACCTTCTGCTCGGGAGCCGACAACTACCACTTCAACTACAACTGGGTGTGCGGCAACATGAGTAGTGGTGACGGCGGCGGCGTGGCCCACTTCGGCTTCAGTTATAACGGCGACATCTCGCACAATCTGGTGCTCTTCAACCAGAGCAACAACCCGACGCTACCTACCTACGGGGGCGGCATCATCGCCCAGGGAGTACCGCCGGATGGCACCTTCTGCGAGAACCAGACCGTCGATGTCGATTGCGCACCGCAGCTGTCCGACGGCGCAGGCCCGGGCCTCACGATCGACGGCAATCTCCTGATCGGCAACACGGCGGAGAGCGGTAAAGGCGGTGGTCTGCGGCTGCAGGGCATCAACGGCACCGATGTACAGCGCAGTCCCAATGACGCGTCGAAGTGGTACCGGGTTTCCGTCACCAACAACATCATCGCGAACAACGTCGCGGGGTGGGCAGGGGGCGGTGTGTCGATCCAGGATGCGGTGGGCGTCAACTTCATCAACAACACCATCGTTTCCAACGACGCGACGGCGTCGGCAGGCGTGCTCTTCAACACGCCCGCGGCCGCTCAGTCCAATGTACCTCCGCCGACGAAGTGCACCACGGTGGGCGCGGAAACGACTTGCGATCCGATCACCACGTCGACCTACCAGCCGGCTGGTCTCGAGACGGCGCGGCACACGCCGAACTTCATCGCAGCGTTCAGCAATGCAGGGGTCACCTGCCCGGTTGGAACCTCTGCCTGCACGACGTTCTCGAACCCGGTGATGGCCAACAATCTGTTCTGGCAGAACCGTTCGTTCTACATCACGGTGGGCGGCCTCAATCCGTCGATCCCTGGCTTGCAGAACGTGGTGACGCTGAATCCGACGCTGAACCAAGCTGGGAAGACGACGGGCTATTGCGACCCCAAGGCTATCTACTGGGACATCGGCGCCTTTGGCGACTCCGGACCGAGCAAGCATGAGTCGGGCCTGACGCTCAGCCCGCAATTCTCGATCCTGACTGACGCCGCCGACTACCAGGGGGCAAGCAACCTGGGTTCCAACCCCGCTGTTGTCAGCCAGTACTGCAATGGCTCGCGGGTTCCGCCGGAAGGTGGAGGGGTCGGATTCGCCGTGCCGCCGGGTATCTCGGATACAGTCTTGCCCAACCCGCTCTTCGGCCTGATGCCGACGGCGACCCCGGATGAAGGCAATCAGTGGATCAATATGTCCTACGGACCGCTCTCCCTGTTCAACGCCAGCATCTCGTCTGGCAGCCCGGGCTACAACGTGCCACTTGGCAACTACGCGATCACGTCGGGTTCGCCGGCAATCAATACCGCGACCGACGCGGGTGCCCCGAATCACGACTTCTTCGGTACCGTCCGGCCGCAAGGCGGCAAGTTCGATATCGGAGCGGTTGAGTTCGTGGCAGGCGCCTCGCCCAGCGCGACCCTGACGCTGTCGACCCAGGACTTCGGCAGCGTCGCGCGGGGCGATGCGGGGCCGGTTCATGTCTTCACGCTAAAGAACACGGGTAGCGTACCGCTGACAGGTATTGCGAACCCGGTGATCACCGTGGATAACACGAACTTCTTCATTGTTGCGCAGCAGACGACGTGTGGCAGTGTCAACCCAACCGGGGCCAGCAGGATCACCAGCCTGGCTCCGAACGGCACCTGCGCCATCGCCGTGCAGTTCAGGCCTGCCGGCCGGGATGCAGCAAATTCCACGCAGAACGGCACGCTCAGCATTACCGATAGTTCCGGTACGCAGACGTCGGCCTTGAAGGGGGTGGCAGTTCGTTAGGAATGGGTGGGAGCGCGAAGTCGAGGCGCGAAGGGGGAAGGGGGCGCGGCACTTGTCGCCCCCCCCCAATGTCGAAGAAGCAGGAACCAGTGGCCATCCGGGAGTGGCGTGCGAACATGTCCAGTCATGCAAGGAACTTGACGAGGATCTCGATGCTGCTTGCCGGCTGCATCTGGGGGGGAACCGCCCTGGCTGAATGGGCCTTCCCGCAGGAAGGGCCCCCGGCGGGGCCAGTCCGTGCCGCGACGACGCCGGCCAGGACCTCGCCGTATGCGCCGGTGAAGCTGCCAAAACACGCGAAGGTCTATTACGATCTCTACAGAGGTGTCGAGGATCTGCACGTGCGCCAGACCGCATCGGGCAACCTGATCCGCTTTAGCTATCGCGTGACCGACCCCAGAATTGCCCAGATGCTGAGCGACAAGAATGCGACGCCCTACCTGCTCGGGCAAAGGAGCCGGGCACTTCTGCAGATTCCGGTCATGGACAAGATCGGCCAGCTTCGTCAATCGGGCCCGCTGGCGGTTGGCCAGGAATACTGGATGGTGTTTTCCAACAAAGGCAACCTGATTAAAACCGGGGACCGCGTCAACGTGATGATCGGTTCCTTTCATATCGACGGCCTGGTGGTTGAATGAACGCGCGCGGGCGCGATCTTTGAGGCATGGATTGGGGGGTGTGCTCATGAACCGAATTCTCTTCCTGGCATTGGGCCTGGTGTCTCTGGCGGGATCAGCCGGCGCGGCGACGGAAAGCGCATCGGGGAGCCGGCTGACGGCCGCCCAGATCGCCGACCGGAATGTGGCTGCCCGCGGCGGGCTTGAAGCCTGGCGGGCGGTAAACAGTCTGACCATGTCGGGCCAGATCGATGTCGGCGGCAAGAAGGACGTGATGCTGCCGTACGTGGCCACGATGAAGCGGCCGCACAAGAGCCGCTTCGAGCTTCGCTTCCAGGACCAGACGGCCCTGCAGGTGTACGACGGGGCGCAAGGGTGGAAGGTCAGGCCCTTCCTGGGGCGCGATGAGGTCGAGCCGTACAGCGCAGCCGAGGCCAAGATTGCCGCGCAAGCCGCGGAGCTGGATGGCCCGCTGGTCGATTACGCCAGGAAAGGCACCAAGGTCGAACTGCTGGGGATGGAGTCCGTGGAGGGGCACCAGGCCTACAAGCTCAAGCTGACGATGAAAGACCGCGTGGAGCGGCGCTTGTGGGTCGACGCAACGAGTTTTCTCGAACTGAAGATGGAGGGCGAGCCGCGCAAGCTGGACGGCAGGATGCATAGCGTTGCCGTCTATTACCGGGATTACAAGACGGAGGGCGGGCTGAAGATGCCGCATGTCATGGAGACCGCTGTCGAAGGTGTCAAGAAAGCCCACCGGATGACCGTCGAGCACGTGGCGATGAACCCGCCGGTGGACGATGCCGTGTTTGCGAAACCGCAGTTGGCGTCGGCCAGGTTGCCCGGCAAGTAAGGAGGGGGGCTATGACGATAAGACGGATCGCCCTTGGGGTTCTCGCTGCTTGTGTCTCGATGGCGGCGATGGCGGCTTTGGCGGTGTTGGCGGCGCAGCCATCGGCGTCGCCCGATTTGAGCGTGGCCCAGATCGTGGAGAAGAACGCCGCGGCACGGGGAGGGCTTGAGGCCTGGCGGAAGATCCAGACCATGGTCTGGGTCGGACACGTGGAGAGCGCGAATGCGCCTGCACGTTTTTTGCTGGCCATGAAGCGTCCCAACAAGACTCGCTTCGAGATCACCGCGCTCAATCAGATGGCCGTGCGCGTCTTTGATGGCAGCCATGGCTGGAAGCTCCACCCGACCCAGGGCGGCAAGCCGAATCTGCAACCCTACTCGATGGAAGAGGTGAAGTTCGCGCATGACGAGCAGGTGATCGACGGGCCGCTCATGGACTACGAGGCCAAGGGTATCGCCGTGACGCTCGAAGGTGTCGATGAGGTCGAAGGGCACAAGGCATACCGCCTTGGCATCCGGCTACCTTCGGGCGGGAGCCGCCGCCTGTGGATCGACGCGAAGACATTCCTGGAACTCAAATACGACCGCGAATCTCGCAATGTCCTGGGACAGTCGCACACAGTCACTGTCTTCTATCGCGACTACAGGGCAATCGACGGGCTCCAGATTCCGTGCACGATCGAAAGCGGCGTCGCGACGGCCCAGGCAACGGACAAGCTCGTGATCGACGAAGTCTCGTTCAACCCCTCGCTGGGCGACTGGATGTTCGCCAAGCCCGGCACGCCGAGGCAGGATAAGCCGGTGTCGATCGATGCCCAGGCGCGGCCAGGTCCGGGCGATATGGCCCGGCCGGCGCCATAGCGATGAGCCGGGGACTATCCGCCCTGCGGGCGCTCGCAGCGGGCTTCGTCGCCGCTGCGCTGACGGGGTTTGGCGGCCAAGCCAGCGGCGCTTCGGCAACGGATGCCGGCGAAGCGATTTTCCAGCGTGGCGAGCTGCCTTCGGGGGCGCCGCTCGACGCGATCCGCGATGGCGGCATGCGGATGCAGGGGGCCGCCGCGGCCTGCGTCAATTGCCATCGGCGCAGCGGGCTCGGCGCCAAGGAGGGCTTTGGCACCGTGCCGCCGATCACCGGGCGCTATCTCTTTCACCCGCGCGCCAAGAGCCTCGAGGACCTCGACCTCCCATACGTCGAGGGCATGCGGGCCGATCGCGATCCGTATACCGATGACACTGTTGCCAGAGCCATCCGCGAGGGCTTGGACTCGGAAGGCAGGCCGCTCAATTACCTGATGCCGCAATTCGCGCTGAACGATGCCGACATGGCCGCACTGATCGCATACCTGAAGCGGATGGACCAACGCAGGCCGCCGGGGGTCACGGACACGGTACTCCATTTCGCTACCATCATCACGCCCGATGCGGATCCCGTGAAGCGCCGCGGCATGCTGGATGTGCTGGACCACTACTTCGCCGACAAGAACACGTTTCCGCTCGGGCCGACCCCTGCGCTACGTACCTCGCGCAAGATGATGTTCATGGTCAATCGCCGCTGGCAACTGCATGTCTGGGAACTCACCGGCCCGGAAGCGACCTGGCTGGATCAACTCAAGCGGCATCTGGCGGCGGAGCCTGTCCTTGCCGTGGTGTCCGGGCTCGGTGGCAGGAACTGGGCGCCGGTCCATGCTTTCTGCGAGCAGGAATCCGTGCCATGCCTGTTTCCGAATATCGAGGTGCCAGTCAACAGCGATACCGATTTCTATTCCCTGTATTTCTCCAGCGGCGTGCTGCTGGAAGCGGACCTGATCGCGAAGAAGATCCTGGATGCGGGCAGTGGCAAGGTGGCGAAGTCGGTGCGCCAGTTCTATCGTGCCGGCGACAGCGGGGAGCCGGCGGCCAAGGCGCTCGCCGTCAAGCTGAAGGGGCACGGCGTCGCGGTATCCAGCCACGCTCTCGCCAACGGCGAGAGCGTGGCTCAAGCGCTGCGCGGCGCAGCGGGCGCGGACGCGCTCATGCTGTGGCTGCGGCCTGGCGACATCGCCGCGCTTGGCAACGCGCCGCCGCCGCGCGCTGACGTGTTCATGTCTGGCCTGATGGGCGGGCTCGAGCGCACGCCGTTGCCTACGGGCTGGCGCGGTGTGACTCGCCTCGCCTATCCCGTCGACCTGCCGGAGCGCCGGCGTGTGCGCGTGGACTATGCGCTGGGCTGGTTTGCGATCCGGCGTATCCCGGTCGTCGCCGAGCAGACGCAGGCGGACACGTTTCTTGCCTGTGGCCTGCTGGCTGAGACGCTGAGCCACATGGTCGACGCGTTTGCGCGCGACTATCTGGTGGAGCGCATGGACGACATGATAGAGCGCCGCATCATCACCGGCTACTATCCACGCCTGACGCTTGGGCCGGGCCAGCGTTTCGCTTCCAAAGGGGGATACATCGTCCGGTTCGCGGAGCCTGAGCATACACGGCTGACCGTGGACGGGGAGTGGACGGTGCCGTAGGGAAGCATCCAGGTGAAGGTCCATCCGGAGGGATGTGCGGATTGCCAAGATCCGCCAGCGCAGCGTGTCGATAATTGCTGAAGGAGGTTTCCATGAGCGCGTTCAAAGAACGATGGGGCAGGGCGCTGGTATCGGCCCTTGCGGCGGGGAGCACGATCGCGGCGGTGATGCCGTATGCGCTGGCGCACGATGGCGCCGATCCGCATGCGCATCACCACATGATGCGGGACACGCGCACATCCACCGCGGCCTACTCACTGCCATCCGTGACGCTGGTACGAGACGATGGCCGTACCGTGTCGCTGAAGGATGAACTGGACGATGGCCGCCCCGTGGTCCTGACGTTCATCTATACCACTTGCACATCCGTCTGCCCGGTGATCAGCCAGACGCTCTCGCAATTGCAGGGCGAGCTTGGCCCGAACAGGGACAAGGTGCACATGGTGTCGATCTCGATCGACCCGGAGCAGGACACGCCGTCGCGCCTGCGGGAATATGCGACGAAGTTCGGAGCGGGTCCCGAATGGCAGCACTACACCGGCGCTGTTGCCGCGAGCGTTGCCACGCAGCGCGCATTCAACGTCTATCACGAGGACAAGATGAACCACAGTCCCGTGGTATTCCTGCGTGCGGCGCCGGGCAATCCATGGCTGCGGATCGATGGCTTTGCTACCGCGGACGAGCTGTTCCTTGCCTATCAGAAGCTGGTCGCAGCTAACTGACTGGAGCATGATCCGGCTTCTGGCGCCTTGCAGGGATCTCCGTCAGGTCCCTGCAAAGCGCCGGAATGCCGACAGTAGACGTTTCGCTGGCCGGCAAGGCGGATGCCGGACGTCCCGTCTCAGCGCTCTGCTTGCGCCGCCGGGCTGGCCGCCATCACCGCCGGCGCCACCATCTGCGCGAGCAAGCGCAACACGGCCACCTCGGTCTGCGTCCACGCGTCGCGCGCCGCAAGGAAGTTGAACGTCCCTACGCATTGTCCGCGCTCACATACCGGTACATTGACCACGGCCGAAAGCGCAAGCCCGCGAATCGTCGAGATATCGTCGAACACGGCTTCAAGCGCCGCGTCCCCCTCGCCCACGAAGACCTCGCCCTGATGCAGCACGCAACGTGTCCACGGCGTATCAGCCTTGTACTTGCGGCCGCCCACTGGGTAGGCGGCGGTGTCGGAGGACCATAGCCGTACCACTTCGGAGCTGGCGCGCCGGTAGGCGTTGATGGTGAGCAGCCCCGGGCCCAGCAGCGCGGCAGTGGCGCTGCCGATCGCATCGAAGGCCATGGCGGGCTTGGCTGCGCGCGCCAGCGTGTCGCATAGCGAGGCTAGCAGCGCCACAGGCAAGGTCACGACGCAGGGCGCGGCGTCATTCACGATATCGGTCACGGTTTCACTCCCCCTTGATGCCCAGGTCCCGAATCAACTTGCCATAGCGGTCCGCGTCGCGGCGCAGGATGGTGCCGAACTGCTGAGGTGTGGAGGTGGCGGTTTCCACGCCGATGGCGTTCATCTTTTCCTTCACGTCCGGCAGCGACATGATGCGGTTGATCTCCTGGTTCAGGCGCGCCACCAGCGCCGGTGGCATGCCGGCCGGGCCGAAGGCGCCGTACCACACGGACAGCTCATAGCCGGGCACGGTCTCGGCCACGGTGGGCACATTGGGCAGCAGCGGCGAGCGCTTGGCTTCGGTCACGGCGAGCAGGCGCAGCTTGTTGGCCTTGACGTGGGGCAGGGTCTGCGTGCCGGCGGAGAACAGCAATTGCGTTTGCCCGGCCACGGTGTCGACCACGGCGGGCGCGCCGCCCTTGTAGGGCACGTGCAGCATCTGCACGCCGGCCATCTTCTCGAACAGCACCGCGCTCAGGTGGTTGGTGGAGCCAGGGCCGGCGCTGGCATAGGCCAGCTTGCCGGGGTTGGCGCGCGCGTAGGCGATCAGCTCCTTGACGTTGTGCGCGGGCACCGATGGGTTGACCACCATGGTGTTGGTGACAAAGGCCAGCAGGCCCAGCGGGGTGAAATCTTCCACGCCGCGAAAGGGCATGTTGGGCATCAGCGCGGGGTTCATCGCGTGCGTGCTCATGGAGCCGACCAGCAGCGTGTAGCCGTCTGGCTTGGCGCGCGCCACCATGGCAGAGCCGATATTGCCGGAGGCGCCGGGCTTGTTGTCGACGATCACCGGCTGGCCGAGCGAGCGGGTCAGGTGCTCGGACAGCACGCGGGCAAGGATGTCGGTGGAGCCGCCAGCGGCCCACGGCACGATCAGCGTGATGGGCTTTTGCGGGAAGGGATCGGCGGCGCCGGCGCCCGAGGCGGCGGCAAACAGCGAGAACGTGGCAAGGCCCAGCAAGCAGCGCTTCAAAACGGCTTTCATCTCTTTCCTTCTCCGATGGCTATGCGAACCGCACGGTGCGATCCGGTTTGATTCGATCCTGTAAGTCGGGTCCAGCAGACAGTGGACCAGTGAGCCAATGCACCGTCAGCGGCCCACTGCATATCCCTGCATGCCACGCGCATTGGCGCCGGCGCGCAGCACCAGCCGCCCCTGCGCATCGCGCTCCCGCGTGCAGGCGGACATCCGCCCCTCCGACCACGGCTCGCCTACTTTGACCTCGTGGCCGCGCGCGCGTAGCGCCGCGATGGTGTCCTCGGGCAGCCGGGACTCCACGCTGAGCCGGTTGAGCACCACCGAGCGCGGCCAGAACGAGCCGGGGAAATGATCGACATGCCAGGCAGGCGCATCGATGGCTTCCTGCAGGTTCATGCCGTGCACGGCGTGGCGCAGGAAGAAAGCGACGGACCATTGGTCCTGCTGGTCGCCGCCGGGGGTGCCGAAGACCATATAGGGCTCGCCGTCGCGCAGCGCGAGCGAGGGTGACAGCGTGGTGCACGGGCGCTTGCCCGGCGCTAGCGTGTTGGGCAGGCCCGGCTCCAGCCAGGTCATCTGCAGGCGGGTATTGAGCGCGAAGCCCAGCTCGGGAATCACCGGGCTGGACGACAGCCAGCCGCCCGATGGCGTGGCCGCGACCATGTTGCCCTCGCGGTCGATCACGTCGATGTGGCAGGTGTCGCCGACGAAGATCTCGCGTTCGGCCCATTCCGCTACCGGCGGCATGGCCGCAAAGGTGGGCTCGCCCACGCCGAAGCGCACATCGGCGCGGCGCAGCGTGCGCTCCGCCGCGCCGAGGTCGGGCAGGCGGGGCGCGCGGCCACCGACCGTGCCCGGCAGGATGTCGAGCGAGGCGCGTTCGCCGATCCGGCGCGCGCGTGCGGCGAGGTAGCCGGGATCGAGCAGGCCAGCCAGCGGCGTATCGCCAAAGCTGGGGTCGCCGTACCACGCCAGGCGGTCGGCCATGGCCAGCTTGGCCGCCTCGGCAATGCGGTGCACGAACTCGGGCGAGGTGGGTGCGTGCGCGGCGAGATCGGCGTGGCGCAGCATGCCGAGTTGCTGCAGGAATGCCGGGCCCTGGCTCCAGATGCCGCACTTGGCCACCGTATAGCGGCCAAAACCCAGCGTGGCGGGCGCTTCCACGGTGGGCGCCCAGCGCGCCATGTCTTCATGGCGCAGCAGGCCTTTATGCCGCTCGCCAGTGGTGTCGCGCACCGCCTGGGTACGGCAGAAGCTGTCGATTTCCTTGGCGACGAAGCCCCGGTACCAGCAATCCAGCGCGGCGTCGATCTGCTGCTCGCGCGTGCCGCTGGCGGCTTCGGCCGTCTCGACGATGCGTGTATAGGTGCGTGCCACGCCAGGCACCGTATGCAGGCTGCCCGGGCGGGGCACGCGGCCGTCAGGCAGCCAGACATCGGCCGAGCTGTGCCATTCGTTCTGGAACAGTTCGCGCACCGCCAGGATGGCTTGCGAGATGCGTGGCACCAGCGGGAAGCCGTCGCGCGCATAGCCGATGGCGGGGGCCAGCACATCCGCCAGCGTCCAGGTGCCATAGTCGCGCAGCATGGTCAGCCACGCGCCGAAGGCGCCGGGCACCGTGGCGGGCAGCAGGCCGATGCCGGGCACCAGGTCCAGCCCCATGGCGCGCATCGCGGCCGGGTCGGCCAGCGCGGGCGCGGGGCCTTGCCCGCAGATGGCGCGCACCGCGCGTTCGCGCTCGCTCCACAGCAGGATGGGCACCTCCCCGCCCGGTCCGTTCAGGTGCGGCTCCACCACCTGCAGCACAAAGCCGCCGGCAACGGCCGCGTCGAACGCGTTGCCGCCGCGCTCCAGCACGCTCATGGCGGTTTGCGAGGCCAGCCAGTGGGTGGACGAGGCCACGCCAAAGGTACCGACGATTTCCGGGCGGGTGGTGAACATGGAGACTCCGTGGCGGATCGGGCAGGGTGGCGAAACGCGCTGGCGCTCAAGCGCGCAACGCAAGCCGAGTGGGGTTGGTGCCTGGGAGTATAAGGTCACCGGATAACCGCTTTTGGTCAATAATTTATCGTTGCATAACGGATTGGTTATGCATGGCACGGGCCATGGCCGCACTCGGACTACCCCTTCGCCAACGCGAAGAGCAGAAGCAGGACATTCACAACGATTAACGCGTACAACACCAGCATGGGCGCCGGCGTGCTCCGGCACTGCGCAACCACTTTGCGCAAGCGCTTGTCCCGTCCGCGTTTGAGCAGGTAGGCCAGGCTCATGCCGAACGCGCCAAACCAGGCCAGGTTGCCAAGAGTGCCCTTGGGGCTGGAAGCCGCCTTGTTAGCGAGTGGGGGCGCAGCGGCGACAGCCGGCGAAGCGAGGAACGACGTGTCCGTCGTGGAGGCGATCATGGCCGGTGGCGCGTTGTGCAGCGCGGCCATCGGCTGCGCCGGTGCTGGTGGATTCTGTCTGAGCGGCATTGGCCTTGCCGCTTCGCCGCGTCGTGGACTGTTATGCGCTTCCAGCCTCTCGCGCTGCTTGCCGGAGCGATCGGCGTCCCGGGCTGACTTCGGCCTGGCATCGTGCTGCGGCCATTGCGCGAAGACACCGTCAAGACAGTGCACGGAGTCGCAAGCGTCCCGCTTCTTGCGCCAGGCTACGATGTCCGCTTTGCGAATTGCACCTGCGTGGAGCAGCCGTTGCTGGTCGGCATAGATGCGCTCATAGCCAATCGACAGAAGGGCGTAATCGCAGATGAGCCGCGCCGCGCGCGGGCGTTTGTCTGTTTGCCGCGCGCACGCCGGGCCTTGGCAGCCGGCAGGGGCCGCACGGGGCGCTGTTTTACAGACGATGTCAGACGCCTGCGCACCAGGAATGGCAAACAGGCTCAATGCGAGGAGGACGGCCAGGTGGCCTGTGACCCTGTTCATCGTGTCTTCTCATAGAAGTGATGATTTCGGCGCTGAGGTCCGGCCGGGATCCGCCAAACATTGTGCTACAACGTCACCACCGCGGTCCGCGCGTTACCGCACGTACGCTGCCGGTGCCGGTGGTTCAAAAGTGCCTTTGTAAAATCAAAGGCTTGCAATGCGCACAGGCCCAGGACTTTCATTGCCCTCACCAGTCGACAAACTCCAGCACAACCTCATCTCGCGCCTGCGCCTGAAGCACCTCGCGCTGCTCCTGGCGCTGGACCGCCAGCGCTCGGTCTCGCGCGTGGCGGCCGAGATGGACCTGACCCAGCCTGCCGTGACCAAGGCGCTGCGGGAGATCGAGGAGATCTTCATGGTGCCGCTGTTCGTGCGTTCGCGCCGGGGGCTGGAGCCGACGGGCACCGGCGCGGCGGTATTGGCGCACGCGCGGCTGGCCATGGCGGATACGGAGGCGCTGGGGCGGGAGCTGGCGGTGATCGGCGCCGGACTGCACGGGCGGCTGCGCATCGGCGTGATTCCCTATGTGGCGCCGGTGGTGCTGGACGCGGCCTGCTCGCACGGCCTGCTGCAGCAGCCGCGCGTGGCGGTGCTGGTGCGCGAGGGCACCACGGATGAACTGGTGGCGGCGCTGCGCGCGCACGAGCTCGATTGCGTGATCGCGCGGTCCTTCTACGCGCCCGGCGACGACATCGCGCAGACGCCGCTCTACCGCGAAGAGCCAGCGCTGGTGGTGCCTAACGACGCCGCCGCGCGGCTCGCGCGCGGCAAGCTGGACTGGCAGCGCCTGGCGGCGCTGGACTGGATCCTGCCGCCCGCGCACACGCCGATCCGGCGCACCATCAACACGCTGTTCGCCACCGCCGGCGCGGTGCCGCCCACGCCAATGGTGGAAACCTATTCGATCAAGACCATCGCCACGCTGATGCGCAACCAGCCACGCGCCATCACCATCGTGCCGCGCGCGGTGGCGGCCGAGCTCGCGGCCACCGGCAGCGCGGCTGTGCTGCCGCATACGCTGACGTGGGACCTGCCCGCGGTGGGCGCGATGTGGTTGCGGCGCACGGAGCATAGCGAGCCGCTGCAGGCGCTGGTGCGGGCGTTGCTGGAGGCGGTGGGGGTGAAGGCGGGAGGCTGAAGGGGAGACGGCCGGCACAGGGTCAATGCGCGCGCCTCCAGATTTGCAGTATCTCGATGGACGTCGCTTTCGCGTCTGATCGCCTAAGGGCCGATCGATCCATGGATCCGCGGCTATCGCACGCCGCCACGGTCTGTCGTGTTGGGCCACCGTCGCGCGGCATGCAATACACGCAATATCTCCACGCTATCGTCCGCAATGCGGTAGACCATGATGTAGTTCGATCTCACCACGCACTCTCTGGTGCCGCCGACTCTGCCAGCCTTCTACAACTCCGGCCGCTGCCGGACCTGATCCGCGAGGGCTTCAAAAGCTTCATCCAACTCCACCGCGGCAACAGGATTGTCTTCACCGATGTAATCCATGATTGCCGCTCGATCTTCAAGCGCCGCTGGCTGCCAGCGTAGCCGCATCACCCGGTAGCCTTGGTCCTGCGAAGCAGCGCATCACGACGCTTCGCGAAAATCCGGCGAGCCTCATCGTCTTCGACGCTTGGACGCGCGTCTTCAAGACCGGCCTGCACCTGCTGGCGAAACCAAGCGTCATGGTTAGCCGCCTCGTCCTGGCTGCGCTTGACATAGTCGCGCATGAAATCACGAAGCAACAATGATGCGGGCCGGTTATGGGACTTCGCAGCCTCGGTGAAAAGTGCTTTTAGCGCATCGTCAACGCGGAAGGTGAAGGTGGTTTCGGACATGAGCGACGATCTCCATGCAGATACTAGGTATGTATTTTGCATTAACAGTGCACTGCGAACAAACCGAATCGAACAACTACGTCGTGGCCGCATCGGACACAGCGCACTGTTGATGCGCGCTAGTGCGCGCACAATGATGTGCCGGTGGGCCATCGTGTGGATGGCCTGCCGCCCTATAGCGCTCGCCTGGCGGTTTGCTGCACCATGTCGCGAAGCACCTTGGCCGTGGGCGAGAGCGGTACGCTGTGCCGGGTGATCAGGCCCAGGGTCCGCGACACCTCGGGCTCGACCAGCGGGATGCCACGCAACGTGGCATGCCCCTTCACGGGCAGGGCCAGGCGCGGCACCGCGGCGACGCCCAGCCCGGCTTCGACCAGCCCGAGCAGCGTCGACACATGGGCCACTTCAAAGAAACTTGTCGGCCTGCGTTCGCAGTTTGCCAATGCCGAGTCAATCAGCACGCGATTGCCGCTGGAGCGGTCGACGGTCATGAACCGCTCGTCGGCCAGCTCCGACCACCTTACGCTTTTGCGGCGCGCAAGCGGATGCGCATGCCAAACGGCTAGCACAAATTTCTCGCTGAAGATCCCTTCGAAGGCGACATCCGGCTCCTGCGTTCCGATGAAGTTGATGCCGAAGTCCGCGCGCCCGGTGATGACGGCATTCAGCACGGTGTTGGCGCTTTCATCCAGTACACGGACACGGATGCGCGGGTAGTGCTGCGCAAATCGCAGGATCACCGATGGCAGGAAGTAGTAGGCGGCGGACGGCACGCAGGCCACCGTCACCAGGCCGCTGCGTTGCGCGGCAAGGTCCGTGATGTTCAGCACCCCTCCCTCAAGCTCCTCGAGTGCTGCCCGTGCGTGATCCAGGAACAGGCGTCCGACGTTCGTCAATGCAACGTGGCGCGTGCTGCGTTCGAACAGCTTGACACCCAGGATGCCTTCCAGCTTTTCAATGCGCCTGCTCAGTGCCGGCGGCGAGAGGTGGAGGTCGTCCGCGGCCGCGCGGAACGACAGCCGGTCCGCTACGGCCACGAATGCCTGCAGTTCCTGCAAATCGAAATTGATGCGTGCCATGCAACGATGTCTCCTGGGATTGCAATATACAAATTATTACCTTGAGGACATCATAAATGCATGAGCAAAGACATTCCCTGTGTATTGATGCGTGGCGGCACTTCCCGCGGACCCTTGTTCCGTGCGGACTGGCTGCCCGATGACCCGGCCAGGCGGGATCAGGTATTGCTGTCGGCGATGGGCTCGCCCCATGCCTTGCAGGTCGATGGGCTTGGCGGTGGCAGTTCGCTGACCAGCAAGGCGGCGATCGTATCGTGTTCGCTTCGGCCAGGATGCGATATAGATTATCTGTTTGCGCAGGTTGCGGTTGACAAGAATCGGGTAGACACCCGTCCCAACTGTGGAAACATGCTCGCCGCCGTGGCGCCATTCGCCATCGAGGAGGGCTTGGTCCGGGCCGGCCAGTGCGCGACTACCATCCGCATCTTCAACGTCAATACCTCGTCAGTCGTCGAAGCCGTGGTCCAGACCCCGGGCGGTCAGGTGACCTACGCCGGCGATACGCGGATCGATGGGGTTGCCGGGACAGCAGCCCCGATCATGCTGAACTTCCTGGATGCATGGGGGCGCGTGACCGGCGCCATGTTCCCGACCGGGAACACGATCGACGTGATAGACGAGGTCCCGGTTACCTGTATCGATGCCGCCATGCCTCTCGTTGTCGTTCATGCGGTGTCGCTCGGCGTGCGTGGAGACGAAACACCCACGGCGCTCGATGCCAATGCGCAGATGCTCGCGCGGCTGGAGTCGATGCGCAGGGAGGCTGGTCGCCGGATGGGCTTGGGCGATGTCAGCAACAGCGTCATTCCCAAGCCCGTTCTCGTCAGCCGCTACGGCAGGGCGAATGAGATCACGTCACGCTATTTCACCCCTTCGCATTGCCACGCGGCACACGCCGTGACCGGTGCAGTCGGCATTGCGGCGGCATATTGCGTGCCTGGGACAGTGGCCAACGGGCTTGCTTCGACGCCCTCGCCGGAAGGCCGCATCGTGGTGCATCACCCTGCCGGCAGCATCGAAGTCCACGTCGAGCTGGAGCGTGATGGCGGCCTGCCGCGCTTCCGGCGTATCGGGCTCGTGCGCACCGCCAGACGCATCATGAAAGGCATGCTGTCCGTTCCCGACGAAGTGCTGGGCTGACGCCCAGGGTGCTTCGACCTGCATCGCATCACGAAAAAAAACACCAGGAGACCATCATGGCTTGTACCTTCAGGCACGCCTGTGCCATCGCGCTGGCCCTCACTGTCGGCGTGGCGCACGCCTTCCCCGACAAGAACATTACGATCGTCGTTCCAACCTCGGCGGGTGGCGGCAACGATGCCATGGCGCGCGTGATCGCCCAGCGCATGAGCGTGTCGCTCGGCAAGCCGGTGGTTGTGGAAAACCGTGCCGGCGCCAACGGCGCGATCGCTTCCGAGTATGTCGCGCGGGCCAAGCCGGACGGGCATACCATCCTGTTCGGATACATCGCGACGCATGGGATCAACCCGGCTCTTCAGAAGCTGCGCTACGACCCGGTAAAGGATTTCGCGCCGATCGGCATGGTCGCAAGTTCCCCCACCTTGGTTGTGGTCAACCCGACGGTGAAAGCCGGCGACATGAAGCAGCTGATCGACCTGGCGCGCTCCAAGGATGCCAACCTGAACTACGCCTCCGCGGGCAATGGCACCGCGCCCCATGCCGCCGCGGAACTATTCAGGCAGGCCACGCAGACGCAGATGGTGCACGTGCCCTACAAGGGATCCGCGCCGGCGCTGGTCGATACGATCGCCGGCAATACGCAGATCATGTTCCCGAGCTTGTTCACCGCCTACCCGCAGATCCGCAACGGCAAGGTTCGCGTTCTCGCCGTGGCCAGCAGCAAGCGCACGCCGCTGCTGAGGGACACGCCGACACTGAACGAGCTGGGGATCGATGTCGCGGTCGATCAATGGTATGCCATGTTCTCCCCCGCGGGCACGCCCCCGGAGATCGTCGCCCGGCTGAATGCGGAACTCAATGCAGCGCTGCGCGATCAGGAGGTCGCGGACAAGATCGCGGAGCAGGGCGCCTACGTGCAGACCAGCACGCCACAGGAACTCGGCGCGCTCGTGAGCGCCGAGGTCGCCAAATGGAAGCGGGTGGTTCAGGCGGCCGGCATGACCACGGACTGACTCCGGCAATTCCCGGTGTGCGGCGCCAGCCCAGTCAAGCTCGGTGCATCGCGCGATTCGCACACGCCCTTGCCTCACAGCATGGCCTTGCAACATGGCCTCACAAAACCTGACCACGGGGGACAAATGAACCAATACCGGCTCGCCATTCGCGTCGCAAAGCACACTTCGCTCGGTGCGATCTCTACACTGATGGCGTGCGCCGCGCATGCCCAATCCAGCGTGGCGCTGTACGGCATCGTCGACGCCGGCATCCGGTACGC
This sequence comes from Cupriavidus sp. GW823-FHT07A04, assembly GCF_058794615.1. Classification (NCBI taxonomy): domain Bacteria; kingdom Pseudomonadati; phylum Pseudomonadota; class Betaproteobacteria; order Burkholderiales; family Burkholderiaceae; genus Cupriavidus; species Cupriavidus sp. GW823-FHT07A04. The sequence continues at coordinate 54,782 of NZ_JBXAHA010000013.1, forward strand.
GACCAACGCTAATACGGCCAGGGACGGCAAGCTCGAACTATCGGAGGGCGCGCTGAACGGGTCGCGATTCGGACTGCGGGGTAGAGAGGATCTCGGCGCAGGGACTGCGGCGGTCTATGTGCTGGAAGCGGGCTTTGACCTCGGCACCGGAAGCGCCCTGCAGTCATCCGTCGCGGGCTATGGCCAAGCGTCATCCGGTGGCACGGGGCGCTTGTTCGGCCGGCAGGCTTTTGTCGGGATGCAAAGCCGTTTCGGCGCGATCACGCTGGGCCGCCAGTATGGCGTCGCCTATCAGGCGATGGCAGGCGCGCAGATCTTCGGCAACCCGAACCTGGACACGCTGGCGATCGCTCGCGTCTATACCGGTAGCCGGCAAGACAATGCGGTCAAATATGAAGGAAAGGCCGGCAGCTGGAAGCTGGCCGCGCACCACGCCTTCGGTGAAGTGCCCGGCAACACGCGCGCCAACGCCAGCACCGGGATCAGCCTCGGCTACGATGACAAGAAATTCCAGGCGAGTGCGTCTTACCAGCAGGCCCGAAGTGCCAATGGCGCGCAGGCAAGAAAGACCGTGGGCGCTACGGCCGGATACGCGAGCGGCCGCCTGAAAGCGACTGCCGGATACCTCTCCAACCGCTACAGCGCCACTGGCACCCGAAACGAAGTCATCATCGGCGGCGTCAGCTATCAGTGGTCACCGGCCTGGCTGGTCGGCGTGGGCGCATTCCACGATGAGCAGAAGGACCCGGGCGGCCGGCGCTCGGCCGCCTATCTTCTCGCCGACTACCGTTTATCCAAGCGCACGGATGTCTATTTCGAAGCCGACTACAACCGCATCACTGGCGGATACGCGCTGATCAAGTCGCAAGGAAGGGTAGGTGGCAAGGTGGGTGCGATGGTCGGGCTTCGGCATGTTTTCTGATGCATCGCTCGCAACCGCGGCTTGCCGGAGCGCGCAAGCCGTTCGTCCGGATGCAGGCAGCGAATACGGGGCCGGGGGGGGGGGGGGGGGGGGGGGGGGGGGGGGG
>NZ_JBXAHA010000013.1:55819-290928 GCF_058794615.1 Cupriavidus sp. GW823-FHT07A04
GAGTATGGGGCCGGCGGCGCTTGTCGCAGGGCCCCCCCGGCCCTGTCCGATGCGCTCGGGCGCCGCAGACGGCTTCGGCCTCACTCAATAATCTCGAACTCCCCGAAATACGCTTCATTCAACGTCAGTCCCAACCCCGGCAAGTTATCGTCCAATTGCAGGTACCCCCTGTCCGGCGCCGGCTCCCCCTTGAAGATGTAATAGAACAGCTCATTGCCCACTTCCACGTCGTGCACCGGGAAGAACTCGGACATCGGCGATGCGGTCGAGGCCATGGTGAGGTGGTAGTTGTGCATCTGGCCCGCGTGCGGGATGACCGGCACGGACCAGGCCTCGGCCATGGCGTTGATCTTCTGCGCGGCGGTGATGCCGCCAACCCGGTTGGTGTCGTACTGGATCACGTCCACCGCGCGGCGCTCCAGCAGGTCCTTGAAGCCGTAGGAGGTGAACTCATGCTCGCCGCCGGAGATGGGGAAGGGGCTCATCTTCTTGAGTTCGGCGTAGCCTTCGATGTCGTCGGCAATCACCGGTTCTTCCAGCCAGCGCGGGTTGAATTCGGCCAGGCGCGGAATCATGCGGCGGGCGTACTCCAGCGTCCAGCCCATATAGCACTCCAGCATGATGTCGACGCTGTCGCCCACCAGCTCGCGCAGCAGGCGCACTTGCTCGATGTTCTTCTGCATGCCGGCGGGGCCATCCTTCGGGCCATAGCCAAAGCGCATCTTCATGGCGGTGAAGCCTTGGTCGAGATAGCTCTGGGCTTCGGCCAGGAACGCGTCGCGGTCGTCGTTGTTGTAGAGCTTGGAGGCGTAGCACCAGAGCTTTTCCTTGGTGCGCCCGCCCAGCAGCTTGAACACCGGCTTGCCCACGGCCTTGCCCATCAGGTCCCACAGCGCGATGTCGACCGCCGAGATCGCTGCCATGCCGATGCCCTTGCGGCCCCAGGCATGGGTGCGGCGATACATCTTCTGCCACAGGTATTCATTGTCGAAGGGGTCCTGGCCGATCACGATCGGGGCCAGGTACTGGTCGATGATTTCCTTGGCCACGCGCGGCGCCAGCGCGCAGTTGCCGATGCCGACGAGGCCCGTGTCGGTCTCGACTTCCACCACCAGCCAGCCGTGGAAGCGGAAGGAGCCCATGGCGTCGCCGCGCTCGAACAGGATGTCGGTGGCGTTGGTGCAGAAGTGGGCCTGCGGGGGCACCGTCTTGCCCTTCCATTCAAAGACGCGGGTGCGAATGCTGGTGATTTTCAAGAGAGTCTCCGTGGGTTTGGTTGCCAGTGGCGAATGGGTGGCGGGCTTAGTGGGCTTACTGGCCTTGGCGGGCTGCGCGGCTGCTGCCCATCTGGCAGGCAATGCGGAAAGCCTGCAGCGTGGCGCCGAGGTCGGCGCGGCCTTGCTGCGTGATATCGAAGGCGGTGCCGTGGGCCGGCGTGGTGATCGGCACCGGCAGGCCGCCCTGTACGGTGACCCCGCGCGAGAAACCCATCAGCTTGATGCCGATCTGGCCCTGGTCGTGATACATGGTGACGATGGCGTCGAACTGCCGCTGCGCCGGGCCACCCTGCACCTTGAGGAAGATGGTGTCGGCGGGGAACGGGCCATCGGCCGCCACGCCGCGCGCCTGCGCGTCGGCCACGGCCGGCGCGATGATGTCGATCTCCTCGCGTCCGAAGGCGCCGTTGTCGCCGTTGTGCGGGTTCAGGCCACACACGGCAATGCGCGGGCGGGCCATGCCGGCGCCGCGCAGGGCCTGGTCGATCAGGTCGATGGCGTCGCCCACGCTGGCGCGGTTGATCATTGCGGGCACGTCCTTGAGCGCCACGTGCGATGTCACGCGGGAGGTCCACAGGCCATCGAGCACATTGAACTCGCAGAAGGCGCCGTGGTAGCCGAGCTTCTCGGCGAACCAGTGCAGCTCGTCGTTATGCCCCATGCCGGCGGCATGCAGCGCGCTCTTGTTGAGCGGGCCGAACAGGATGGCATCGGCCTTGCCGGCGTCGGCCAGCTCCAGCGCCAGTGCCAGCGTGCCGAGGCTGTAGCGGCCGCCTTCGGCGCTGGCCACGCCGCGCTGGTAAGCGGGCTTGCCGTCGAGCTGCCAGTGGAACAGGCGCGCCGCATTGTTGCTGTCATTGCCGGCGAACACCAGCGCATCGGTTTCGCGCAGTGCGATGTCAACACCGGCCACCTGCATGCCGTGACGCCATTCGTCGCGATCGGCAATCAGCAGGATATCGGCGCGCGCCGCGGTATCGGGGTCCGCGAGCAGCTTGGCGATCAGTTCGGGGCCGATGCCGGCGGGGTCGCCGAGCACCATGGCGATTCTGGGTCGTTGGGTCATGGGGTTCTCAGAGTGATCGGGAGATATTGGTTCAGTCCAGCTTGACGCCGAGCTCGGCGATCATCTTGCCGTAGCGTGCATATTCGGCGCGCGAGAAGGCATCGAACTGGGCGGCATTGAGCGTGCCTGGCAGCGCGCCTACGTCGTTCAGGCGGCGCACGGTGTCGGGATCCTTGAGTACGGTGGCTAGCGCGGCGCCCAGCTTTTGCAGCGTGGCGGGTGGCGTGCCGGCGGGGGCGTAGACGCCGTACCAGGCATTGGTCTGGATGCCCGGCACGCCGGCTTCGGCCAGCGTGGGCACGCTCTGCAACAGCGCCGAGCGCTGGTCGGCGGTGACCGCCAGCGCGCGCAGCTTGCCGGCCTTGATATGGTTGATGACGGACGGCATGGTCTCGAAGCTCATGTCGACCTGTCCGCCCATCAGGTCCACCAGCGCGCTGCTGCTGCTCTTGTAGGGCACGTGCAGCAACTTGCCATGGATCTGGTGCGCAAACGCCGCGCCGGCCAGGTGCTGGGTGCTGCCGACGCCGGAGGAGCTATAGCGGAATTTGTCGGGATTGGCCTGGATCTGCGCCACCAGCGACTTGACGTCGCGCGCCGTCACCTGGTTGTTGACCACCAGCACATTAGGCACCGACGACACCAGCGCCACCGGCACCAGGTCCTTGAGCGGATTGAATTGCAGCTTGAGCAGGTGCGGCGCGATGGCTTGCGAGGTGACCACACCCATCAGCAGCGTATTGCCATCGGGCGCGGACTTGGCGGTAATGTCGGCGGCGATGGTGTTGGAAGCGCCGGGCCGGTTGTCCACCACCACGGGTTGCTTGAGGATGGCGGCGAGCTTGTCGGAGACGATGCGGGCCATGACGTCGGTGCCGCCGCCGGGCGCGGCACCCACCATCAACCGTACCGGGCGGGTGTCTTGCGCGTAGGCGCAGGTCATGGCGGCGGCAATTCCCAGCAAGCCGGCGAGGGCGCCGGACATCCATCGTTTCATCGTTGTCTCCATCATTGTTATGGGCCTGCGCTGATGCGCTGATGCGCGGATAGCCAGACTATAGGGATGGCAGTGATATCTGACTAATGATGTTTATTGAATGGGTGATTACCTGCGGGAATACGTGGGGAAGCCCCCCGGTGTGTCTTGAATGCCCTTTCAGGCTGGCGAGCACCCGGCATGCAGCAGCTTGATCAGCTGGCCGGCCGCGGCGGACAGCGTGCCCCCGCGCCGGGTTACGATGCCGAAGGTCTGTTGCCGGGACTGCATCCGCACCGGCAGGATCCGCAGCAGCTTTTGCCGGGCAAACAGCTCCGCCACGCTGGTCGGCAGCAGCGATACCAGCCTGGCACTGCGCTGCAGCATGGTCACCGTGACAAAGGTGGAGGAGGTGGAGATCGCGTTGGGCGGCATGCCCAGTCCCGCCATGTCCAGCTCCCGCTGCAGCAGGGCATGCATGGGCATCTGGCCGGGATAAACGATCCAGCGGTAGCCGGCAAGGTCGGCAAAGCCCAGTTCCCGGCCGCGCGGCGCCGCGTGGGCATAGCCCACCACCACGGAGATCGGCTCGTCGCCCAGCGGCTCGTATTGATAGCTGGCGGGCTGGTCGCTTACCAGCGCACGACCGATGACGAGGTCCAGCCGGCCATCGTCGAGCAGCGTCAGCATGCGCAGGCTGGTGTCCTCGACGATCTCGATGGACAGATTCGGCTGGTCGGCCTGCATGGCATCGAGCGCCGGCACCAGCACCTGCGGCACCGCGCCCATGATGGTGCCCACGGCCAGGTGCCCGCCACGGCCCGAGCGGATCTCGGCCATGTCCTGGCACAGCGACGTCAGGTCCGTTGCCAGCAGGCGGGCATAGCGGATCACGCAGTGGCCGAACTGGTTCGGCCGCATGCCGGTCTTGGAGCGCTCGAACAGCGGCGCATCGAGCATGCCTTCCAGTTCCTGCAAGGCCTTGCTGGCCGCGGACTGCGTCATGGCCATGGCCGACGCGGCCTGGTGCAGCGATTTGTGGTCGTCCAGCGCGATCAGCAATTGCAGTTGCTTCATGCGCAGGCGGGACATCAGCACGTCCAGCGTGGCTTTCATGTGCGTTCTGGTTCCGGAAGGATGACGGTCATGTGAGCGGCCATGTGAAGCGGCCATGTGAGTCGTAAAAGCGATCACGAGATGGAAATGTTTCAATATACAGCGCGGCGTGGCGCGCCGTATATTCATTCCCTGCCGCAAGTCGCCCAGCCATAACAAGGAGAGAGACACCATGCCCGATATCCATCCCGCCTACCGTGGCGTATTCCCGGTGGCGCCCACCATCTTCGACGAGCAGGGTGGCCTCGACCTCGACGGCCAGCGCCGCTGCATCGATTTCATGATCGACGCCGGCTCCAACGGCATCTGCATCCTGGCGAATTTCTCCGAGCAGTTCGTCCTCACCGACGATGAGCGCAGCCTGCTGATGACCACGGTGCTCGAGCACGTGGCCGGCCGCGTTCCGGTGATCGTCACCACCACGCATTTCAGCTCGCGCATCTGCGCCGAGCGCAGCCGTGCCGCGCAGGATGCCGGTGCCGCCATGGTGATGGTGATGCCGCCGTACCACGGCGCCACCATCCGCGTGCCCGAGCGCGCCATCCACGAGTTCTTCGCGACCGTCTCGGCGGCGATCGATATCCCCGTCATGATCCAGGACGCGCCTGTCAGCGGCACCACGCTGTCGGCGCCGTTCCTGGCGCGCATGGCCAAGGAGATTGCCAACGTCTCGTACTTCAAGATCGAGGTGCCGCAAGCCGCGGTAAAGCTGCGCGAGCTGATCGCGCTTGGCGGCGACGCCATCGTCGGCCCGTGGGATGGCGAGGAAGCCATCACGCTGATGGCCGACCTCGATGCCGGCGCCACCGGCGCGATGACCGGCGCGGGCTTCCCCGATGGCATCCGCAAGATCGTGGATGCCTACCAGGCCGGCGACACGGAGCTGGCCGCGCAGCATTACCAGCAATGGCTGCCGCTGATCAACCATGAGAACCGGCAAGGCTGGCTGGCAACCGCCAAGGCGCTGATGAAGGAGGGCGGCGTGATTGCCTCCGACGCGCTGCGCCATCCCTTGCAGCCCATGCACCCGGCCACGCGTGCCGGCTTGCTGCAGATCGCGCGCCGGCTGGATCCGATGGTGCTGCGCTGGGGCAAGTGAGGCGAGCCGTGGCTGACGCGAGCCGCTAACCCCTATCCCCTATCTCCTAACCCATATCGAACGACTGGCGGCGCCGCTGACGCGCCGCTTTTTCATTTCAAGGACCCAAGATGAACCTCACAGGCGAACTGCTCATTGGCCGCCAGTCGGTGCGCGGCACCCATGGCGAGATCCGGGCCATCGATCCCGCATCCGGCGAAACCCTGACACCGGCTTTTGGCGGCGCCACGCGCTCGCAACTGGACCAGGCTTGCGCGCTGGCCGCGCAGGCGTTCGATGTGTATCGCGAAACGCCGCTCGCGCAACGCGCTGCGCTCCTCGAGAAGATCGCTGCCAATATCCTGGAGCTCGGCGACGCGCTGATTGCGCGCTGCGTCAGCGAGAGCGGCCTGCCGCGCGCCCGCATCGAAGGCGAACGGGGGCGCACCGTGGGCCAGTTGCGCCTGTTTGCCGGCGTGGTGCGGCAGGGCGACTTCCTCGGCCTGCGCATCGATCCCGCGCAGCCCGAGCGCATGCCGGTGCCGCGCGTGGACCTGCGCCTGCGCCACATCGCGCTGGGCCCGGTGGCCGTGTTCGGCGCCAGCAATTTCCCGCTGGCGTTCTCGGTGGCGGGTGGCGACACGGCGTCGGCGCTCGCCGCCGGCTGCCCGGTCGTCGTCAAGGCGCATCCGGCGCATCCCGGTACCTCGGAGCTGGTCGGCCGTGCGATCCAGCGGGCGGTGGAAGAACTTGGCTTGCCCGAGGGCACGTTCTCGCTGCTGTTCGACTCCGGGCTGGAGATCGCGCAGGGGCTGGTCAGCGATCATCGCATCAAGGCGGTCGGCTTCACCGGCTCGCGCGCCGGCGGCACCGCGCTGATGCAGCTTGCCGCGGCCCGCAACGAGCCGATTCCCGTCTACGCGGAAATGAGCAGCATCAACCCGGTCCTGCTGTTCCCGCACGCGCTGGGCAACCGCGCTGATGCCATCGGCAAGGCATTCGCTGCCTCGCTGACGCTGGGCGCGGGCCAGTTCTGCACCAATCCCGGCCTGATCCTTGCCGTTGACGGCCCGGATCTGGAGCGCTTCCTGGCAGCGGCCGAAGCGGCGATCGCGCAGATCCCGGCTTCAACCATGCTCACGCCCGGCATTCACCGCGCTTACGGCGCCGGGGTGGAAACCATCGGCTGCCATCCGCAGGTGAACACCGTAGCGCGTGGCCAGGGGGGTGTGCGATACCAGGGGCAGGCCGCATTGTTCTCCACCACCGCGCAAGCGTTCCTTGAACACGAGGCCCTGCGCGCGGAGATTTTCGGCGCGGCGTCGCTGGTGGTGCGTTGCCCGGACCTGGCCACCATGCAGCGCGTGGTGGAATCCCTCGAAGGGCAATTGACCGCCGCCATCCACGTCGATGAAGCCGATTACGACACCGCGCGCAGCTTCCTGCCAGCCTTGGAGCGGCGCGTGGGCCGGATCTTGGTGAACGGTTTCGCCACGGGTGTGGAAGTCAGCCACGCCATGGTGCACGGTGGCCCATATCCGTCCACGTCGGACGGGCGTTCGACTTCCGTTGGCTCGCTGGCGATCGCGCGTTTCCTGCGTCCGGTCTGCTACCAGGACATGCCCGCGGCTTTGCTGCCGCAAGCGCTGCGCGCGGGCAATCCGCTGGGCCTTGCGGTGCGGGTGGACGGCGAAATGCAATCCAGCCGTTAGCCGTTAGCCGTTAGCTCACCGGTTCCATCTCGCTTCAAGGCAAAGCGCGCGGCGCGGCTGTCAGCCGGCACCGCGCGCGGTGAAACCTCTTGCTAACGGATGCATCAGGCGTTGGCGCCTTCGGTGAAGACATTGACCTTGCCGCTGCGAGCGCCGTCGGTGTAGGCATCGAAGCTGCGGGCCGGTGTAGCCGAGACGCCGGTGCGATCCAGGCCGGCAACCAGCGCGCCATCGGTGTACGGGTCAAACTTGCCGGCACGTGCGCCGTCGGTGTAGGCATCGAATCCGCGGGCCGGCGAAGCCGAAACCCCCGAGCGGTCCAGGCCGGCGATGCGGGCGCCGTCGGTGAAGGTATCCAGCTTGCCGCTGCGCGCACCGTCGGTGAAGGTGTCGGTGGACCGGAAGTCGTAGCCATACTTGTCGGCGGGGACCGAGGTGCGGAATGCATAGCCGTACTTGTCGCCGGCGAGGGTGTCCTTGGCGGAAGCGGCCTGGGCGGCGCCAATGGCGGCGAGCGACAGCACGAGGGTGGAAGCGAGCTTGAGGGCGAAGGTCTTGGTCATGATGTTCTCCAGTATCTTAAAATTCGTTGAATTTCGTTGATTGTTCGCTGCGACTGCCAGAACGTTGCTTTGTTTGTGCGCGCCGTCCATGTAACGAACTATAGGAGAGTCATCGGCGCGTTAGATTAGCCTTATCCGGATAGATTGTTCAATATTTTTGAATTTATGGGCAGGCGGCGCAGCGCGGTGCGGACACCGCTTCGGCGGTGGGGGTGCCATTAGGGCGCGGCTATGGACAGGCGCATGTAGCGCGGTCCGATGCTTCAAGCAACCCTGAACAAGCCGTATCTACGATGTAGATACAGGATTTGACGTCCGAGGCTGGCGTATCTACAATGGATATACGCTAACGGAGCCTGTTATGGAACTGTCGATTCAGAAGTGGGGCAACAGCGCGGCTGTGCGTTTGCCCGCTACGTTGCTTGAACAACTCAAGGTTGCTCTGGGCGACAAGCTCGCCGTCGACGTGCGCCCAGAGGGGATCATGCTCAAGCCGGCGCGGCACAGGTATGCGCTTGATGAGCTGGTTGCGCAGTGCGATCCCAATGCGCCGCTGCCCGCAGATCTGACCTCGTGGAACAACCTCGAGCCGGTCGGACGTGAAGCATGGTGAGGCGCGTCAAGTTTGATCGGGGTGACATCGTGCGGGTGAACCTGAACCCGACTGCGGGCCGCGAACAGCAGGGTGATTTCCGCCCTGCGCTTGTGCTGTCACCCGCCGCGTTCAACGCGCTCGGCGTCGCGCTGGTTGCACCGATCACGCAGGGGGGGGACTTCGCCCGTTTCGCCGGCTTCGCCGTGCCGCTGTCCGGTTCCGGTTCCGGTACCGAGACCCAGGGGGTCGCACTGGTGAACATGGTTCGCACGCTGGATCTTGAAGCGCGTGGCGCAAGGAAGGTCGAGCGGGCGCCGGCCGAAGTGGTAGACGACGCGCTGGCCCGTTTGCAAACGATCTTGGACTGATTGGGAGAGGACATCGGCGCGAGCGCCAACTTGGTATCAACTTCCCCAAACAAGGACGCATTGAATCCATCAGCTTGCAATCCGTAATGGCCTTCCTGACGCAACTCGCGCCCGAGTGCTAAAGGTCTTTGTCCTCATCCGTGGCGCCAAAGCGTGGCGGATAGAGCGGATAGCGCAGCGCCGCGTACACCAGCGCGACGGTGGCGATGGCGGTGATCCAGTCGATCAGGTCTTTCATGGCATTCCCTGGCTCATCCCTGGTTTGCTAGCGCCGGACCAGTCCAAGCAGCGCGTGGCTGCCGTCCTGCGCGGCGGTGGATGTGCGGCCGCTGCCCCAGCCTATTGCTGCGCGGTAGCTGCCGGCGTGGCGGGGCTGCGCGGTGGCTGCGTTGTCCGCCGGCTGACAGGCGTCGGCCAGCGGCGCCACGAAGAGTGCGTCTTCGGGGCAGTACAGCTCGCACATGAAGCAGGTCTGGCAGTCCTGCTGGCGCGCGATCGCTGGCGGCTGTCCGGGCACGACGGCGAAGACATTGGTGGGGCATACGCGCACGCAGATATTGCAGCCGGTGCAGCGCGCGCTGTTGAGCAGCTCGATCATGCGGCCACCTTCCAGGTGGTGCCGGCGATGTTCTCGCGCGCGGTCCAGACCTCGTCCAGCCCGCCGCTGATCACCCGGTGGCGCTGGCTTGCATCCTGGCCCGGATGATCGATGCGCCGGTGCATGCCGCGCGTCTCGGTGCGCGCCAGCGCGCTGCGGTACATCCAGCGCGCGGTGGCGAGCATGGCGATGGCCTCGCGTGTGCGCAAGGCATGCTCTGCGCCGGGTGGCGCAGCGGCGTCGCTCCATTGCCACCACAGCGCATCGAGCCGCGCCAGTGAATCGGTGAGCGCCTCGCCATGGCGGAACCAGTTGCGCGCGTAGGGAAACACTTCGGCTTGCACGGCGCTGACGAGTGCCGGTGCGTCAGGCTCGGCCGGGGTCGCCCGCGCGTGCGCGGGGTTGCCGTAGCCGGCGCTGTACAGGGTTTGCCCGGCAGTGAGGCGCGCATCCTGCGCGAAGGCGGCCGCGCCCTGGCCGGCCCACCAGCCGGACGACATCGCCCATGCGGCGTTATGGCTGCCGCCGCCGGTAAAGCCGCCGCAGATCAGCTCGCGCGTGGCGGCGTCGCCGGCTGCATACAGGCCGGGCACGCTGGTGGCGCATTGCGCGTCCAGGATACGCAGGCCGCCGGTGCCGCGTACCGTGCCTTCGAGCCGCAAGGTCACCGGGAAGCGTTGCGTGAAGGGGTCGATGCCAAGGCGGTCGAAGGGCAGGAAATAGTTCGGCTGGGCGCTGCGCATCCACGCACGCACCTTGGCGTCCGCGCGGTCCAGCCGTGCGTACACCGCTTGGGTCTGCAGCGCGCGGGCAATCACGCTGCGGCCCTGCGCGGAGCCCGCGCCTTCCAGCACCTGGCCTCGTGCGTCATAGAAGGTCGCCCATTGGTAGAACAGCGATTTGGTCACCGACGAGAACGCGGGCCCAAGGCCATACGCATTGGAGAACTCCATGCCGGACAGGTCGGCGCCGGCCTGGGCCGCCATCAGGTAACCGTCGCCGGTCAGCACGTTGCAGCCCAGTGCGCGGCTGAGGAAGGCGCAGCCCCCGGTGGCGATCACCACCGCGCTGGCGCGCAGCGTCCACTCGCCCGGCTGGTCCGCGCGGGGCTGGCGGTGCAGGCCCCGTGCGCCGCGCACCGCGCCGCCGGCATCCACCAGCAGGGCCAGCGCCGGGCTGTGGTCGAGAATGCGCACGCCCGCCGCCTTGGCGCGCCGGCGCATCAGCCGCATGTACTCCGGCCCTTGCAGGGAGATGCGCTGCGCCTGGCCGGAGGCGTCTTGCGGAAATGGGTAGCCCCATTCGGCAAGTTGTTCGAGTCCCGCGTAGGTGCGGTCCAGCACCCGGTCCATCCAGGCCGGCTCGGCCAGTTCGCCGCCAAGTGTGTAGCGGCTGGCCTTGGCCGCCGCGCGCGCGGCAGGGTCAGGTGCAACGTGCCAGATGGCGGTGCCGGCTGCCGCCGTCGCGCCCGAGGTGCCGCAGAAACCCTTGTCGGCCAGCACGACGCGCGCGCCGCTTTCGGCAGCGGCAATGGCTGCCCAGGTGCCGGCAGGGCCGCCGCCGATGACCAGCACATCGGTCTGTGGCGCGGGCGTCCTGGCGCGGTACTCGGTTCCGATGGATGGCATGCGGCGATTCCTCCCGGCAGTGGAAATTGGCAATTGGCAATGGGCATATCGAATGATCGAATGACAGTAGCCAACTGGCGCGGGCCGCGCAACGAAGCTTTGGTGCAATCCATATGCGCTCGCCGCAGCGGCGGCGAGCGCGGCAATGCGTGCCGGTGGCAACGAGTTCAATCGGTAAGGTCAGTACTGACGGTCAGCGCTTCCCACTGGTTGATTTCATCCTGCAATGCCTTGAGCTTCTCGCGAACGAAGCCGAGCGCATCGGTGCCCAGCAGAAGATGCACCGGCGGCCGGTCCGACGCTACCACCTTGAGGATCGCCTGCGCGGCCTTGCGGGGATCTCCCGGCTGCTTGCCGGATCTTGCCGCACGCGCGGCGCTCAGCGGTTCCAGCGTTGCCGCGTAGTCCTCGATCGTGCGCACCGTGCGTTGCAGGGAGCGGCCTGCCCAGTCCGTGCGAAAGGCGCCTGGCTCGATCGCGGTCACCTTGATGCCGAAGGGACGCACTTCCTTGGAAAGTGCCTCGTTGATGCCTTCCAGCGCGAACTTGCTTGCGTTGTAGATGCCCACGCCGGGAAACGTCATGAGGCCGCCCATCGACGTGACGTTCAGGATGTGGCCGCTGCGCCGCTCGCGCATGAAGGGCAGCACGGCCTGGATCACGCCGATCGCGCCGAACACATTCACGTCGAACTGCGCACGGATGTCCGTGGGCGTGGCTTCCTCGATGCTGCCCTCGTAACCGTACCCCGCGTTGTTGACCAGCACGTCGATCGGGCCAACCTCGCGCTCGATCTGCGCGACCACGCGCGGGATGTCCGGGCCGGACCGCACGTCGAGCACGTAGCCGAAAGACTGCCCCGGGGACATCGCGGAGAAGGCCGCGCGCTGCGCTTGCTGGCGCAGCGTGCCGGCGACCTTGTCGCCCTGCGCGATCGCGGCCTCGGCCAGCGCGCGCCCAAAACCCGTGCTTACGCCCGTAATGAACCAGGTTTTCATCATTTCTCCAGGAGAATCGTCAGGGGGAGCCGCCGTCCTCGGCGGCTCGGTACAACGGAGTATGGACGTTGCCGACCCTGTGAAGAAGGAAGATAATCGGCAAGGACTTTGCAATAAATTTGCATAATGAATCCAGCTGAATTCCAGGCCCTTTCGGTCTTTGCCCGCGTAGCGCAGGAGCAAAGCTTCAGCGCCGCCGCGCGCGCGCTGGGTATCCCGGTGACGTCCGTCAGCTATACGGTCAGGCGCATCGAAGAGCGCCTGGGAGCCCGCCTGCTTAACCGGACGACGCGCAGCGTCAGCCTGACGGAGGCCGGAGCGCGGTTCCTGACGAGGATCTCGCCGCTCCTGCAGGAACTCGAGCTCGCCATGCGCGATGCTTCCAGATCCTCCAGCGAGTCAATGGGCACGCTGCGCCTGAACGTGCCCCCGAGCGCCATCCCGCTGGTGATCCAGCCCATCCTGAAAGCGTTCCTGACGGCCTACCCCGACATCAATGTCGAGGTCATTGCGGATAACAGCCTGGTGGACATTGTCGGCAAGGGTTTCGATGCCGGCATCCGCTACGACAATGTGCTGGACGAGGACATGGTGATCGTGCCACTCGTCACGCAGATGCGCTTTTGCGTGGTCGCGTCTCCGGCGTACCTGAAAGACAAGGCAAAGCCACGGCACCCGCGAGATCTGCTCAAGCATCAATGCGTGAACTACAGGAGCGCCGATACCGGCGCGTTGTATCGCTGGGAGTTCGAGAAAGCCGGTGAATCCATGCAGATCGCCGTGGCCGGGCGCATCGCGACCAATGACAACGGCTTGCTGCTGCAGTCCGCCCTGGACGGGTTCGGCTTTGCCTACCTGCAATACCGTAACGCCGAGCCGCATTTGCGGGCTGGCGCGCTGGTGAACGTGCTGGACGCGTGGATACCGCGCACGGGGCTCTACCTCTACTACTACAACCGGACGGGGATGCCGAAGAAGCTGCGCGTCTTTATCGATTTTGCCAGGATGGCGCTGGCGGATAGCAGGTAACGGGAACGCCGCCATCAGTGCCAGGCCAGCGTTATTGGCATTGCCATGCGGTGCGGGCGGCAATGGACAAGGGCGCTGGCTCGCGGCCGTGATGCGATTTACGCTGACATAGCCTGCCGCAGTGCCAGGAAGGTGCCATCCGGCTGGTAGAAGATGACCGCGTCCACGATGTCTGGCGAGGGACGGCGAAACGCGACCCGATACCCCTGGAGGCCTTCCAGGTCAAAGGTCCGCCCGTCAAATGGCCGCAATGGCCAACTCTGCTGCCCGCCGATGCGCAGCGATAGCTGGCCCGCCGCATCGAGCGTGACGCTGATCTCCTGCACGCTGTGCATGAAGCTGCCAGCGCAGAGGGCGCGGAACGCCGGGTCGAGCACGTCGCCGCCCGCCGCGCGGCGAAATACGATATCCGCCACCATCGGCTCCAAAGGCGCGCAGATCCGGTCGATGTTGCCTTCCCGGTCATAGCCGAAGCTCAGTGCGAGATTGTCGGGATGGATCTCGGCCGGCTTGTCGGGGGTGGTGAACACATCGTAGTGGCGGTGTTCGAGCTGGCCCGACATGCCGCGCCAGCGCCATGCCAGAGCGTTGTTCTCTTTGGTGATGCCGATCCGCCCGTAAGCCGGGTGTTCGTACTCGCCCGCATAGTCGTCAAGCGGATGGCTCGGCGCGGTGCCGGTCCGGCGCAATTCGCTGCGCGCCTGCTGGTCGACCTTCTGCTGGGCAAGCGCCTGGCGGCGCATGGTGCGGAACCGGTCGAACCAGTCGATCGGCTTGTGGCCGCAAAGCTGATCGAGCGCGGTGTAGGTCAGCAGTTCGGTGACGGCACTTGGGGCGCGATTGGTCAGCACCGCGACGCCGATCCGGCGTTCCGGCAGCATCGCCATTGAGTTGGCCCAGCCGACCCAGCTGCCGGTGTGGGAGACCTTCCGTTCGCCGCGATAGTGTTCCAGCGACAGGCCGAGCCCGTAGTGGAACTCACCCACCTCTTTGAACACGGAGCGGCCCACGTGCACGCGCGGGGTCATCATTTGCCGGATGATGTCTGCCGACAGCAGCGGCTTGCCATCCACGGAGCCTTCATCGATCAGCAAGCGCATCCACTTCGCCAGGTCCGACACGCAGGCATTGAGCCCGCCGGCGGGAAGAGCCCGGATAGGTGTCAGCATTGCACGCTGGCTTTCGTCGCCTTGCATGATGTGCGGATGCGCATGGTTCGGCGCGGCGGCGAGCGCTTCGATGGATAGCCCGAAGTGCGCGAAGCCCAGCGCACGGAGCAGGCGCTCGGTGGTGAAATCCTCCCAGCGCTGCCCGCTGATGCGCTCCGCGATATGCCCGGCCACGAGATACCCCAGGTTCTGGTACTGGTAGGCCTCGCGCACGTCCCGGCTCGGCTCCAGATGGCGCAAGGCCGCCAGGATCTGCACCATGGACAGGTCGCCCGGCGAGTGGATCCAGTCGTGGCGCGGGACGCCGCTGTGATGGCAAAGCAAGTCCCGCACGGTCACGCGCTCGGTTGCAACCGCATCGTGCAGCCGAAACTCCGGTATGTAATCGCGCACGGGCCGGGTCCAGTCGAGCTTGCGCTCGTCCACCAGCAGGCCAAGCCCGGCGGTGGTGAAAGACTTGGTGAGCGAGCACAGCAGGAACTGGGTGTCCGCCGTCACGGGCGCCGGCGCTTGCGTGTCGCGCACGCCATAACCTTTTACCAGCACCGTTTCACCACCCCGGATCACGGCGAGCGCAAGGCCCGGCACCTTCCATTCTTGCATCGACGCCTGAACGAGATCATCGAAATCACTGAGCATGGTGCGGGGTCCTTGTCTCTGCAACGGCGGCTTACTGGACGTCGGCGCGGCTTGCGTTGCGCGTTGCGCGCCGGATCGCCAGCGGGAATCGCAGCGTGCGCCAGACGTTAGCACCGCCCCAGCAATCTGCTATCGCCACCAAGGAGGGTGTGTTGTGGCCGCGCGACGGGCAGGCCGCAGCGCAATCCCGCACGGTTCCCGGCCGGATTGATTTACCGCCAGGATCGCGCTACGATATTTTGAACGTCGTTCAATAATGTTCATCGTTCATTTATATGGATGAGATGGCCGCCCCCGACATGCCGGGCCGCCGCGCCCGAAAGCGCGCGCAAACGCTGGATCTCCTTGCCCGGACCGCCATGGGCCTGTTCGAGGCGCAGGGGTATGACGCCGTGACGATGGAGCAGATCGCGACCGGGGCCGACGTTGCCAAGGGAACGCTCTACAACCATTTCCCAACCAAGGAATCCGTGCTGGCGCACTGGATCCACATGCAATTGGCCGCCGATCTGGCGCATCTGCAGCCCGAGGTCGAACAGCAGGCAGGCTTCCGGCCGGCGATCTCGCTGCTGCTCGATGCCTCGGCCGCCTGGTGCGAGGCGCATCGCGCCTACCTTTCGCCCTACCTTCGCTTTCGTTTCCTCAGCCTGGAAGCTGCGCCACCGCCGGACGAGGCCGTGCAGGCCAGCGACATGACCGATGTGTTCGGGCTGCTGATCGCCCTGGGCCAGCGCTCGGGTGAACTGCGGGACGATCTCGATGCGGCGCATCTGGCGTCGCTCTTCCATCACCTCTATCTCGGCGCGCTGATGCGCTGGCTGACCTTGCCGGGGCGCACGCTGCGCGAGGAGTTCGCGGTGGTGGTGACACTGTTCGTGGAGGGAAGCGCCCGACCGCTGGCGCCGCGTGCAAGGAGCCGCAAGACACCGTGAAATTCATCGTCGCAACCTACGGCACGGAGGGCGACGCCCGCCCGCTGGCTGCACTGTGCCGCGCATTGATGGATGCTGGCCACCAGGCTCGGCTACTTGCCGACGACGCAACGCTTGGCACGGCCAAGGTCCTTGGTGTTCCGACAACCTCGCTGGCGGGGGACATCAAGGGCGCGTTGCAGCCGGAGCTTGCGATCGCCGGCGTGGTGGCGCGCAATCGCGGTTTCACCAGCACGGCGAGCGCGCTGGCGCGCATTGCCAATGCCAATGCCGAGGCATGGCTGCGGGAGATCGTGGCGGCGGCGGGCGAAGGCTGCGATGCCATCCTGGTCTCGGGCCTGGCGGCTTTTGCCGGCTTTTCGGCTGCCGAGCATCTGGGCGTGAGGGCGATCGGCACCGGGCTGATCCCGATCACGCCGACGGCGGGCTTCGCCTCGCCGTTCCTGGCGCAGGCGCGGCTGCCGGGCTGGCTGAATCGCACGAGCCACCACTTCGTCAACGGGATGCTGTGGCGGGCGTTTCGCAAGCAGACCAATGCCGCGCGCGCGGCCGTATGCGGGCTGCCGCCGCGGCGGCAGCTGTGGACCCGGCATCCGATGCTATACGGGGTTTCGCCCAGCCTGTTGCCCGGGCCGGCGGACTGGCCGGGCAATGCGCGTGTCTGCGGCCAATGGATCGCGCCGTCACCGGACTGGACCGCGCCGCAGCCGCTTGCGGATTTCCTCGCCGCGGGGGAGCCGCCGATGTACTTCGGTTTCGGGAGCATGGCCGGGTTTGACCGGCAGAGGATGCTGGACGCCGTGATCACGGCGTGCGCAGGACGGCGGGCGCTGTTCTATCCCGGGTGGAGCGGGGTGGACACCGCCGGGCTGCCGGCGAATGTGTATGTGGTTGGCGACACGCCGCACGACTGGCTGTTTCCCCGGACATCGCTCGTTGTCCATCACGGCGGCTCCGGCACGACCCATTGCGCCGCGCGGGCGGGCGTGCCATCGGTGGTGGTGCCGTTCGCGGGTGACCAGTTCTTCTGGGCGGACCGGCTCAGGCTGGCGGGCGTCGCCGGTGAAGCCGTGAACGGAAAGCACCTGCAAGCTTCGGCACTCGCGCGCGCCATCGCGTTCGCTCAAGGCGCCGAGGCCCGTTCGCGGGCGCGCGAGCTCGGCGCCAGGATGGCGGGCGAAAACGGCCTGGCCGATGCGGTCTCGGCCATCGAGGCCATGATGCGGGATGGCACCTGATGTTACTGGGGTCCGCGGGTGGCCAGGTATCGGGGTTTTTCCGTGTCCGCTAATTTCCGGATCGCTGGCGGGCACGACTAGAATGGATTGTCCGGAGCGAGGCGCTTCGCCCTGAAGTGCCCGCCACGCCCCACATCGCTCACGTCGCTCACGCCGTTCACACCAGAGGAGCCGCCCATGTCCCTGCCTCATCTAGCTTCCGGCCAGGTGGCCAGCGTGCTGCCGCTAGGCGAGCGTCTCAGCAAGACGCCCACGACCGCCTTCTTCAAGGAAAGCCGCCTGGAGGTCATGCGCCTGGTGCTGACCGCCGGCAAGCATATGCCGGCCCATGCGGTAGCCGGGCCCATCACGGTGCAGTGCCTGGAAGGGGAGGTCGATATCGGCGTGGAGGGGGCGCACCGGCTGTTGCGCCAGGGCGACCTGATCTATCTGGAGTCCAACGTGATGCACGACGTGACGGCGATCAGCAACGCGTCGCTGCTGGTGACGCTGGTGCTGCTCTAGCGCAAACGCTCAATGCCTGGCCGGGCGCGCGTGCAATAACCAGAGGACTTCAAAATCCTCCGGCGCCATCGTCGCGCCGTCGAACTCCGGGTCTGCGTTGATCTCGGCCAGCGCCGGCACGGGTACCAGCCCGAGGTTCGTGCTCCCGGTTGCCGCATCGGCGCACGCGAAACCTACGGTTCCATCCCGGAAGAATTCCAGCTTCCGGGTTTCGAAGCGCTCGCCGTCAAGCTCCGACACGAGCCGAACCGGCTCGGAGGGAAGCTCGTGCCGCCAGATGACGTCGATGTATTCCATCTGGGTCTCCCCTCAAGCCGCGTGTCGCCAAACAAAAACCTAGTCCTTGGATAGCTCGCAGAACCGCAGGCGGTTGCCAAACGGATCCGCGACTTGCAACTGCCGTCCCCAGCCCACCAAGTCGATACCAGGTTTTGCATAGCGATACTGCCTGGCATCCAGTTCGCGATGCAGGGCATCGATATCCTCCACGGGGACGAACACCGTTGAACCTGGCGTGGCGTCTCCATGGTGCTCGCTCAGGTGCAGCGTCAGGCCGGATCGCCTCACCTGGGCGTAGAGCGGAAATTCCTCACCGAAACGATGCTCCCAATCGAGGGAAAAGCCAAGATAGTCCAGATAGAATTCCTTGGCCTTCTCGACCGAGAAGATCCGGATGATGGGGATGGCGGGGGACAGGTTCATGGCATTGTGCCCGCGGCTTACGCTTCGACCAGGTTGGGAATCTCCACGGCAGGATTGACGTCGGCCGCATAGTCCACGCCGTCGATGCCGAACCCGAACAGGCGCAGGAACTCCGCCTTGTAGCCCGCAAAATCGGTGAGCGCGTAGATATTGTCGTCGGTGACCTGGTCCCACAACTGCGTCACGCGGGCCTGGACATCCGGGCTGAGTTCCTTCTCATCCGTGCGCAGGCGGCCTTCCGTATCCTGGCGTGGCGACTGGCTGTACAGGCAGTCCTGGTAGAGCGAGTAGACCTGCTCGATGCAGCCTTCGTGGGTGCCGGTTTCCTTCATGACCTTGAACAGCAGCGACAGGTACAGGGGCATCACCGGGATGGCGGAGCTGGCCTGGGTCACCACGGCCTTGAGCACCGCGACGCGGGCGTCGCCGCCGGTGGCGGCCAGCTTGCTGCGCAGGTCCAGCACCTTCTGGTCCAGGTCTTTCTTGGCGGCGCCGATGGAGCCGTTCCAGTAGATGTCGTGGGTGACCTTCTCGCCCAGGTAGGTGAACGCCGTGGTCTTTGCGTTGTTGGCGAGCACGCCGGCGGCGAGCAGGGCGTCGATCCACATTTGCCAGTCTTCGCCGCCCATCACGGCGACCGTGTGATCGATCTCTTCCTGCGTTGCCGGTTGCAGGGCGATTTCCTTGATCACCTCTTTGTCGGTGTCCAGGCCGCGCTGCCGGATTTCCTTGCCAATGGGCTTGAGCGTGGAATTGAAGATTTCCCCCGTCTTCGGGTGCTTTCGCCGCGGCGCAGCAAGGCTGTAGACGACCAGGTCGACCTGGCCAAGATCACGCTTGATGATGTCGATGGTTTGCTGCTTGATCTCGTCGGAAAAGCCGTCGCCATTGATGCTCATGGCATAGCGGCCTTCGGCCGTTGCCGCCTTGTGAAACGCCGCCGTGTTGTACCAGCCTGCGGTGCCAGGCTTGCTCTCGGTGCCGGCGCGTTCGAAGAACACGCCGAGCGTGTCGGCGCCGCAGCCGAACGTTGCCGTGATGCGAGCGGCAAGCCCATAGCCCGTGGAGGCGCCGATGACGAGGACCTTCTTGGGTCCGTTGGCAACCGGGCCGTTCGCTTTCACATAGGCGATCTGCTGGTTGACGTTGGCTTCGCAGCCGGCGGGGTGGGCGGTGACACACATAAAGCCGCGCACGCGGGGTCCGATGATCATGGTGGGTTCCTTGCAATTTTGGTGGATTGTAATGGAACCCTGGCCTGCGGCATGCGCCAGCTTGCATTGCCGCCTGTATCAATCGTCCCGCGTCAGCACCTCCAGCAACTCGATCTCGAAGACCAGGTTCGAGTTCGGTTTGATATGGGCGCCGACCTGGCGTTCGCCATAGGCAAGGTGAGCTGGCACATGGAGCTTGCGCTTGCCGCCGACTTTCATGCCCATCAGCCCCAGGTCCCAGCCCTTGATCACGCGCCCGGTGCCGATCACGCACTGGAAGGGCTTGCCGCGATCATAGGAAGAGTCGAACCTGGTGCCGTCCTCCAGGTAGCCGCTGTACTGGGTGGTGATCAAGGCGCCTTTGACCACGGCCTTGCCGTCGCCGAGTTGCATGTCTTCAACCTGTAGTTCGTTGCTCATCCGCTGCTCTTCTTTCATGGTCATGGGTGCATTGACCGAGGAAGCAGAGTTTACATCCCGTGGCAGTGCCACCAGAAGGGGCGCGGGCGGATTTCTGCAATCGGGCCGGCTATCGCTGCTCGGGAGGAAGCCCGCGAATGGCGGCTGCAAACTGCGCATGCGTGGCCGGATCCACCGGCCGGTGCTTGGTTTTCGTGCTCGCCGGATCGTTGCCCAGGAAGTTGTTGCCCTTCCAGTTGCGCGCCGGCCGGATCGGCCTTGGCATGAAGCCGCCCCCACAATTTGGGCAGACATTGCCCAGGACATCGTCCACGCATGACGCGCAGAATGTGCATTCATAGCTACAGATGCGCGCTTCCAGCGACGCCGGCGGAAGCGCCTTGTTGCAATGCTCGCAGCTTGGCCTGAGTTCCAGCATGTTCAGTCTCCTCCGCTATGGCATGTCATATCAGTAAATTCCCTGCCATACTAATCACAAGGGAATATCGCGGCAATTCGAAAATATGACAGGCATGATAAAAATCATGCCATCCGAAGATGAACGATCGGGGGCAACGATGAAGCGCATCTTCCTTGTGCTGCCGCCGCAGGTGCACATGCTGGATCTTGGCGGGCCGATGCAGGTGCTGGGCTCCGTGGCCGCGCTCGGGATCTCGCCACTGGCGCTTCACTGTGTCGGGCCGCTGCAGGCGCTGACAAGCTTTCAAGGCCTAGCCTTGAGCGGGGTACAGGCCTTGCCGGCACGGCTGGCGCCCGGCGACGTGGTGATCGTGGTTGGTTTCAAGCTCGAGCTCAGCGCGCTGTCCACGCCGGAGTACCGGAAGATCGTTGACTGGCTCCAGGCCGTGGTGCAGCCCCGCCTTGGCGAGGTGACGCTGGCCAGCGTCTGCACCGGGGCATTCCTGCTTGGCGCGGCCGGCCTGCTCGACGGGCGCAGCTGCACGACCCACCACGAGCACCTGGCGCGGTTGCAGCAACGCCATCCGCACGCCCGGGTGCTGGCCGGCCGGGTGCTGGTCGAAGATGGCGCGTTGATCACCTCGGCCGGTGTGACGGCGGGCATCGACCTCGCGCTGCACCTTATCCGGCACGCGTTCGGCGCCCTGGCCGCGATCCAGGTCGCGCGCGAGAACGTCGTGCCGTTCCGCAGGCTGGGCCAGGATCCGGCGCTCGATGCGCAGCTGCGCTACCGCGATCATCATCATCCGGTCATCCACGCCGTGCAGGATTTCCTGACCAGGCAGCCTGCCTGCGAATTGTCGTACAGCGAGCTGGCCGGCCGCTTCGCGCTGAGCTATCGGCATCTGGCGCGGTTGTTCCAGCAGGAGTGCGGCGTCACGCTCAAGCAGTACCAGCAGCAATTGCGGCTGGATCTGGCACGCAGGTTGCTGAAGGACAGCGACTGGGCAGTCGAGCTGGTTGCGCAGCGCTGCGGCTTTGCCAGCCCGCAGGCGTTGCGCGCCGCGTGGCGGCAGGAAGAGGCCGTGCCGCCGTCGCGCTGGCGGTCACAGGCTTGAACGCTTCAGCGGCGCCTAATGCGGGATCGCCGCATAGAGTGCCTTGACGGCGTTGGCGAATGCCGCCGGAGATTCGGCCGGCCGGCGCTGGGTCGAGCCGGCGGACGTGGCGTTGGCGCTGGTGGGCCGCGGCGCGGTGTCGGGGCTCGACGAGAACTTGACGATGGTCAGCGCCTTCTTCGGGTTGATGTAGATCTTTTGGCCAAAGCGCCCGCTTGCCTCGATCGATCCGTCGCCATCGTTGACTTGGTACCAGTAGTCGCGGTAGGCGTAGTTGGCTCTGCCGGCTGCCAGGTTCCCGGTGGCAAACAGCGCCTGGTTGTCATTGGGCTTCAGCGCGAGGCGAACGGCTTTGCCGGCGATGGCGCCCGGGTTCTCGCCTGAGCTGGCCTTGCGAATCGCTTCGGCAAAGCGGGCAGCATCGCGCAGCGTGCTGTTCATGCCGCCACTGGCCATTTCCGTGCCGAGCTGGTCGACCTGGATATAGGCATCGTCCTCGGCAAAGCGGGACCAGATGCGCTGCGCAACCAGCTCGCTCCACGATTGGCCGGTGATCCTGCGCAGCGCCCAGGCAAGTGCCTCCGGGGAACCGTTCTGGTAGTACCAGACATTGGTCCCGGCAGCTGGCTGCGGGACCTGGGCGGCCTTCAGGAAGTCGTAGATATTGTCGGGCGCGCCGTCGCGGCGCGCAATCAGGCCAACGGCGCCAAACAGGCCCAGATCGGGCGGCAGGCTTGCCGGGTAGCTGACGGCTACCTCCATGTCTAGGTTCTTCTGGATCGTGGCTTCGCCGAACGGGTTGCCGGCCAGCTCCGGCACGTAGCTGGCCAGCTTCGCGTTGGGGTCCAGCTTGCCTTCGTCGATCAGCATGGCGGCAAGCAAGCCGGTGATCGACTTGGTCATCGAAGCCCAGATATGAGGCTGCCGGGGACCAAAGGAATCGAAGTAGCGCTCGTAGATGACTTGTCCCTTGTGCAGGACGATAAAGCCGTCGGTGTACGTATCGTGCAGGTAGCTCGACAATTTGACCTGTTGCCCCTCGAGGTCGAACGTCACATCGTCAAGGCGCGCAACCGGCGCAGCCGGCAACGCGTGCGGCGACGCGGCGCGCGTGATGCCGGCGGTGGGCGAGGTCTCCCGCGCATGGCGGAACGCCCATCGCAGGTTGGGGAGCTGGAACGCGTTCGCCTTGGTCACGCGCTTGTCCGGCGCGGGTGGAAAGCCCTGCATGATGCCAAGCCTGACCGGGTCGGTGGTCTCGGGCGGGTTTGGCGTTTGCGCGCCAGCCAGGGGGGATGCGGATGCGAGCATCGCGGCGATGGCGATCGATGCGCCGTAACGCGCCGCGCTGGCGCCATGCCTGCTTCCAGGATGCATGCCTGTCTCCATGTTCTATCGTTTGGCCTGAATTGCTACCCGTTGTGTTCGCCAAGCGCGGGAACGTGATCGTCGCTTGCTGGCAGCCCAAGGGAAAACCTGACCGGGAAGCTCAGCGCGACGGCGTTCTCCGCGGGCACCTCGCGCACCATGTTTCGCGCCTTGACGTGCGGGTCCGCGAATAGCTCCTGCGCGCTGAGCGCGGGAGAGAACGGCAGGTCGAAGGGCGCGAAGACTTCCGCCCATTGCGCGAGGGACCGCGACCGGAAGATCCCCTTGAGCAGGCCGTTTACTTCCGGCTTGTGCTGCTGGCGGCCAGGCCGCGACGTGAAGCGGGCATCGCGCAGCGCTGGATAATCCGCACCGATCGCCTCGCACAGGTTGAGCCAGAACTTGTTTTCCAGGATGCCCATGGCGAGATGGCGGCCATCGCTGGTCTCGAAGAGATCGTTGTCCGGCATGACGGTTGGCGATTCGTGCGGGCGATCCTCGTACCCGCGCGCGGCCCAGGCGCCATGCGCGGTCCACGACAGGATGGCGTCATGGATCGACACATCGAGATGCTGGCCACGTCCATGCTGCCGCGCGCTCATGACCGCCACGGCCAGCGCCAGCGCCGCATAGCCCGAGGCCGCGTAGTCGGAAACGCGCACGCGCGGCCGGGACACCTTGTCGTCCACCTGCACCGGCACGGACCAGTAACCCGCCAGCGCGAGATAGTTCAGGTCATGGCCGGCATGGTCCGCATACGGGCCGGTCTGGCCGAACCCGGACACGGAGCACAGCACGATGGCCGGGTTCACTTGCGCAAGGGCGTCATAGCCCAGGCCAAGGCGCTGCATCACGCCGGGCCGGAACCCTTCGACCACGGCGTCTGCCGCTTTCACCAGGCGCAGGAATGCCGCGCGGCCCTCATCGGATTTCAGGTCGAGCGCGACGGATTGCTTGCCGCGATTGAACTGCGCGAACACGGCGGGCCCGAGCTGGCGGGCGGTGTCGCCCGTGCCCGGCTGCTCCACCTTGATCACGTCCGCGCCCAGCTGCATGAGCAGGGTCGTGGCGTGCGGGCCGGGCAGGAGCTGGCTGAGATCAATGATCTTGACGTCCTTCAGGCAGGACCACTCTGGTTTCATTGCCGGCTCCCGGTGCTTTAGCTGACGTCGCCGTTCATGCCAATCGAGCGGATCAGCTTGCCATAGCGGGCGGTATCCGCGGCCACCATGCCGTTGAACTGCGACGGGGAAGCACTGCGGCGCAATTCCCCGGCGTTGGCCTTCAACTGCGCATCCAGGCGCCCGCTGGCCTGCAACTCCGTGACCGCGGCAAAGAGCCGCTGGGTGAGTTCGGCCGGCAGGTGCGCGGGCGCGAACAGGCCGCTCCAGTTGTCCAGCACCAGGCCGGGGGGCAGGACCTCGGCAAGCGTCGGCACCTCCGGGAAATAGACGGAGCGTGTGGATGAGGACACCGCCAGTGCCCGTACCTGGCCATTGCGCAGGTACTGGGTCGCGGTGCCCAGCACGGGCATGCCGAACTGGGTCTGGCCGCTGAGCATGGAGGTGATGATCTCCGTCGCGCCCTTGTAGGGGATGTGCACGGCATCGGTGCCCGTCTGGTGCAGCAAGGCCTCCACCGCCAGATGCGCGATGCTGCCTTTGCCGCCCGAGCCGTAGTTGAGTTTGCCGGGCGCGCGCTTGAGCGCGGCGATCAGGTCGCCGGCGGTCTTGTATGGCGCATCCGCAGGCACGATGAGAGCGGTGGGGCCGCCGGAAATCGCCGCGATGGCGGTGAAATCGTGCGCGGGATCGTACGGCATGTTTCGGTACAGATGCACGTTGATCACATGCGTGTTCGCGAGAATGCCCAGTGTGTAGCCGTCCGCGGCGGCGCGCTTCAAGGCGCTCGCGCCGATCACGCCGCCCGCGCCGGGCATGTTCTCCACGACCAGCGGCTGGCCAAGCGTGCGGCCCAGTTCGACCGACAGCGTGCGCGCGATGTTATCCGGCGCGCTGCCCGCCAGGAACGGGACGATCAGGCGCACGGGACGATTGGGATAGGGGGCGGCGGCGCGCACCGGCGTGAGCATGCTGCTAAGTGCGGCAGCGCCAGCGGTGGCGAGCCAGGTTCGGCGTTTCATAGGGGTGTCTCCAGTTCTTGGCTGCGCAGTTTGCCTGCGTCGGTCTGATCAGCCGCTGCCGGCTCAGGCTTTCGCCTGCATGGGTTCGAGAATCGCGCGGGCGATGGTATTGCGCTGGATCTCGCTGGTGCCGGTGAAGATCCGGAACATGCGCAGCTTGCGGAAAGCCTGCTCCACCGGATGTCCTCGCGTCACGCCCACATTGCCGTGAATCTGTACGGCTTTGTCGGCTACCTCGAAGCAGCGCTCGGAGATGAACAGCTTGCATGCCGCGGCCTTCACCCGAAGATCGGCGCCACTGTCCGCCAGCGCGGCGGTTTGCGCGATCATGCTCTCGCATGCCCACAGCGCGGCGGCCATGTCCGCCAGCATGTGCTGGATGGCCTGGAAGCGCGCAATGGGCCCGCCGAACTGGCGGCGCTGGCCGGCGTACTCCAGCGAGGACGCATAGGCCTTGGTGGCCAGGCCCAGCATGGTGGGGCAGTGCAGCAGCCGGTTGACGTTGATGCGCGACATGCCGAGCTTGAAGCCGTTGCCTTCGCCGCCGAAGATATTGGCGCGCGGCACCCGCACATTGACGAACTCGATGTCGCCATCGATATGCTGGCCCGACATCGGCACGTACTCGGTGCTGACCTTGACGCCGGGCAGGTCCAGGTCGATCAGCACGGCCGTGATGGCCGGCGGCGAAGCGGTGGCATCGGTGACGCACATGACGATGGCAAAGTCGGCAAACGGCGCGCCGCTGATGTAGTGCTTGCGGCCGTTGATGACGAGGTCATCGCCGTCCACCACGGCCGTGGTGGAGATGCTCTGGGCATCCGAGCCGGAATGCGGCTCGGTCAGGGCGAAGCAGGTGGACTTCTCGCCCCGGATGACGGGTTGGAAGTAGCGCGCAAGCTGGTCCGGCGTAGCGTACTTGAGCATATTGCCCACGCGCGGCGGGCCGCCCAGGTCGCCCAGCACGTGCGGCGCCAGCACTGCGCCGCTGGCGGCAAGGTCTGCCTTCAGCGCGCATTGCTCGGCGATGTTCAGCCCCTTGCCGCCGAGCTCGACGGGCAGGCAGGCGGCATAGAGCCCCAGCTCGCTGGAGCGGCGCCACACGCCGCGCAGGACATCGCGCGGCCAGGCATCTTCGGACCCCAGGCCCAGCTCGCGCTCCAGCGGCAGCAGTTCCTCATGGATGTAGCGCTGGATGCTGGCGCGGGTTTCGACCAGCACGGGATTGGTGAGGTTGTCGAACATGGTGGTTCTCCTTAATTCACGCGGCGGGATACGCCTTGCCAGTACGGCTCGCGCACCAGTTTGCGAGCGAGCTTCCCGCTCGCGTTCTTGGGCAGTTCGCTGACGAAGTCGATGGTTCGCGGCGACTTGTAATCGGCAATGCGCGCGCGGCAGTGCGCGATGAGGTCTTCCGCGGTGCCTTGCCGGCCGGGCCGCAGGGCAACGACGGCCTTGACGCTTTCGCCCCAGGTGTCGTCGGGCACGCTGATCACGCAGGCTTCCATCACGTCGGGATGCTGGTAAAGCGCGGCCTCGACCTCGGTCGGATACACATTGAAGCCGCCGGAGATGATCATGTCTTTCTTGCGGTCGACCAGGTAGATGTAGCCTTCTTCATCCACCCGGGCCAGGTCGCCGGTGCGTAGCCATCCGTCCACCAGCACTTCGCGCGTCAGCTCCGGCTCGCCCCAGTACCCATGGAAGACATCCTCGCCGCGGATCACCAGTTCGCCGATGTCGTCGCCGGCCACTTCCTGGCCCTGCTCGTCGACCACGCGGACCTCTGTTTCGCCAAGCGCCCGCCCGCAGGAGGCCAGCCGCTCGGGCCGGTGCGCCAGTGCGTAGGCATGATCGTCGGTCGATAGGCGGGTCACGCCGGAGGTGGACTCGCTCGCGCCATAGCCTTGCGACAGGATGGGGCCGATGCGCTCCCACGCCTCGCGGATGCGCGCGGGCGCCATCGGTGCGGCGCCGTAGGCCAGGGTCTTGAGGCTGCTCAGGTCCGCGCTGGCCAGGGTTGGCTCGGTCAGCAGCATATTGATCATGGCCGGCACCATGAACACATGGGTGAGGCGCAGCCTGGCCACTTCCGCCAGGAAATGCGCGGGCTCGAACTTGTCGAACAGCACCAGCGTTGCGCCGGTGTACAGATACGGCTGCATCAGCATGCCGGAGGCGTGGGTGATGGGCCCGATCAGTGCCAGGCGGTCACCGGGCCGTGCCGGCTTGTCCATGCTCTGCAGCATCTTGCGCAACGCTGCCAGGCGGTTGCCATAGCTTTGCATGGCGGCCTTGATCTTGCCCGTGGAACCCGAGGAAAAATGCAGGACGGCGAGGTCGTCGGGCTGCGGCGCGATGTCGAGCGGCGCAGGGCTCGCGCCTGCGAGCAGGGCCTCGTAATCGCCATAGCCGTGCGCGGGTTTGCCAATCGCGATGAACGTTTGCACGGATCCAAATCCCGCGGTTTCCGGCGAGTAGCCGGTATATCCGGGGCCGGCAAACAGGATGCGTGGCGCGCAGTTCTCGGCCACATCCGATGCCTCTGCCGCCGTGAAGCGCGGATTGAGCGCGGCCTTGACGAGCCCGGCCTTGTACAGGGCGCACTCGATCTCGACAAGCTCGGGGCGGTTGCGTGATTGAATCGCCACGCGATCGCCCCGGGTGAGGCCGAGGGCCAGCAGTGCATTGGCGAGGCGGTTCGAGCGCTCGTCCAGCTCGCGATAGGTCAGCACGCGGTCGTTGTAAAGCACGGCAGCGTGATCCCCCCAATAGCGCGCCGCGCGGCGCAGGAAGAAAGCGAATCCCATGGGTTGTCTCCTTGATGGTTCTTCGCCGTAGTCTGTAAGATGCGAGACATCACTACAATGCCGTACCGGCTATAAAGACATAACCAACGGGAATGTCGCGATGGAGACGAGAGATCTTGAATACGTGCTGGCCGTGGATGCGCATGGCGGCATCGGCCGCGCCGCGGAGTCGCTGGGCATCAGCCAGCCGGCCCTGACCAAGGCGGTGCAGCGTGTGGAAGCGCAGATTGGCCTGCCCTTGTTCGAGCGCACGGCCCATGGCATGACCCCGACGCAGGCGGGCATGCAATTCATGGTGCGGGCGCGCCGCATCCGGCTGGAGTTCGACGACGCGCTCAAGGAGATGCAAGGCATCCGCACCGGCGAGCAGGGCATGTTGCGCCTGGGCTATTCGCCTTCGATCCCCAATGCCCTGGTGCTGGACGCCTGCCGTCAGCTGCTGCGGGAGCGGCCCGTTGCCCGGCTGCGGCTGCGCCGGCTGCTGGCGCGGGACCTCATGGAGCTGCTGCTGGCGGGCGAGCTGGACCTTGCCATCGCCCCCACACCGAGGGAGCGCGCGAGCGAGTTCGCGGTGGAGGCACTGTTCGACGACCGGCTGGTGGTGGTGGCCGATGAAGCGCACCCGCTGCAGCGCCGCCGCAAGCTGACCCTTGCGGATCTGGTGGGTCAGGACTGGCTGCTGCCCGGGCCGCATATCATCTTGCGCCAGCAGGTCGACGCGGCGTTCCGCAAGCAGGGGCTGGCCGCCCCGAACCTGCGCATCGAGACCGATTTTGGCAGCTCCTCGCTCTTCGACCTGATGCGCGGCACGCAGATGCTGAGCATATCGGGCACGAACTCCAATGCGGTGACGACCGGGCTGCACCCGCTCGACCTGGGGCTTGAAGAACTGGACCTGCGCCGGCGCGTAGGCGTGATCACCCGGGCCGGCGCCTATCTCTCGCCGCTCGCGCAGCGCATGACGGCGCTGGTGCGCGAGCAAGGCGCCTGACCTGCCCGGCTATGCGCCACCGCCTGGGGCCGCCGGGGCCACCGGGGTGAAAGGGGCACGGAAATGATCGACCAGGAAATCGATGAACGCGCGCGCCCGCGTGGTCTGGTCGCGCTGGCCCGGATAATAGACGAACAGGTCGGCCGGGGGCAGGGCGGCGTCGGGCAGCACCAGCCGCAAGCGCCCGCTCTCCAGGTACTTGGCCAGATCCCACTCGGAGCGCATCAAAATCCCATGCCCGTCGAGCGCCCAGCCCAGGACGATGTCGCCATCGTTGCTCGACAGCGTGCCATGTACCCTGACCATCTCGCCTTGGGTCCCTGCCATGAAGCGCCATATGCCATGTGCGTCGTCGTTCTGGCGGTGGATGATGCAGCGGTGATTGGCCAGCTCGGCCAGGCTCGCCGGGGTGCCATGCCGGTCAAGGTAGGCGGGTGACGCGCACAGGAAGCGCCGGTTCGACATGATGCGACGCGCGTTGAGGCGGCCGTCCGGCAGGGCGCCAAAGCGGATTGCGAGGTCGAAGCCGCTCTCCACGAGATCGATTGCCTTGTCGGTGACTTCGAACTGCACCTCCACGAACGGGTAGCGCCTGGCGAATTCGGAGACGAGCGGGGCGATGGTCGTCCGGCCGAAGCCGAGCGTGGCGTTGATGCGAAGCAGCCCGCGTGGCTCGGCGCGGCTGCTGGAAATGGCATCCTCCATCTCGCGCAGCTGGGCAAGGATCTGCGTGGCATGCACAAGGTAAATCTCGCCCTCGCGCGTCAGGCTGGTGCTGCGGGTGGTGCGGTTCACCAGCCGCGCGCCAAGTCGTTCTTCCATTAGCGCGAGCCGCTTGGTGGCTGCCGGTGGCGTCAGGTTCAGCGCCCGCGCGGCGGCCGAGAGATTGCCGTGTCTCGCAATCAGCACAAAGAACTCGAGGTCCGAGGTGATATCGGTTTTCACTGATGGAGAAGAGTGATGGGTGTCCCGGTGGATTTTAAGCGGGTTATTGCCGCCCGGAGCCGCACCAGTATTAACCATAAGTGAATAGTGAAATGCGTTCTGGCGAAACTCAGCCATGCGCCGCCTCGCTACGCTGGAGCCTTCCTACCACTCAGCGCACGCACCGCGTGCCACGCTCCAGGAGACGCTCCAATGAACATCGTGGAAATTCGCGAGAAGACGGTGCCCATCAGCTCGCCGATCCGCAACGCCTATATCGACTTCAGCAAGATGACGCTGAGCGTCGTCGCCGTGGTGACCGACGTCATCCGGGACGGCAAGCCCGTCATTGGCTATGGCTTCAATTCCAATGGCCGCTACGGGCAGGGGCTGCTGATGCGCGAGCGTTTCATCCCGCGCGTGCTCGAGGCGGATCCCGCAACCCTGATCGACGACAACGGCACCAACCTCGATCCCCACAAGATCTGGGCGGCGATGTTCGCCAACGAGAAGCCAGGCGGCCACGGCGAGCGCTCGGTGGCGATCGGCACCATCGACATGGCGGTGTGGGATGCGGTGGCAAAGATCGAGGGCAAGCCGCTGTTCCAGTTGCTGGCCGAGCGCTACGGCGATGGCAAGCCGGAGCGCAAGATCTTCGTCTACGCGGCGGGCGGCTACTACTACCCGGGCCAGGACCACGGCAAGCTCAAGGACGAGATGCGCAGCTATATCGATCGCGGCTATACGGTGGTCAAGAAGAAGATCGGCGGCGCCTCGCTCGACGAGGACCTGCGCCGCATCGATTCGATTCTCAGCGTGCTGCAGGATGGCCAGAAACTCGCGGTGGATGCCAACGGGCGCTTCGACCTGGACACCGCGATACGGTATGCGAAAGCCCTCTCGCAATACGATCTGTTCTGGTACGAGGAGCCGGGCGATCCGCTCGATTTCGAGCTGCAGGCCACGCTGCGCAACTACTACGACAAGCCGATGGCAACGGGCGAGGACCTGTTCTCCATGCAGGACGCGCGCAACCTGATCCGCTATGGCGGCATGCGTCCCGACCGGGACTGGCTGCAGTTCGACTGCGCGCTGAGCTACGGCCTGGTGGAGTACCTGCGCACACTGGACATGCTGTTTGAGCACGGCTGGTCGCGCACGCGCTGCATTCCGCATGGCGGCCACCAGATGTCGCTCAATATCGCGGCCGGGCTCGGCCTTGGCGGCAACGAGTCCTATCCGGACCTGTTCCAGCCCTATGGCGGCTTTCCCGATGGCGTGACGGTCGATAACGGCTACATCACCATGCCGGACCTGCCGGGCATCGGCTTCGAAGGCAAGGCCGACCTGTATCGCGCCATGCGGGCACTGGCGGGCGGGTGACAGTCCATAGGCCGGCTTGCCGGCCTATGTTGCGTACAGAATACAAATCCTTGGGAAATTTCTTACGGTCGTTGAGCTGGCATCCTGCTTTATGATAAAAAAGCGAACCATTCTCATTTTCATTCGTATTCGTGTTTGAGAATGGCTTGGCGCTTCGCACCACACTGCAGCCCAGGTTCCCGCCAGACCCAACCTTCCCAAGGACGTTTCCGCCGATGTTCAATCACCGCCGCTTGCCGCTGCGCGCCGCCGCATGCCAGGCAATGCCCCGCCTTTCGCCCATTGCCAGCGCTGTATTCGGCCTGACCGTCGCGTTCGCCACGCTGCCGGCCACCAGCCTGGCGCAGACCGCCACGCCGGCTGCCACGCAAGCCGATGCCACCTTGCCAGTGGCCACCGTCAAGGCCGAGCGGCTGACCGAGCCGGCCAAAGCGGAGAGGATTGGCGGTGGGGCGCTGGGTGAGCGCAAGCCTGTCGACACGCCGTTCTCGGTGGTGGCGGCAAGCAGCGAGGAGATCCAGGACCGCATGGCGCAGACCGCCAGCGACGTGTTCAAGTACGATCCAGCGGTGTCCATCCTGGGCGAGAACGGCCGTACCGAAAACTCCTACTTCGCCGTGCGCGGCATGGCCATCGACCTGCTCAACGGCACCAAGGTGGACGGCCAGAACTTCGTCTCCTGGAACACCGACCTGCCGCTCGAACCGTTCGAGCAGGTAGAGCTGCTCAAGGGCCTGTCGGGCTTCATGTACGGCTTTGGCAGCCCCGGCGGCATCATCAACTATGTGGTCAAGCGCCCCACCGACGAGCCATTGCGCCAGTTCACCGTGGGCTACCAGGCCAACAACGTGTGGAGCGAGAAGATCGACCTGGGCGGGCGCTTCGGGCCGGACCAGCGCTTTGGCTATCGCCTCAACGCGGCCCATGAAGAAGGCCGCACGGCCGATCCGGGCGTGCAGCTGCGTCGCGATGTGGTATCGCTGGCCGCGGATTTCCGCATGACGCCGGACCTGACATGGAGCGCCGACGTGATGTACTGGAAGCGCAAGACCAACGGCACCCTGTTTGGCCTGGGGTTCGACGCCAGCCTGCCGGTCGCCGATGCCAGCAAGGTCTCGCGCCGCTTCGTCCAGCCCTACAGCTTCCACGAGACCGAGACCACCACGGTGGGCACCGGCGTGGACTACCGCATCAACGACAAGTGGAAGACCAGCTTCAAGTACCGCTTCGCGCGCGAGAGCCGCTTCAGCGGGGACAGCTACATCTTTGTCAACGATGCCGCCGGCAACTTCTCCGACACCCAGTACAACTGGAAGTCGGCGTTTTACTACCAGGCCTATGACGGCATGGTGCAGGGCAGGTTTTCCACCGGCAGCATCCAGCACGATGTGGTGTTCGGCGTGGGCTACCAGTCCCAGGTGCGCGTCAACGATGCAGGCGTTGGCGCCACCGATGGCATCTTCCTGGGCGAGAACAATCTCTACAATCCTACGCTGCTGAGCAACCAGGCTTCCGGCCTGGTGTATGTACCGTACCGCGACTACAAGATTACGCAAAAATCCGTCTACGCCAGCGATACCATCCAGCTCACCCAGCGCTTCTCGGTCTTGGCCGGCCTGCGCTACACCGATTTCAGCCAGGACAATTTCGACAGCTCGGCCAATGTCACGGCGAGCTACAGCGCCAAGCCGGTCTCGCCCACCGTGGCCCTGATGTTCAAGACCGACAATGATTCCACCGCTTACGTCAGCTATGTGGAGTCGCTTGAGCAAGGCGGCTCGGCCAGCAACACCAACGCCAACTTCCCGCAGACGTATGGCCCGCTCAAGAGCAAGCAGTATGAGGTTGGCTACAAGACCGAGCGCCGCGACTGGGGTGCCAACGTAGCGCTGTTCCGCGTCGACCGCGGCTACGAGTACACCAACACGGCCAACGTCTTCGTGCAGGACGGCACCCAGCGCTACACCGGCCTGGACACCAGCGGCTGGGTGCGCGTGGCGCGCGACTGGCGGGTGATGGGCGGCGTGCTGTGGCTCGACACCAAGGCCACCGGCATCGACGATCCCGCGGTCAACGGCAAGCGCATTTATGCCACCCCCAGCTACATCGTCAGCGGCCGCGTGGAGTATGACGCGCCCTTCCTGCGCGGCCTGACGCTGGCGGCCGGCGCCAAGGTCACCGGCGCCATGTGGGTGAATGCGGCCAATACCCAGTACGTGCCGTCGTACACCACCGCGGACCTCAGCGCCAGGTACACCACGCGCTACGCTGGCAAGACGGTGACGTTGCGGGCCGCGGTCAACAATGTGTTCGATCGTCGCTACTGGACTACCACCTACGGCGGTTTTGTGTTGCCGAGTGCGGCGCGCACATTCCTGGCAAATGCCACTGTGCAGTTCTAAGGGGATGGGGGCGCGGCGCATGCCGTGCGACGACGCTCTTGCCTCTACCGCCCGCTTGCCCTGTAAGGCTCGCCGCGAGCCTGCTGGATGCTCTTCAGCTTTCCCTGCAGTTGCACGATGCGGGTCTCCCACAGGCCGATGGCGCAGTTCATGTCGACCTGCCCGCCTCGCGCGCAATCCGTCGCCAGGCGGTCATCCCGCCAGCGGATCCAGCGCCGTTCGTCGTCCCTCACCTGGATGAATTCGGCGCTGTTCAGGAAGAAACGCAGATTTTCGTAGATGGCCCCCAGCCGTCCATCCGCGTCGCCAAGCCGGCGGTCATTGCAGATCAGTTTTTCCGGCCCGGTCCTGGCGTTGCCGCAGTTGAAGCTCGGCGGCAGCATCGCCGCTCCCGCGTTGTACGTCCCCGACCCCGCGTTGTACGGCGCCACCGCGCGCGGGGGCGGCGTATCGATCTGCGCCACGCGCGTCTTCAAGGCGTTCAGGTCGCGCTCCAGGGCGTCCAGCCTGCGCTCGTGTTCGTTGATCACGGTCAGGATCCGCTGCATGCTGTCCTCGACCTGGTCACGCAATTGCTTCGTATCGGCCGCGCTCAGGCGCTGGGTCTGCAATTGGCGCAGCGCCGCCAGCTGTACGTCGGCGGCGTGGAGTTGCTCGCGCAGCTCCGCCTGCTTTGCCGCGCTGTTCTCGGCGCTGGCGGCCAGGCTGGCCTCCAGCTGTTTTTCGAGTGTCTTCAGTTCTTGCTCATTGGCCTTGGCTTCGGTGATGCCGAGCACGTCGAGCCCGAAACCGATGGCTTCGTGGACCGCGTATTCCCGCAACTGATGCACCAGCCATTCGCCGGTGCGCAGCAGCGTGCCCACGACCCGCCCCGAGGGCGCGGCATGCGCCACCGGTGCCACGGCGCATAGGGCGAGCAGGGCGATGACTGTCGCCCATGCGGCATGCCGCGCAAGTTGCGAGCACTGGCCGGTCCGTCGCGTTCGCGCGCCGCCGCCCGGCGCCATCAGGGAGGAAAGCATGATTGAGCACCTGCTGTTGCCGCACCGTTGTCGCCGGCACAGAACCGGGCGACCGCCGCGCCGATCGACTCGGCCATCATCTGCCTGTACGCGGGATCTCCAAGCCGGGCTTCCTCGGCGCGGTTGACGATCACCCCGGCTTCGAACAGCACCGCCGGCATCTTCGTGGTAGCCAGGACCTTGAGTGCATCGAACCTGTAGATGCCCAGATCCGGGTCGACCAGTTCCCTGTTCTCGCCTTCGATCTTTTCGGCATGGTGCAAGGTGGGGCGCAGGCAGTGCCCGTGCAGCTCGGACCCCAGCACGCGCGCGAACCGCAGGCTTTCGTCTGGCTGCTGGTTTTGGCCGGAGTAAAAGATCGAGTAGCCGCTGAAGTCGTCGCTGTAGCGCTGCGGCCTGGCCTCATAGGTCCATGTGGAAAGATAACGCGGCTGGACCGAGTCGTGATGGAGCGATAGGAACAGATCCGCCGCGCGGCGATTCGCCAGCTCGGAGCGGTCTGTCAGCGAGATATCCGCGCCGCGCTCGTTGGTCAGCAATACGTTGGCGAACCCCATGCCCGCCAGCACCGGCACCAGCGTTGCGGCGAGGCGCGTGTTGAACTCGAACTCGGGCACGCCGCGCGCGCTCGTTGCGCCCGGGTGGCTGGCTGTATGTCCCGCATCAATGGCAATCACGAAACGGCTCCTGTCGCACTGTTGCGATGCCGGGCTTGCCGGGAGCGACAAAGCCAACGCCAGGCCGGCGAACACCAGCCGGGCCAATCGCACCGGAGTCAGAGACTGCATAGCTTGCATAGGCGCTAAAACCTGCGCTAAATCGATAGGCCCACGATTCTATCGGGTTGCCATCGGCCTACGCCATCAACAGCAATGCCGTGCCGCACCCCGTCAACGCCACCGTCCACACCCGGTCCAGGTTGATCCAGCCGGTGCGCAGGAAACCCACGCCGATGCGGTCGTACACCAGCAGCGCCACGGTGCCGATGGCAAGCAGCATGGCCAGCGTGTGAAGCCCGAGCGCCAGCAGCGCTGGCATGAGCGGTCCGCCTGCCGCCGGTGCGCCGGCGGCGCGGCACAACGGCAGCAGCACCGGCACCAGCATCAGCCCCGCGCCGTGCGTGCCCGCCATCAGGAACGACCATAGCGCCAGCCCGGCCATGCCGGCCTGCATGCCTACGCGGGGGCGCTGGCGATGCCCGCGCAGCGCATGCCAGGCGGCCCAGCCGATCAGTAACGCGCCGCCGGCGCGCGCCAGCCATTGGGGATCTAGCAGGCTGCCAAGCGTGAGCGTGGCGGCCAGCACCAGGGCCACCGCGATGGCGTGGCCGAGCGCGATCGGCAGCAGCGCCAGCAGCACCACCTTGCGCCGCCCCCGATGCAGCCCTAGCGCCACGGCAAACAGCCAGCCCATGGCGGGATTGATGCCGTGAAACAGGCCCAGCGCGGCGATGGCCAGCCATGGCCACCAGAGTGGCCACAGGGCGGACCACTGGGTGGCGAACTGCGTGCCCAGCGGCACGCCTGTGGTGGCAAACATGGCGGGGGCGCTCTCGGTGCGGCGGTGTTATGGCGCTATGACGTTATGCGTCTATGGGTAGCAGTACGAATCCGACGAGCAGTCACCCCCTTCCAGCCTGACCTGGTGCGGGCGATGGCCCGCCGGCCAGCGCAGGAAGAACCGTGGGTCGAAGCGGATGCCGCCTTCGGGCGCGGCGTCGAGCTTGACCATCCAGCCCTCGATGCCCTCCGGGTAGAACTGCGCATCGACCGCGCCGTAAAGCGAGTTGGTGAAGTAGATGCGCCGCCCGTCGCGGCTGACCTCCACCATTTGCGGGCCGCCGTTGAGCGCGGCGCCACCTGCTCCCGGGTGCGTGGCGCGCGAGACGATGCCGCCGATGCGCACGCAGCCGGTCTGCCTGGGCGCGAACGGGTCGGAGACGTCGTACTGCAGCAGGTCGCCGGTGCCCCAGCAGGACACGTAGAGGAAGCGGTCGTCCATCGACAGGTCGATATCGCTGACCAGCGGCGGCACCGCCTTGAAGCCCTTGAGGATGGGCGGCAGCAGGTCGGGGTCCGCAGCCTCCGCCGGGATATCGATGATCTTGCGGATCGCCCATTTGCCTTCGTCCCGATACCAGACCCAGATGGATGAGGACAGGTCCTTCAGGCTGATCACGCAGTTGACGAAGCCGTACGCCTTGGTGGGGTCGTGCGCGGGGCGCAGCTCGAACACGAGCTGGTATTCCTCGCCGAAGTCGATCTCCTGCAGGTGCTTGCGCTTGGTCATGTCCCAGAAATGCAGCCGCCTGCCATAGCGCGAGCCGAGCAGGATCTCCGGCACCAGGCCATCCTCGATCATGTCCGGCGTGCCCCATTCGCTGGTCACCAGCGTGTCGAAGCCAAGGTGCCACCAGCCGTCATAGGCAAAATGCTGCGGGCCGCGCTCCACTTCCCATTGCCCGAGCGGATCAAAGCCCTGCTGGTCCAGCAGCATGATGCCGCCCGGCCCCTTGCCCTCTGCGTTGCCCAGCGCGGTCACGTAGATGCCGCCGGGGCCGCAATGCACGGTATGCGGGCGCGAGTAACCGGTGCGCTCGGCCAGTTCGCCCGGCTCGATGATCTTGGCAATGGCTGGCCGCAACGGATCAGGCTTGGTGTCGATGATGTAGATGCGCGACGAGCGCAGGCCCGGCACCACCAGGTAGCGCCGCTCCATATGCGGGTGCGGGGCGTTGGGGCACAGGCAGGACGAGCAGGCGTTCCAGCCGAAGTGATGCAGTTCGTCGCCCGCGTTGGGCACCATGACCTGGCCGACGATAGTGCCGTAGGCCTTGGAGGCGGGATCGACGTCGACTACGGCAATGCCGTCAGGCTGGGTACGTGTGGGATCGAACATCGCCACGTAGGCGAGTGCTTCGGGCGGCGCCTTTGCGGCCAGACGGGGCGACGGGTAGAAACTGGGATCGGGCTTCCAGGTTGCCATCATGCGTCTCCTTGTGCCTTGCCTTGCCGTGGCGCTTGCCGGCTGCCACTGGCTTTGAACTATAGGACACATCGCGGCGGACGTCGGGCGCCGGCTGAGGCATGCTCCAATGGCTTTGCCTTGGCGCTACGCTTGTCTGCCGGCCAGGGACGCGGCAGGGCCGGCCCGGTAGCTATACGCCAGCGCCAGCAGGATGAGGATCGGCACGGCAAGGCACCAGTACGACGCCTGCACATAGGCATACGCGCCCGACACGGCGCCGGCCGCGAATGCGGCGATGGCGGGGACCATCTTGCGC
Organism: Cupriavidus sp. GW823-FHT07A04; assembly: GCF_058794615.1. Lineage (NCBI taxonomy): Bacteria > Pseudomonadati > Pseudomonadota > Betaproteobacteria > Burkholderiales > Burkholderiaceae > Cupriavidus > Cupriavidus sp. GW823-FHT07A04. The sequence continues at coordinate 93,485 of NZ_JBXAHA010000013.1, forward strand.
AGCCGGTTCTTCGCCGCGGCCACCTTGTCGGCCGAGGCGCTGCGCAGCTCGACCAGGTCGATGATGACCTGCGTGCTGTTGCCCGTCATGATGGTGGTCGGCACATGGTCGGTCAGCACGATCCGGGATTGCGCGTTCTGGACCGCCATGGCGGCCACCCCCAGCATGCCGGTTGCAATGGCCGATGGCATGTCGGGCGAGGCCATGGGCGAGGCCACGCAGCCCGCCAGCATGAAGGCGGCAAGCAACAATCCTTGCGTGACCAGCAGCGGCGGCAGCGGTGGCCTGCCGCGCGCCTGCATGGCATCGACGGCGATCTTCGTCGCCGCCACCGAAAGCGCGAACACCGGCAGCGCCAGCAGCTTGGCCAGCACGCCACCGGTCGCGTGCGCGAGCGCCACGCCGAGCATGACAAAGTTGCCGGTGACGTGCGCGGTGAACAGGCCGAACAGGGCGATAAAGCCGACTACATCGACGTAGCCCGCTACCAGGCTGAGCATGGCGCCCTTGAACACCTGGCTGGCGATTGCCTGCGGTTGCGTGGGCGGCGAGGACTGTGGCGTGGTCTGCATGGCGGGGTTCATGTTTGTGAAGAGGAGGGCGCTCGCCCGTACTACAGCATAGGACGCGCGGGCCTGTCCAATTGCAAATGTTCTTGATTTTTCCAGAACCCGGCCCATAATGCAAACGTTTGCAAAGAATGGAACCCAGAGATGAATATGGAGACGACACTTGCCTCGAAGCTCGGCCGCGGCCTGTCCGTGGTGGACGACGAACACACGCTCAGCCAACTGGTCAAGCAGGCGATGCGCGATACCACCGACCCGCGCCTGCGGGAGGTCGTCGACGCGCTGGTCGATCATCTGCACGCGTTCCTGAGGCAGGTGCGGCCCAGCGACGAGGAGTTCGAGTTCGGGCTGCGCTTTGTCGCGGCGCTGGGCCATGCGACCAACGCTACCAACAACGAGGTCGTGCTGGCGGCCGATGTGCTCGGGCTGTCGACGCTGGTGACGCTGATGAACAACGGCATCACCGATGGCCGCACGCCGGGCGCCCTGCTGGGCCCGTTCTATCGCGGCGGCGCGCCGGCTTACGCGTGCGGGGATTGCGTGGTGCAAGGCGAGACGCCGGGGCTGCCATTGTTTGTGAGGGGGCAAGTGCGCAACACCGCCGGCGTGCCCCTGGCCGGCGCGCTGGTGGAAGCGTGGCAGGCTTCGCCGGTTGGCCTCTATGACAACCAGGACCCCTCGCAGCCGGACAAGAACCTGCGCGGCGCCTTTCGGACCGATGCGCAAGGCCGCTTCCATTTCCGCTCGGTGCGCCCGGCGGGCTATCCCGTGCCGACTGGCGGCCCCGTGGGCCAGTTGCTGGCCGAACAGAACCGCCATCCGTACCGCCCGGCGCACATTCATTTCATCGCCGCGGCACCGGGCTATCGCACGCTTGTCACGCAGGTCTTCGCCGACGATTCCGAGCACCTGGAGTCGGACGTGACCTTTGGCGTGCACCGCGAACTGGTGGGCCATTTCCGGCGTGTGGACGAAGGCACTAGCCCATGGGGCGGTTTCCCTGCGCCGTTCTACACGCTGGATTTCAACTTTGTGCTGGAGCCGGGCGAGCAGACCTTCCCGACGCCGCCGATCGACTGATTACCGACCACGGAAGAACTGACGATGACCATTCAACAACAAGCTCCGACGCCGCAACTTGCCGGCAAGGTTGCCGTGATCCTCGGCGGCACCGGCGGTATCGGCATGGCGACGGCGCGCAAGCTCGCAACCCTGGGGGCCAGCGTGGTGCTGGTCAGCCGCGACGCGCAGACTGCCGCGCGAGCGGTGGCCGAACTGCCGCCGGGCAACCATCTCGCGGCGGTGGCGCAGATCAGCGATACCGCTTCGCTCGTGCGCCTGGCCGATGACGTGCAGCGCAAGTACGGCCGCATCGACATGCTGGTCAACAGCGCTGGCTTCACCAAGGCGATAGCGCATGCCGACCTCGACGCGCTGGACGACGCGCTGATCGATGAGATGTTCGCGGTGAACTGGCGCGGCCAGTTCGCCGCGATCCGCGCCATGGCGCCGCACCTGAAGGCCACGGGCGAGGGGCTGGTGGTCAACGTGGGGTCCATCGCGGGGCGCACCGGCATGGGCAGCAACGTGGCGTACTGCGCGGTGAAGGCGGGGCTCGACATGATGGCCGTATCGCTGGGCCGCGTGCTGGCGCCCGAGATCCGCGTGCTTAACGTATCGCCCGGCGTGGTCGACACCGATTTCGTGCCCGGGCGCGACAGCGCCTTCAACGAGCGCGCGGCCAGGACCACGCCGCTCAAGCGCATCGGCAAACCGGATGACGTCGCCGATGCCATCGTGGCCTGTGCCACGTCGCTGCGCTTTTCCACCGGCACCACCATCGTGGTCGACGGCGGGCGCCAGCTTGGCTGATTCCGCCCCAGACACATTGTTCCAGGCAGCAAGACACCAACACGTTCACCATGCATAGCAGAAAGACCATCATTACCTGCGCCGTCACCGGCAATATCGTTACCCCGGAGCAACATCCCGGCCTGCCGGTGACGCCGGCGCAGATCGCCACGGCGGCGCTGGAGGCGGCCGAGGCGGGCGCGGCCGCAGCCCACATCCATGTGCGCGACCCCGAGACCGGGCGTCCATCGATGGCGCTCGAGTACTACGCCGAGGTGATCGAGCTGATCCGCAAGCGCAACAAGGCGCTCATCATCAACCTGACCACCGGCCCGGGCGGGCGCTTCGTGCCGGGCGAGGACGAACCCCGCAACGCCGCCCCGGGCACCACCCTGGTCCGCCCGGAAGTGCGCGTCGCGCATATCGCCGCGCTGCGCCCCGATGTGTGTTCGCTGGACCTCAACACCATGAATTCCGGTGCGGACGTGGTTATCAACACGCCGCGGAACGTCCGCAAGATGGCGGCCATCATCCGCGAGGCGGGTGTCATGCCGGAGCTTGAAATCTTCGACTCCGGCGACCTCCATATGGCGCGCGACTTCATCCAGGAAGGCGTGCTGGACGGCCCCGGCCTGTGGACCTTCGTGCTCGGCGTGAAATACGGTTTCGCGGCCACGCCGGAGACCTTGTTCTACGCGCGCAATATGCTGCCGCCGGGCGCGCACTGGTCCGCCTTCGGCGTTGGCCGGGCGGAGTTCCCGATCGTGGCGCAGGCGTGGCTGGCGGGCGGGCATGTCCGGGTTGGCCTGGAGGACAACATCTACCTGGAGAAGGGCGTGCTCGCCCCGGACAACGCAGCGCTGGTCGCCAAGGCGCGCGACATCATCAAATCGCTGGGCGGCGCGCTGGCGTCGCCACACGAGGCCCGGGCCACGCTCGGCCTGCGGGCGGCATGAACGAGCAGGGCAGCACATACACAAGCAAATACACGAACACATACACAAACATCACATCATCATGAACACTATCCGCGTCTCCCAGAAGGCAGCGAACATCGACGCGCTGCAACTCGAGTTCGTCGGCATTCCCAAGCCCGTGCCCGGCTCCGGCCAATGCGTCATCGAAGTCGCCAGCGCGGGCGTCAACCCGAGCGATGTCAAGGCCACGCTGGGATTGATGCCGCACGCCGTATGGCCGCGTGTGCCCGGCCGCGACTACGCCGGCGTGGTGGTGGACGGCCCCGCGCACCTGCTGGGCAAGGAAGTCTGGGGCAGCGGCGGCGAGCTTGGCATTCGCCGCGATGGCACGCACAGCCGCTACCTGACGCTCGACGTTGCCGCGGTGCGCGAGAAGCCCGCCAATGTAACTTTGCAAGAAGCCGGCGCGGTTGGCGTGCCGTTTGTCACCGCCTATGAGGGCCTGCGCCGCGCCGGCCTGCCGAAGGCGGGCAGCGTGGTGCTGGTATGCGGCGGCAACGGCAAGGTTGGCCAGGCCACCATCCAGATTGCCACCGCGCTGGGGGCGCGCGTCTTCGCCGTGGAGCGCGAGGCCGGGCCGTTTCGCGGCCACGCCAGCAGCATCGTGCGCATGCTGGACGCCAGCCGCGACAACATCGCCGAAGTGGTGCGCGACGAGACCGACGGGCACGGCGCGGATATCGTCTACAACACGGTCGGCAGCCCGTACTTCGAGCAAGCCAACAAGGCCATGGCGATCGGTGCCGCGCAGATTTTCATCTCGACCATCGACCGCGCCGTGCCGTTCGACATCTTCGCCTTCTACCGCGGGCAGCATACGTATGTGGGCATCGACACGCTGGCCATGGACAGCATCGCTTGCGCGGCGGTCTTCGATCAGCTCGGCCCCATGTTCGCGGCCGGGCAGCTCAGGCCCTTCCCGGTGCACGCGGACTACACCTTCGCGCTGGCGCGCGCCGCCGAGGCTTATCGCGCGGTGCTGCAAGGCGCCCCGGAACGTGTGGTGCTGATGCCATGAACACGACCCGGTTCGCCGCCGCGCCGGCCTATTTCCCGCCCGGCCACGAGGGCATGCGCTGCCTGCGCCTGCAGGGGTTTGAGGCCGGGCCGTCGGCATCGCTCTGGCTCGGTGTCTCGGTGATCCTGCCGGGCGGCCATACCGGGCTGGATGCCTCGCCCATGGAAAAGCACTATGTGGTGCTGGAGGGGGAAGTCACCATCAGCACCGGGGAGCAGGTCGCGCATCTGTCGCAGTACGACTCGGTCTGCCTGGCGCCGGGTGAAGCCCGCAAGGTGGAGAATCCCGGCAACCGTCCCGCCATGCTGCTGCTGGCCATGCCGTACCCGCCCTGAACTTTTACTTTGATTGCAAACGTTTGTATCTACTTCAAATCGACCAGACGGACGCGCCACGCCGCGAATCCGCAATAGGGGATGAGAGATATGGGAAATGCCTGGAGGCATAGGAGGTACCGGTTGCATGGGTGGCAGGAGACAACAAAGGACAGCGCGGCGAGCCCCGCGCCCCGGCACCCGTGGCCGGGTCTGATGGCTGGCGCTGGGGCGCTCGCTGTGGTGGCGGTGTGCGGGCCCACTCATGCGCAATCCACGGTGACGGTCTACGGGCGGCTCAATACCAGCATCGAGTATTCGCGAGCCAGCACCGCTACCAACGGCGCCGTGATGGGCGGCACCGGACGGCTGACCAACAACCGGTCGGTCTTCGGCTTGCGGGGCGAGGAGGGCCTTGGCGGCTCTCTCAAGGCAATCTGGCAGATCGAGAGCAACCTGTCGATTGATAACGGGGCCGGGCAGATTGCGGGACGAAACTCTCGCATTGGATTGAGCGGTGATTACGGTACTTTCTTCATGGGGCACTGGACCACGCCTTACACCGAAGCCACCATGGAGTACGACCCCTATTACCCGACCACCGCCGGGTATATGGCGCTGATCAGCAACGGCTCGGCATCGAGCACCAACAACATCCAGGACACGCACTCCTTCGATCGCCGCGAGCAGAACATCGTGCAATACCGCAGCCCGGAATGGAGGGGCTTGCGCGCGGGCGTGGGCTGGGGCGTGCCCGAGGAAAAGCTCACCACGCCGCGCAACCCGGCGCTGTACTCGTTCGCCACCAGCTATGAGCGCGGGCCGCTCAGCGTGGCGCTGGCCTACGAGGTTCACCAGCACTACCAGACGGCGGGCCGCAACGACGATGCCATCAAGGTGGGCGTGTCCTACCAGCTTGCCAGCACCAAGGTCTCCGCCTTGTATGAGCGGCTGCACTACCGCACCGCCACGGGCGACCTGACGCGCAACGGCTACTACACCTCGGTGGTGCAAAAGCTCGGGCCCGGCAGCATCAGGCTGGGTTTCGCACTGGCCAGCAACGGTGCCGGCAATGCCACCGAGACGGTGGGGTTTTTTCGCAGCGGCGCGCAGACCGGCGCCACCCAGATCACGGTCGGTTATGACTACCTGCTGTCAAAGCGCACCGCGCTCTTTACCTACTACAGCCGCATCAACAACAGGAAAAACGCTATCTACGACTTCGCCATCAACAGCCTCGGCGTTTCGGCAGGCGCCGATCCGCAAACCTTTGCGCTAGGCATGCGCCACAACTTCTAACCCTCGAACCTGACCATCGCGCCGCCCAGCCCGGCCGGACCACGATCCGGCCGGACCCGAGGCGGTGGAGGAGACAACCGTGATTCGAAACATCCTGCTGAGCGCCACCCTCGCGGTGAGCGCCGTGGGCGCGCTCGCCCAGCCGCCCCAGTATCCCGCCAAGCCGATCCGTCTGGTGGTGCCATTCTCATCCGGCAGCGCGACCGACATCCTCGCCCGCATCATCGGCAACAAGCTGGGCGAATCCGGCCGCTACCAGATGATCGTGGAGAACCGGCCCGGTGCGGGCGGCACGCTCGGCGCGGGGCTGGTCGCCAAGGCCGCGCCGGATGGCTACACCCTGATCCTGGTATCGGTCGGGCATGCCATCAATGCCACGCTCTATCCCAAGCTGTCGTACGACACCGTCAAGGATTTCGCGCCGGTGACGCTGGTGGCGACGGTGCCCAACGTGCTGGTGGTGAACAGCGCCAGCAAGCTGGGTTCGGTCAAGGATGTGGTGGCAGCGGCCAAGGCCAAGCCTGGCACGATGAACTTCGACTCCGCCGGGTCCGGCAGCTCGACCCACCTGAGCGGGGAGCTGTTCAAGATGGAAGCTGGCGTGGATATCGCGCACATTCCCTACAAGGGCACGGGCGAGGCGCTGACCGATGTCATGGCGGGCCGTGTCGACCTGATGTTTGCGCCCACTGTCTCCGCCATGCCGTTCGTGCGCCAGGGCAAGCTCAAGGCGCTGGCGGTCACCACGCCGAAGCGGGCTACCGCCTTGCCGGACATCCCGACGGTGGCGGAATCAGGCTTGCCGGGCTACGCCTTCGAGTCATGGTTCGGCGTGCTGGCGCCCGCGGGCACGCCCAAGGAGATCGTGGCCGCGCTCAATGGCGAGATCGCCAAGGCGCTGGCCACGCCGGAGGTACGCGAGCGGCTGTCGGTGCAAGGCGCCGAAGCGCGCACGTCCACGCCCCAGGAGTTCGAGCGCTATATCAAGGCAGAGATCGCCAAGCTGGCGCCGGTGGTGCGGCAGTCCGGCGTGCAGGCCGGGCAGTAGGAGGCGCGAGAGGGCGGTTGGCGAGGATGCGGGCGCGGCGCGTGCGTCTTCGCTTAAAATGGCTTGTTCTCACTCACTGCACACCAGCCTCCCTGCCCGCATGGACCAGCGCAAGCGCATTACCCTGAAGGACCTGGCGGCGAAGGCGGATGTCCATTACTCCACCGTTTCCCGGGTGATGAATGCCGCCACGCGGCACCTGGTTGCCGATGAGGTGGCCGAGCGCATCCTGCGCATGGCCGACGAGCTCGGCTTCCGGCCCAACCGCATCGCCGCCGGGCTGCGCACCAAGCGCTCCGGGCTCATCGGCGTGGTGCTGCCGGATATCTCCAACCCCGTGTTCCCGCCGATCCTGGCCGGGCTCGAGGGCGTACTGGCCTCGCATGGCTATGTGCCCATCGTGGTCAATGTGGGCGCCGACAAGACGCGCCAGCGCTTTGTCATCGACCAGATGATGGGCCGCCAGGTCGACGGCCTGATCCTGGCGACCGCCGAGCGCGAGGATGCCGTGCTGGACTACTGCGTCAAGCAGAACATCCCCGTGGTGATGGTCAACCGCGGGGAGGATATCGGCCGGGTGCCCTGCGTGGTCAGCGACAACCTGCTCGGGATGCGGCTCGCCGTCGATCATCTGGTGGCGCTCGGGCATCGCCGCATTGGCCATATCGCCGGGCCGGACTCGCTGTCCACCGGCCACCAGCGCAAGCAGGGTTTTATCGATGCGGTGCGGCGCAACAAGTTGCGCAAAGACGAATGGATGATCGTGGAAGCGGCAAGCTACGGCCGCGAAGCGGGGCGCGAAGCCTGCCGCGCGCTGCTGGCGCGGTTTCCCGCGCTGACCGCGATCGCCGCGGGCAACGACCTGGTGGCGCTGGGATGCTATGACTACCTGCGCGAGGCCGGGATTGCATGCCCGGCGCGCGTCTCGGTGATCGGCCACAACGATATGCCCTTTGTCGATGCGCTCACGCCTGCGCTCACCACCATCCGGATTGCCGTTCACGAGATGGGCGTGCAGGCGGCGACGCTGCTGCTGGCGCGCATCGAGAACGCGAAGGCCGAGGCTGCCAGCGTGGTGCTCCGCCCGGAGCTGATCGTACGCGGCTCGACGGCACCGCCGGCGCACTAGGCGGCACGCGCAGGCGAGCAACCCGCATTTTCCGGGAATCGCGACGGTGGTCAACTACACATCCTTGTAGTGGGCACGGGCCGTCGGTTTCAAAGCCATGCGCAGCAAGGGCTGCAGCCCATTTTCGGATTGTGCGGACCCGGCGCGGCGGCGTTTTCGGCCTTGATCTTTCGGTGCTTTCATTCACAATGCAAACGATTGCAAAATCGACGCGAGGCAGCCGGAATCAGCCGGAGTTGTGAAGCTGGCGAGGTGTCCTTTGCATGGGCTCACGCCCCGGCTACACCCAGGGATGGGCTGTGCACACCCCTGGACAATGGCCGGCCTCATGCGGATAGGGAAGAATCGCGCTGCCCGCCATGCAGGTTGGCGCATCTCGCGTTGCCGCTTTTCCCGGAGTTTGAGAATAGAGGATTCAAATGATCGTCGCATGCCTTTTCTCCAGGTGCCGGGCATAGGACGCGGCATGGCGATATCCGGCAGCTATCCCAGTCCCGGCGGCGCCTGGCTCGTCGACGACGGCGTGGTGCTGGTCGTCGACGATGACGCGGCCTTGCGCGATGGCATTGCCAGCCTGTTCCGCTCGATGGATATCCAGGTCAGGACCTTTGCTTCCGCGGCCGAGTTCCTGTGCTTTCCGATTCCCGATGTGCCGTGTTGCCTGGTGCTGGATGTGCGCCTCAGGGGTGCCAGCGGGCTGGAACTGCAGGCCATGCTGGCCGAGGTGGGCTGCCCGGTGCCGGTGGTGTTTATCTCCGGCCACGCAGACGTTGCCATGTCGGTCATGGCGATGCGGGCCGGTGCAACGCATTTCCTGACCAAGCCGTTCCGCGACCAGGACCTGCTCGATGCGGTGACGGAGGCCATCGGCAGGGACGTGCAGCGGCGCGCTTGCGAACGGCGCGGGCGCGAACTGAAGGCTGCGTTCGAGACGCTGACATCGCGCGAGCGCGAAGTCATGGCGCTGGCGGCGGCGGGCCTGATGAACAAGCAGATTGCCGACGACGTGGGCCTGAGCACGGTCACGGTCAAGATCCATCGCGCGCAGGCCATGAAGAAGATGGGCGCGCGGACCTTTGCCGAACTGGTGGTGATGGCGCACGTGCTCGGCCTGACCAACGCGGCGGCGCAGGCGTGATCACGATGCGCAGACCCTATTCCCCGCGTCATGCGCTGCGCAAAGGCAGCTTGGGCAACGCCCGCGCGAGGCGGCGCGGCTTGCATGAAAGCGAGGCCTCCCTGGCCGAGGGCCAGCGCATCAGCAAGACCGGCAGCTGGCAATGGTGGCCGGCGCGGCGCGAGATGCGCTGGTCGGCGGAGATGTACCGGCTCTTCGGGCTCGACCCCGCGCCTGGCGCACCGGGCATGCACACCTTGGTGGCGATGATCCATGCCGGCGAGCGTGCCCGCGTGCTCGCCGGCATGGCCCGCGCGTGCAAGGAGGGCACGCCGTTCCAGCAGGAGTTCCGCATTCTGTGCCACAACGGCGAAGAGAAGCACCTCATCTGCGTGGGACAGCCGCGCCGGGGCAGCGAGCACAGCCTGGGCTTTGTCGGCACCGTGGTCGATATCACGGAGCGCCGCCGCGCCGAGGAAGTGCTGCGCGTGGCGCAGGCGGAACTGGCGCACGTGTCGCGCATCGCCGTGCTGGGCGAACTGACGGCATCCATCGCGCACGAAGTCAGCCAGCCGCTGGCGGGCATCATCACGCATGGGGAAGCCTGCCTGCGCTGGCTGGACCGGGCGCAACCCAACCTGGAGGAGGCGCGCAGCGCGGTGCAGCGCATGATCAGCGAGGGCCGGCGCGCCAGCGCCGTCATCGGCCGCACGCGCGCGCTGGCGGCCAAGAGCGTGCCGCAGCGCGCGCCCGTGGACCTGGGTGCCGCCCTGGCTGAATCCCTGGCGCTGCTGATGCCGGAAATGGGCAACCAGGGTGTGGCGGTGTCCGCCCATGTGGCGCCGGGCTTGCCGGCGGTGCTGGGCGATCGCATCCAGCTGCAGCAGGTGCTGATCAACCTCCTGCTCAATGCCATGCAGGCCTGCGCGGCGGTGCCAGCCGGCCTGCGTTCGATCCTGGTGCGGTGCGAACGGCTCGGCGCCGCGCCGCCGCGGGTGCTCTGCACGGTGCAGGACACGGGCCCGGGCATCGCGCCGGCGAACATCCCGAACCTGTTCGACGCATTCTTTACCACCCGGCCCGAGGGCCTCGGCATGGGCTTGTCGATCTGCCGCTCGGTGGTGGAGTCGCACGGCGGGCGCATCTGGGTTGACGAGCAGCCGGGTCCGGGCGCCACATTCCGCTTTACGCTGCCCGTGCGGGAAACGCGCTTATGATTGGCGTCTGACAGATGCCATCCCGCAGCAAGAGCGGCGGTTTTCACACATGCGTTCTCCCGATATTTCGCTTGGCGCCGCGATTCCCGCGGATGCGCCCTCCGCCCTGGCCGTGCTGCTGGGCGACATCGACCGTGCCCAGGATATCGAGGGGCTGGCGGGTGCTGTCTGCACCGCCGCCAGGCTGCTCGGGTTCAATCATTTCTATCTGCGTTACAAGGGGCTGCCGGGCTCCGGCGCGGCCCATGCCGGTTCGCTGACCAGCCTGCCTGGTGGCGCGAGCTTGGCGCTGGAAGCCCACGGCGAGGCCCTCGCGGCGCTGGTGGTCAAGGCGCGCGATTCCCTGGGGCCGGTGGTGTGCAGCAGCGCGGAACCCCTGGTGCGGCCCCCCGATGACGCGGCGCTGGCACGGGCCGAGCTGGACCGCCGGCTGACCGCGGCCATTGCCTTTTCCGCCAGCATGCCAAGCCACGAGATGGGCACGCTGGCGCTGCTGTCGCTCGATGGCAGCGCGGGCGACGACGAGGCCGCCGTCTGTCGCGCGCGCCTGTTCGGCCCGGCCATCACGCAAGCCGTGCTCGATCGTTTCTGCGCGATCGCGCGCGGGCGCGCCGAGCCGGCGGTGTCGCTGACGGCGCGGGAGCTGGAGGTGCTGCGCTGGGTGGCGCTGGGCAAGACTTCCTGGGAGGCCGGGCAGATCCTCGGCATCTCCGAGCATGGCATTTCCCACCACATGCGCAACGTGATGCGCAAGCTGGATGTGGGAAACCGCTTGCAGGCGGTGCGCACGGCGATTGCCCTGGGGCTGCTGCCAGGCGAATAGCGCGGCCGGCGCGGCCAGGGGCGCCCGCGCGATCCTGCGCGCTCCCGTGTCATCCAGCCCGGCGTTATTCGCCCACCGGCGCCATGGCCACCTGCCAGCGCGGCGGGCTGCCGATGTTGGCGCTCAGGTGCTCGCAGAACGCCCGCACCTTGGCGCTGGCGCGCGGCAGCGCGCGCAGCAGGTAGATGCCGGTTTCCGGTTGCGGGGCCAGCCCATCCATCTCCAGCTCGATCAGGCGGCCATCGCCGATATCGCCGCCGATCGACCAGTCCGGCATCAGGGCAATGCCCAGCCCTTGCAGCACCGATAGCCGCCGCGCATCGCAGTCGTCGCACTCGAAGGCGAACATGGCCTGCTGCGCGACGTCGCTGTCCAGCAACTCCCGCCAGCCGCGCATGCTGGTGCTGTGGCGGCGGTCGATCAGCCGGTGGCTGCCCAGCTCGCTGGCGTGCCCCGGCTTGCCATGGCGCGCCAGGTAAGCCGCAGAGGCGCAGATCACGTAGCGCTGGCTGGCCACGCGCTGGGCGATCAGGCTGCTGTCCGCCTGCTGGCCCACGCGGATCACCAGGTCGATGCGCTCCACCACGGGGTCGACGATGCGCTCGGTCAGGTCCAGCTCGATGGCCAGGCGCGGGTACTTGTCATAGAGGGCGGCCAGGTGCGGCACCACGTGGCGCCGGCCAAAGGCGGGCAGGCAGCTTACGCGCAGCAGGCCGCTCACGCCCTGCTCCAGCGAGGTGACCTCGCTGCGCGCGTCGGTCATGTCGTGCAGGATCTTGACCGCGCGCTCAAACAGCAGGTTGCCGGCGTCGGTGCGGACCAGCGCGCGGGTGGAACGGGTAAACAGCGCTACCTGCAGCTCGTTCTCCAGGGAGTCGATCTGGCGGGCTACCGATGAGGCCACCATGCCCTTGCGGCGGGCCACGGCGGAAAAGCTGCGCGCCTGCGCCACCTCGACAAAGATCGAAAGATTCTCCGCAAATTTTGCCGATTCCATTTGTGCGTCCTGTGCAAAGGCGTTTCGCGGCCGGACTGGATTGCCCCTGCCGATGCGGCAGGTTAGCATCGAATCCACGCCTTTCGCCCGGGCTATCTTCGCAATTTTGGCAAAAGCACGCCATCGTGCACCTGCCTTGGCGTGCACGATGGGGAGGTGCGGTCACCGCAACAGGAAGAGACAAAATGACAACAAGACTGGAGACAAGCCATTCCGATCAACCCCACGCCGCACGCGGCCAGGCGCTGCTGCGGCGCCTGGCGGCCACCGCCGCGCTGGCGCTCGGCCTTGTTGGCGGCGCCAACGCGCAAACCTACCCGGCCAAGCCGGTCACGCTGATTATCCCGTTTGCGGCCGGCGGCACGGTCGACAAGGTAGGCCGCATGGTCCAGGAGGACTTCCGCGGCCGCCTTGGCCAGACGGTGGTCATCGAGAACCGCGCTGGCGCGGGCGGCACCATCGGCACGGGCGCTATCGCCCGCAGCGCGCCGGACGGCTACACGGTGGGGATGATCTTCGACTCGTTCGCCACCGAATCGTCGATGTACCCCAAGCTGCCATACGCGCCAGAGCGTGACCTGACCGGCGTGTCATACATGGTGCGCTCGCCCATGGTGCTGGTGGTGCCGGCCAGCTCGCGGTTCCAGACGCTGCAGGATTACGTGGCCGCCGCGAAGAAGCCGGCCACCGTTTCCTATGCATCGGTGGGTGCCGGCAGCTCCAACCAGCTAGCGGCCGAGTTGTTCCACGAGACCGCGGGCACCAGTGGCATCCACACCCCTTACAAGGGCGGCGGCCCGGCCATCTCGGATCTGCTTGGCGGCCACGTCGATTCGATGATCGCCAGCCTGCCGCTGGTGCTGCCGCATATCCAGGGCGGCAAGCTGCGCGCGCTGGCGGTGACCTCGCCCAAGCGCGATGCGCACCTGCCCGCGGTGCCGGCGATCGCCGAGACCTACAAGGGCTTCGAAGTCTATTCGTGGGTCGGCATGATCGCACCGGCCAAGACGCCGGAGGCCATCCTGAACCGGCTGGCGGCTGACATGAGCGCTACCCTGCGCGACCCCAAGGTGGCGCAGCGCCTGGCCGACGGCGGCTTCGAGGTGGTGGCGGGTGGCCGGCAGGAGATGAATGCACTGGTCAAGAGCGAGTCGCAGCGCTGGTCCCGCGTGATCAAGAGCCGCAATATCGTGGCCGACTGAGCATCGCATCATGAAATCCTTCGTCTACCAAAGCCATCCGCAGCGCGTGGTGTTTGGCGCCGGCGCGCTGGCCCGGCTCGGCGCCGAGATCGACGCGCTGGGCGCGCGTCGCGTCCTGGTGCTGTCCACGCCAGGCCAGCGCGGCCAGGCCGAGCATGTGGCGGACCTGCTGGGCGAGCGTGCCGCGGGCGTCTTCGACGGTGCCGTGATGCACGTGCCGATCGAATCCGCGCGCGCTGCCCGCGAGCAGGCCGCGCGCCTGGGCGCGGATGGCGCGGTGGCGATCGGCGGCGGCTCCACCATCGGGCTGGGCAAGGCTATCGCGCTGGAGTCGGGCCTGCCGATCGTGGCGGTGCCAACCACCTACTCGGGGTCCGAGATGACGCCGATCTTCGGCCTGACCGAAGGCGGCATCAAGCGCACCGGCCGCGACGCGCGCGTGCTGCCGCGCACCGTGGTGTACGACCCCGAGCTCACACTCGGCCTGCCGCTGATGCTGAGCGTGACCAGCGGCATCAACGCCATCGCGCACGCCGCCGAAGGGCTCTACGCGAGCGATGCCAATCCCGTCACCAGCCTCATGGCGCGCGAAGGCATCGCCGCGCTGGGCCGTGCGCTTCCCGCCATCCGCCAGGCGCATGCCAGCGGCAGCGCGCCGGACAGGCTGGCCGCGCGCAGCGATGCGCTGTATGGCGCGTGGCTGTGCGGCAGCGTGCTGGCCAACGTTGGCATGTCGCTGCATCACAAGCTGTGCCATACGCTGGGCGGCAGCTTCAACCTGCCGCACGCCGAGGTGCACACCATCGTACTGCCGCATGCGCTGGCCTATAACGCGAGTGCCGCGCCGGGGGCGATCGCCACGGTAGCATCGGCGCTTGGCGTGCTCAGCGCGCCACAAGCGCTGTTCGATCTGGCCCGCGACAATGGCGCACCGGTTGCGCTGCGCGATATCGGCATGCAGGACTACGATCTGGATCGTGCTTGCGAGCTTGCCTTGCTGAACCAGTACCCGAATCCGCGCCCGCTGGAGAGGGCGGCGATCCGGCAGTTGCTGCAGGATGCGTTTGATGGGGCGCGGCCTGCCTGAGCGTGTTGCATGCGCGCTTGCGTGCATGCTTCCTGGGCAGCCCTGGCTAGGTTACTGCCGCACGCAGAGCGAGAACCAATCCCTCCAGCGCCCCCCTATGCTCCGCGCGGCGTAGCCAGATTGCTCCCACGGCAGGCAAATCCCACTGCAGCGCGTGAGGTAGCATGGCACTGCCTAGTGCGACCAGTTCTTCTGCCACGCCACGCGGCACGATGGTGATTGCCCGCGGCCGCATGCGCAGTAGTGCGGCCATTGTCTTGATCGAGAACGTTTCCACGATCGCGACCGGCGGAGCCGCGCCGGCCGTTGCGAACAGCGTATCGATCGTGCGCCGGATTGGCGTGTGGTTCGGGGGAAGGATCCAATCTAATCCCGCCAGTTGCGCCCAGTTCAGAGCCGACGCGTTCAAGCGCCGAGCCGCCGCCGCATGCACAACAATCGTGGGCTCCTCGGCATAGAGCTGCGTTTGCACGATATCTTCACCGGGAGAGCAGTAGATACGCGCAATGGCGCAGTCGAGCTCATGCGCGCGCAACGCTGCCACAAGTTCGTCAGTCGTCCCCTCATGCACCAGCACGGATACTGCGGGTGTCTGCCCCAGGCAGTGGGCGCAGACCGCATCCAACACCGCAGTGGACACGTACGGGATCACACCAAGACGTAGCCGTCCTTGCAGGCCTGCCTCAATGGCGGTCAGCTCGTGTCCCAGCGCCTCCGTATCCGCCATCACCAGGCGCGCGTGGGCCAGCACGGCCGCCCCGGTCGCGGTTGGCTCCAGCCCTCGCCGCGCGCGAATGAACAGCGGCGCCAGGAATATCTCCTCGACTTCGTGAAGCGCCTTTGTCACAGCCGGCTGCGACAGGTTCATCTCAGCCGCGACGCGCGAGACAGAGCGCTGCTTCTCCAGTGCAAGCAGCAAGGTCAGATGCCGGAATCTGAGCCGGGTGGCCAAACTGTGCTGAAGACGACCAGACGTTGTCATGATTCAAGTTCCCGATGTGAAATAACCGCAGGGTTATGCAACGATAATAAATATCAGTCAAAAAAATATGCGATTTCAATAAACTAAATCGCATTCACTATAAGTTCCATCTATTTCACGAAATCATCCTGAGTTATCCAAAATGCCACTGACGGACCTCAATCACTTTCTGGTTATCGCAAAAGATATCGAGGCGTCGCGTCGCTTCTATGTCGACGCCCTTGGCATGCGCGAGGGCCATCGTCCATGGGCGCCATTCCCCGGGTACTGGCTTGCCATCGGATCCCACGTCTGCGTGCATCTGGCCTGCGCCAGCGATGACGAGCAACTGCTGGCCTACTTCGACCGTAAGCCCGGAGCGTCTCCGACCGGGGGCGGTGCGGTGGACCATATTGCTTTCTTCGCCTCCGGGCTCGTGGAGTTTGAAGAGCGGTTCACACGCCTTTCGATCTCTATGCGCCGGCGCAGCCTGCCCCAATCCGGCCTTGAACAGATCTTTATCTCCGATCCCGATGGCGTCTCGATCGAGCTCAATTTCCCGAACCAATAAACCCCCAGTCAACCCTCACTACTCGAAGCCAACATGAACATGCGCGCCGAAGTTCCCTCCAACTTCTCCATGGTCAACGCTGATGAAGCTATGCAGCGCGCCAGCTCCCTGGTCGCCACGCTTAGAGAGCGCGCCCCGGCGTGTGAAGCCGACCGGGTTCCCTTGCCCGAAACGTTGCGAGATCTGCATCAGCTAGGCCTGTTTCGTTACCATCAGCCGCAGTCCCGCGGCGGCATGGAACTGGACTACGTCGCGATCATCGACATCTCCGCCGAAATCGCACGCGGGTGCCCGTCGACAGCCTGGAACGTGGCGAACCTTGGCTCGCATCACTTCCTGCTTTCGCTCTACCCGCAACAAGCGCAAGAGGATGTCTGGGGCGCGTCGCCGGATCACCTGATTGCCTCGGCCCTTGCGTTCCCGGCGGGACGCGGCAAAAAGGTGGACGGCGGCTTCGTCATCTCCGGCAGCTGGCCATTCTCCAGCGGCGTCGACGCAAGCGAATGGAACATGCTGGCCGTCACCATCAGGAGTGCTCCCGATGCGCCGCCTACCGATCACCGACTGTGCCTTGTGCACAAGCGCGACTACGAGGTCGTCGACAACTGGTTCGCGGCCGGCCTGAAAGGCACCGGCAGCAAGCAGGTCGTTTGCAATGAGATCTTTGTCCCCATGCACCGCGCTCTTTGCATGGCCGACATCCGTGGCGGCGAACATCCCGCGTCTGCGGCGAATCCGGGACCGCTGTTCCGGCTTCCCCTTGTGGCATTGGGTGGGCACACCCTTGCCGGCCCCGCCCTTGGCAACGCGCAAGCGGCGCTCGAGATCTTCCTGGAGAGCAACCGAAGCCGCAAGACGCACTACACGGCGGCCAAGATCAGCGATTTCCAGGCCGTGCAGATCAAGGTCGCCTCCGCCTCGGCGCAAATCGACGCAGCCCGCACGCTGTTGCGGGCGGACGCGGCCGAGGTCATGGCGATCGCCCGTGGCGGCCAGGTTCCTGACCTGCACGCGAAGCTGAAGTACCGCAAGAACGCGGCGTTCTGCGTGCAACTGTGCACGCAGGCAGTCGATACCATTTTCTCCATGACCGGGGCCAACGGACTCTATGAAAACAGTCCGCTGCAACGTTGTTTCCGGGACGCGCATGCTATTCAGTCTCATGTGAACTTTGCCTTTGATGTGGCCGGTAGCGCGTTTGGCCAGCATGCCCTGGGGGGGCAAGTCACGAATCCCATGCTGTGACTATGAGACAAGGAACCTCCATGTCGTCAAACGTCCAATGCCAACAATCGGCGCCGGGCGAGGATGCCGCGCAAAGCAAGCCTTCCGCGGAAGAAGCCAAGCGGTTGCGGATGGCCTTCTCCGCATTTGCCACGGGCGTCACCATCGTCACCACCACAGCGCCCGACGCCACGCTGGTGGGCCTTACCGTCAATTCATTCAGCTCCTTATCCATGAGCCCGCCGCTGCTAGCGTGGAGCCTGTTTGTCGATTCGAGATATCGCAGTGCTTTCCAGGCCGCCGATTGCTTCACCGTCAACGTGCTCAGCCACCGACAGGCCAGCCTCGCGCAGCGGTTCGCAAAGCCGACGGAGAACAGGTTCGACGGCGTTGCAAAACGCAGGCTCGACGGCGGGGGCATCGTCCTCGACGAGTCCATGGCTTGGTTCCACTGCCGACGCGAGCATAGTCTCTACCTCGGAGACCACATCATGTTTGTGGGCCGCGTCGTTGAGTTCCACGAAGAATCGGCGTCTCCCCTGATCTTCTGGCGAAGCCGATTCCTGGAAGACCGTCAATCGGAAGCCCGGCGCTGATCTGGTTTGTGAACACACTAGGTTGTTAGCCGCCACATCGCTGGACACTGAGGATGTCTCCTCCGCGTCCAGCGGATACCTGAACGCTTCCTCGTTCGAAACCTATTCCGTATCGAAACAACAATTCCGATCCACGCATCGGCAAGGGAGGATTTTCACCAAATTTTCCATCACGAGATAAGACATCAATTATTTAAATGATCACAACATGCCTTGACTGGTAACAATGGAGGAGAATCATGATAAAAAAAATAACGCAAAAACGAAGCAGACGAATCCTCGCACTACTCCCGATACTCCTGGGATCCCAGGGGGCGGCGCATGCCGCAGGCGCCCAGCTTTACGGCGCCGTCGACACCTTCCTTGGCAGCAGCAAGGCCAGCGGCGATCCGAAATCCGTGCTCGGCGTCCAAAGTGGTGGCATGACGACGTCCTTTTGGGGCTTTGCCGGCAGTGAAGACCTCGGCAACGACCTGACAGTCAACTTCCGGATCGAGTCCTACTTTCTCGCGGATACCGGCGCCGGCGGACGCGCCGCAGGCGACGCGCTGTTCGCACGCAATGCCTACGTCGGCATGGAAAGCAAAGTGGGCGAGATACGCACCGGCCGGCTGGCTAACCCGATGTTCCTCGCTACCGCGCTCTTCGACCCCTTTGGCGGTTCGACCAAGTTTTCCCCTTTGCTCAATGTACTCTGGACACCGTCGTATGGCCGCTATTTCGCAGCGGACACCGGCTGGAGCAATGCGGTCGGCTACTACACTCCCGAGATCAACGGCCTGTCTGGCCGCTTCGTCTATGGACTGGGGGAGGTGGCCGGGACCAACTCCAGCAACAATGCCGTTGCCATGCTGCTGTACGACAAGGCGCCCTGGGGCGCGACCTTCGCGATCCAGCGCACGCGCGTGGGCGCTGGCTTTCTTGCAAAGAGCTGGGCACAGACCGCAATGGCTGCTGCCGTCTCCTACGACTTCAACTTCCTCAAGGCGTTTGTTCAATACGACAGCACGCGAAACAGCGGGGACAGCGTCAAGACCGATACGGTACAGGTTGGGATGACCGTGCCCTACGGAAATGGAAAATTCATGGCATCCGCAGTGCGGACTGTCATCAGAGCCGACGGCGTTGCCACTATCCGGCGCAGCGATCTTGGGTTTGGCTATGACTACTTCCTCTCCAAGCGAAGCGACCTGTATGCCAACGTGCTCTACGACAAGTTGAGCCACCTGGGCAGCGGGACCGCTTTCGGCGTTGGTATCCGGCACAAGTTCTGATCGGGAGGCTGCCCGACCGGCAGCCTCCGTCATCTTGTCAAGCTCAGGGCTTCAGGGACTTCACGTCCATGGCTTCATCGAGCCAATCGAAGATCTTCCGCCCCCCCGCGGCTTCTGCACCTGCCTGGCAATGCTCACCGACGGCCTCCGACGACGGGAAGCGCATCAGCGTCTTCTCGCAAGTCAGCGCGTCGTACAGTTTCTGCGGTTGCCCTTCGAAGAATCCCTCCTGCTCAGAATCGATCACCAGGGTGGTCGCCCGTACCTGGGCGGCATCGGCAGCCACATAGGGCTTCGTGCTGTTGACGTAGTCAAAGGCGTTGTCCACGCCGAATACCAGCTTGCCGTGGTTGACTGCCCATCGGGACATCGTATCCGTCTTGATGGCAGCGTTCACGGCCTGGTCGAAGCGTTCGCGGTTGGCAGGCACGGCTTCCGGGAAGCGAGCGGATACGACGTCGTGGAAGCTGTAGAGCCCGCCATTGGCAACCAGCGCCCGGATCCGGTGATCCTTGGCTGCGGCGATGGGGGCGAGCACGCCCCCGAGGCTGATGCCGAGCAGCGCGATACGGGAGGGGTCGACGTCCGTGCGCGTGAGCGCGAAGTCGATCACCGGGGAAACGACCTTGTCCCAGTCGGGACGGAACGCGCGCCGGCTCTCGCGCACCACCTCGCCCTGGCCCGGTCCGTCGAATGCCACGACCGTGTATCCGCGCTCAGCCGCGGCCATGCCGGGAAACACCACCAGTTCTTCTTTGTTTCCGTCGAATCCCGAGTGGCAGATGAGTGTCGGGCGCTTGCCGGCCGGCGTACCCTTCTTCTTGACGACATAGCCGGGCAGCCACGCGCCTTCATAGGGAATCTCTACGCGCGTGACCTCGAAATCCAGGCCGGGAATCGCGGCTGTGAACGCGGAGCGGCTGGCGCGGCCCGATGCCAGGATGCGGGGATCGTCCGTGTTCGCATGCAGATAGAAGTCCGCGATCATGAAGTACATCGCCGCGCGCAGATACGTCTGCGACGCGCTCTTCAGATGCCCTTTTTCCTGCGCTTCGTCCGCAGTCGCCTTGAGCCTTTCTGCCAGAGTGTTCCAGGCCTCGTACCAGCCTTCATCGTCGCCCGGCGTCAGGCGGCCCGCAATCTGAAGGACTTCCTGCACATCCGAGCCTCCATAGTAGGCGTGGCCAAGAATGCGAAGAAGCTCGAAATGGTACGAGTGATCGATAGATAGTTTCATTGTGCCGGGTGGGTTGGTGGTGGCGAGAGCCCCCGCGTTGCATGCGAGGGGAGTCTGGTCAAGCAACAGGCGGCCCGATGCCTTCCCGGGGGAATGCGTTGCTAGCGTGCACGTGAATCATCTTGTTGAAGATGAAAAATCGAAACACCTGTTGCTAACCGTAGTTTCCTATAGGAAACTGTCGTTGGCAAGGCCTCGCTTGCAACGGCCTTGCCTAGGCTGTCGCCGCGACCTTTACCGCGAAGGTGTCTACAGCTTCGTCAAAGCACCAACGCAGCACCACCACTGGAATTCAGTCTTGCTTCCACCAGACCATCAGCGCTTCGCATTCCTCGTCTCCGGCTGCCTCGTAGCGGTGTGGGAGCGAGCTGGAAAAATGCAACGAATCACCCGGATTCAACAGCAGCTTCTTGCGGCCCCGGATGCTGATCTCCAGGCCGCCACGAATGACGTAGATCAGCTCGTTGCCAACATGGCCCATCTGCTGGAGCTCCGGGGCATGAGGGCGATACACCTGCCGCATGATCACGATGTTGCCGTGCTCCGCGCCGCCGAGAAGGATGTCCCGGTGGACCGCGGGATGCTCGATGCCGACCTGGCTTCCGGCTCGTACCAGCTTGACGAAGGGCTTCGCACTCTCGGCATCGGCCTCGAAGAACCAGTCACCGGGGTTGGTCTGCAGCGCCGCGAGCAGTTTTGAGAACACTTCCACCGTCGGCACCATCTTGTTGTTTTCGATCTTCGAGATGGTGGAGATGGCAAGCCCGCTATGGGCCGCAAGATGCCGCACCGACCAACCGCGCTCCAGGCGTTTCTGCTTGATGCGCTGACCGTCCGCTGCTGGGCGCGCTTCGGTGGCCGGGGCGGGCCTGGCCGGGGTTGAGGCAGGTGAGGTTTTGGGGGTGGTCTTCTTACTGGTAGTCATGGCAGCGGGTTTTCAGATCGTCTGCAATTGTTGCACATCCCGTTTTTTCACCACCACAGGGCCATCAAGAGCCCTCCAACTTAGCCATATCAACGAGAAGGAGACTGAATGAAACGCCTGAAACGCCATTCCCTGTGCCGCATTGGACTTGTGGCGACCGCGCTTGTGGTTTCAGCGGCGAGCGCCCAGCCGAGCCCGGATGTGGTTCGCATCGTTGTGCCGTTTCCTGCCGGAAACGCGCTGGACGCCAGTGCGCGCATGCTCGCCGAGAACCTCCGGCGAACCACCAAGCGGCAATATTTCGTCGAGAACAAGCCCGGGGCTGGTGGCCTGATCGGCACGGCCGAAGTTGCGCGCGCCAAGCCAGATGGCAGCGTGCTGCTTTTCACAACAGGCGGACATTCGACCAATGCTGTCTTGTACACGAAGCTGCCCTATGACTCTCTACGCGACTTCACGCCGATCACGCTGCTGACCACCGCACCAGGGTTCGTGGTTCTTGTGCGCACGGACTCGCCGTATAAGGACCTGAGGCAGTTGATCAAGGACGCGCACGCACGGCCGGGCACGGTGAGCTATGCATCCTGGGGCACTGGCAACACCACCCACTTGATTGGCGAGCTGTTTGCACGCTCGGCGGGCATCAAGGTATTGCACGTGCCCTACAAAGCTTCGCCGATCAGCGACATCCTGGGTGGCCACGTCGACTACACATTCATGGCGTCGTCCCTGGCCGCTCCGTTGATCCAGGAGGGCAAGGCACGCGCGCTCGCGATTTCAAGCGCGCAGCGTGTCAAGGAAATGCCTGCGGTCCCTACGCTACGCGAACTCGGCATCAGGGACGTCGACATTCCTGCCTGGTCCGGCCTGCTTGCGCCGGCTGGCCTGTCACAGCAGGCTGCCGCTGAGCTACAGCACGAGGTGGCGGTTGCTGCGCAACGTCCCGAGTACCAGGCCTTCTTGAAGACGTCGGGCGGCCAGCTGGTGCTGTCCACGCCAGTGCAGTTCAGCAGCTACTTGTCTAGCGAGATACAGCAATACCGGAAACAGCTCGCGCCCCTGGGCATCAAGATGGACTGACCTTCCCGATCGCCTGCCGCTTCGATGAGGGCCGGCGATATGTTTGTAATCAGTGCGCCAGCGCCGCCACGCGCTCACCCACGTATTCACCCATCGCCAGCGATGCCGTCAGCCCGGGCGACTCGATGCCAAACAGGTTGATCAGGCCGGGAATCCCGTGCTCGCTCGCGTCTTGCACGATGAAGTCGGTTGCACTGTTGTGCATCGACGAGCCCGGGCCCGCCAGGCGTGGGCGGATGCCGGTGTAGCCGGGCTGCAGGTCGCCGTCGCGCAGGGCGGGGTAGTAGCGGCGCACAGCCTGGTAGAACACGGCTTCGCGCGATGCGTCGAAGCTGTAGTCCACGCCGTCGCGCCAGTCCAGGTCGGGGCCGAACTTGCACTGCCCGCCCAGGTCCAGCGTAACGTGCGCGCGCAGCGCGCCTTCGCGGCCGGTGGGATAAACCAGGCGGCGAAAGGGCGAGGGGCGGCAGAGCGTGAAGTAGTGGCCGATGGCGTAGTAAAGCGGCGGGATCTTGCCGGCAGGCATGCCGGCGATGGCCGCGGCCACGGGCTGGGCGCCGAGGCCGGCGGCGTTGATCACGGTGCCGCACAGCAACTCCATCTGCTCTGCCCCGCCCACCTGCAGTACGATGCCGTCCGGCGTTGGCCGTCCCGCCAGCACGGGGCTGTTCAGCGCCAGCGCCGCGCCGTGGCGCTGCGCGTCGCCCAGGTAGGCCAGCATCAGGCCGTGGCTGTCGACGATGCCGGTGGAGGGCGACAGCAGCGCGCCCGCGCATGCCACTTCGGGTTCCAGGTCGCGGGCCTCGTCGGCGCCGATGAGGCGCAGGTCGGTGACGCCTTGGGCGGCGCCGAGCTGCACGTACTTGTGCAACTCGGGAATGGCGGCCTCTTGCACCGCCACGATCAGCTTGCCGATGCGTTGGTGGCCGATGCCGCGTTCGGCGCAGTAGGCGTATAGCGCTTGCTTGCCGGCTACGCAGAGCTTGCCCTTTAGCGATCCCGGGGCGTACGAGATGCCTGCATGGATGACTTCTGAGTTGCGGGCGCTGGTGTGGGTGCCGAAGGTGTTTTCGGCTTCGAGGATGATGACTTCGCGGCCGGCGGCGGAGAGGGTGCGGGCGATGGCTAGGCCGGTTACGCCGGCGCCGATGACGGCGCAGTCAACTTGTTCCATTTTGGTTTGGTTCTGGTTGATGGGGGATTGGGTTGTTGGTTGTAACTGCAACTTCTTTAAGTCAAAGGCAGCTGCAGTTTCACCACCCCTGCGGGGCGGCGACCTACTTTCTTGTCTTGCCAAGAAAGTAGGCAAAGAAGGCGCGCCGGATGGGGCGACTACCCCTCGTGATCCAACGAAAAGAGCGGCCGGGACCCAAACTCGCATCGCCTTAAGGCGATACTCAGACATGGGTCCCTCTTTTCCGCTCTTTTCGCCGAATCCCGAGGCGCCCCATACGGCCTTGGCACACCTCCACGGCTCGCTTCGCATCGCCGTGGGTGTTTCCCGCCCCTTGGGGCGGGAAACACGGCCGAACCGAATCGTTTGTCTGACCGTGTCGTTTCTGGTCCCGCTGGTTGGCTCCCCTCTCCCACTTGTGGGAGAGGGGCCGGGGGAGAGGGCGGGCGCTCGCAAGAACTCGGCGGTTCACATACCTGCAGGTTGGGGCTGTCAGCTCAGCTTGATCTGCGTCTCGCGGATCAGCGCGCCCCATTTGGCGTGTTCGGCGCGGATGTGGGCGGCAAATTGCGGCGAGGTCTGGGGCGTGGGCACGCTGCCTTCCTGCGCCAGCTTTTGCTGCACGTCCGGGCGCGCCAGCACCTTGATGGTCGCCGCGCTGAGGCGTGCGGTGATGTCGGCCGGCAGGCCGGCGGGGCCGACCAGGCCCAGCCAGGTGGCGGCTTCGAAACCGGCGAATCCTTGCTCGGCCACCGTTGGCACGGATGGCAGCGAGGAAAGGCGCTTGGCCGAGGTCACCGCCAGCGCGCGGATCTTGCCGGCGGATAGCTGCGGCATGACGGAGACGGCGTTGCCAAAGTAGGCGTCCACCTGCCCGCCGAGCAGGTCGGTCATGGCCGGGCCGGCGCCCTTGTACGGCACCTGCAGCACCCGCACAAGCGCGCGCCGCGCCAGCATCTCGCCGGCCAGGTGGCCCACGGTGCCGTTGCCGGCCTGCGCGATGCCCATGTCGCCGTCGCGCGCCTTGGCTGCCTTGATGAAGTCGGCCAGCGTGCGCAGCGGGGAATCCTGGCGCACCACCAGCACCACGGGCTGCTCCGCCACGCCGGCAACGGGCGTGAAATCCTTCAACGGATCGAACGGCATCTTCGGGTACAGCGCGGGGTTGATCGCCAGGTTGGCGGCCTGGCCCATGCCGATGGTGTAGCCGTCCGGCGCGGACTTGGCTACCGCGTCCAGGCCGATGTTGCCGCCCGCGCCTGGCTTGTTGTCGATTACCAGCGTCCACTGGTCGCTCAGGGTCAGCTTCTCGGCGATCAGGCGCGAGGTGGTGTCGGTGCCTCCGCCCGGCGGGAAGGGCACGACGAGGCGGATCGGCTTTTGTGGCCACGGGCCTTGCGCTTGGGCAAGGCCCGTGGCGACTAGCGTCATGGCGGCGCTGGCCTGGAGGAAATGGCGTCGTTGCATGTCTTGTCTCCTGTTTTTCTAGGTATCCCTGCGGGCGCGCCCTGCCGGATTCAGACCGGCAGTCCCTTGGCACGCAGCGCGGCATCGAAGCGCTCGGGGTCCGAGGTGCCGGCGGCGTTGTCGGCGCGGATCTTTGCTTCCTTCAGCAGGTGGGCGCGGGTGCGCTGCAGGACGTCAGCGGCTTCGGCTGCCGGCACCGCGATCACGCCGTCCGCGTCGCCCACGATCAGGTCGCCTGGCATCACGGCCATGCTGGCGCATGACACCGGCACGTTGACCTCGCCGGGGCCGTCCTTGCTCGGGCCGCGGTGGGTGTGGCCGCGCGCGAAGATGGGCATGCCGCCTTCGGCCCACTCCAGCACGTCGCGCACGGCGCCATCGATCACCAGCCCGCCGAGCTGCTTGGCCACGCACGTGGTGCGCATCAGGCCGCCAACCAGTGCCTGCGTGATGTCGCCACCGCCGTCGATCACCAGCACATCGCCGGGGCGGACCATCATCAGCGCCTTGTGAATCATCAGGTTGTCGCCCGGGCGCACGCGCACGGTCACGGCCGGCCCGCACAGCACGGTGTCGGGGCGGCTGTGATACGGGCGCAGGCCGATGGTGCCGATGTTGCGGCTCATGGCATCGCCAATGGCGGCCACCGGCATTTCCCGGAAGGCCGCGACGATGTCTGGCGCGGGGCCGGCGGCGCAAGGGTTGATCCGGTAGCCCGCGGGCCATGCCTGGGTGGCTTCGTTGCTCATGTCAGCGTTCCTGGTGTCTTGCTGTTGTGTGGGGTGTGGTGTTACGCGCCGAGGACGGCCAGCACCTGCGGGTTGACGCAGGCGGTGGCGGCGGGCGGCTTGCCTTGCAGGAAGCCGAGCACATTGCGCGCGGCATCGCTTGCCATCGTGGCCAGCGCCGCAGGCGTGGAGCCACCCACATGGGGCGTGAGCACCACGTTGTCCAGCGCGGCCAGCGGGCTGTGCGCGGGCAGGGGCTCGATGGCCATGGTGTCCAACCCGGCCGCGTAGAGCTGCCCGCTTTGCAGCGCGGCTACCAGCGCGGCCTCGTCCACCACCTCGCCGCGCGCGGTGTTGATCAGGATGGCGCCGCGCCGCATCCGCGCGAACTGCGGCGCGGCCAGCATGTTGCGGGTGTGCTGGTTCAGGGGCACGTGCAGGCTCAGCACGTCGCTGGCGGCAAGCAGCGCGTCGAGGGAATCGGCTAGCGCCACGCCTGCGACAGGGCTGGCGCGCCCGGCCAGCGCCGGGTCGAACGCCACCACCGGCATGCCGAGCGCCAGGCAGACGGTGGCCACGCGCTGGGCGACCTGCCCGAAACCAACCAGCCCCAGCGTGCGGCCATGCAGCTCGATGCCATCCTGCGCGCGCGACCACCGGCCGGCATGGAGCTCCCGGTCCATCCACGTCACGCGCCGCGCCGCCGCGAACATCAGGCCAAGCGTGAGCTCGGCGACCGACTGGGCGTTGGCGCCGGGCGTGACATAGACGGGAATGCCGCGCGCGGTGGCGGCTTGCACATCGATATTGCTGACGCCCACGCCGTGCTTGGAAATGACTTTCAGCGTGGGGCATGCCGCGATGGCGGCGCCGCTCAGTGCGACCGTGCGCGAGATGACGGCGTCCACGGGCTCGGCAGCGAGGGTGCGGGCCACCTCGCCAGCCTCGTTGGCGCCGTTCGCATCGGTAAGGTAGAGAATCCGCGCGCCCGCTGCTTCCAGCAGGCGGACGCCGGCCGGAGCCAGGCGAGGGGCGGTGACGAGTACGGTAGTTGGCATGGCGCTCAGGGTGATCAAGGCGTTGGGCAAAGGCCCGGTGCGATGCCGAATTCTTGCTCGCTCAATAGTTTCCGTCCAGCTTATAATTTTTGGCATCTGTTCAAAAAAAGTAATCAGTCAGGACTGCCCCGGCAGCACGCTCCCATGGACCTTCGCGATCTCAAGTACTTCCTTGCCGTGGCCAGCGCGGGCAACTTCCGCCGCGCGGCCGAGCTGGTGCACCGCAGCCAGCCCACGCTCACCAAGGCCATCGACAGGCTGGAGGCGTCGCTTGGCGCCGAGTTGTTCGAGCGCGAGGGCAGAGGGCAAAAGCTCAGCACGGCCGGCATCGCCCTGCGCGCGCGCGCCACGTCGCTGCTGCAGGAGGCCGACCTGCTGCGCGACGAGGTGGGCGCCATCGCGCGCGGCGTGGCCGGCACCGTGCGCCTTGGCAGCGGGCCGCTCGGTGCGGAATACCTGCTGCCGCGGATCTGCAGCATGCTGCTCGGGCAAGCCGCCAACGTGATGCTGCAGCTCACCATCCGCAACAACTACGAGCTGCGCGACGAGCTGCGGGAGGGGCGGCTGGACCTGGTGCTGGGCTTCGTGCCCGAGGAGGAAGAGGAGTTTCACTGCGAGACGCTGCTCAAGGACACCGTGGTGGTGGCCGCGGTGGCGGGCCATCCGATCCTCAAGACCCGGCGCGTCACGCTGGACAAGCTCGCCGGCTATCAGTGGGCGCTGCCCAACCGCGCAGTGGCCAGCCGGACCTGGCTGGACCATGCCTTCGAATCGCGCGACCTGCCCCGGCCCGTGGCGCAGATCGAGACCAACTCCATCCCGCTGATCCCGCGCGTGGTCGCCAACACCGAACTACTGACCTTTGTCTCGCGGCGCACCTTGCGCGCAAGCGGCGGGCAACTGGAGGAGGTGCCGCTGGCGGCGACCACGCTGGTGCGCAATTTTGGCGTGACCTATCGCAAGGATGTGGCGCTATCGCCGGCGGCCGGCCGGCTGATTGCCCTGCTGCACGACCATGGGAGCAGCTTGTTCAACAAGGTGGATTAAGGCGGCCACCCTCAGCGTGGCGGGGTAGACATCGTTTGTGCCCTGCCCCAGGTTGACATGCTCGTTGGGGTGGAGATGCCGGAAGGGGGGCACCGGCGTGCAATCTCACGGATTGGGCTTGGCGTCACCCATCGCGCAGGCGACGCAGTGTCTTGCCAGCACATCCGTCGGGTCGATCAGCGTGATGACGCGGCCGTTGGCACAGCGCATTTGCGCCTGCGGCAGGAGCAAGGGCAATTCGGTGCAGGCCAGGATGACGACTTCGACATCGCGGGCCGCCATTTCCTCGACCGCCGCGACAAGGTCGTCGACGCATTCGCCAGTCGTAAAGCCGGCCTTGACACCATGAGGACCGTAGATGGCATGCATCACGCGAGCCTGGAGGCCGGGGCCTGGCACGACCTGCTCGAAACCATGGGTTTCAAGGGCTTTCCTGTACACGCCGCTGGCCACCGTGCCGGACGTGGCCAGTACGCCGACCTTGTGCAGGCCTGGAAACGCCTTGCGCAAGGACTCCGCGGTGACCGTCAGCATATTGACGATCGGGATATTGAGATAGGGCTGCACGCGCTCGACAAAGGCATGCGCCGTGTTACACGGAATGGCAACGATGTCGGCATCTCCCGCCTCCAGCTTCTTGCACGTGGCATACAGGGAAATCGTCGGGTCGGGTCCCTCGCCGACGAGGTTCTCCGTGCGATCCGGAATTTGCGGATTCTGCTCGACCAGCAGCTTGATATGGTCCTGGTCGCGCGTCGCGGGCGTATGGCGTACGATCTTCTGGATGAAGTCAACGGTAGCAGCAGGACCGACGCCGCCCACCACGCCGACCTTGAACTGTTTCCCGGGCGCCGCATACCCACCTGAAACCACGTACTGCGCATAGGCGAGATTCGAGTCGACAACCGGCACCGGCAGGGGCCCGATTTCGTCGAGCACAAGGGATATCTCGGTCATGCCGGGCAGGATCAGTTGCGCGCCCTGGCCGATCAGGTCGCCACAGGCATCGCGCAACAGTTCGATAGGGCGGCCACGCAGGTTTCCGCTCTTGATGCCGTCGGCGTCATACACCGCGCGCGTCACGCGATCCACGCCGCCTTCAATCCGTGGGTGCAATACCTCGAACTCCGGACTGGCGAAGTAGCGCTCGAACAGATGCTTGCTGCGCGTGTAGTCCGAACCGAGCACCCCTATGCGCCGGAGCGTCGGGAACTTGCGCCGCACATGATTGTGCAGCGCCTCCATCATGTTGATGATGGGGAGCGGAGAGTTCGCCGCCAGCTCGTCGATGAAGGTGTGGCTGAGAAAGCAGGGCAGCACCACCGCATCGATGCCGCGCCGCTCGAAGGCGCGAATCATGTCGAAGATGTACAGTTTGCGCTCCGTGGTCGCGGCCGTGGTGAGGCTCGCGTTTCGAAACGGATGCTGCTCCAGGACGATGTCGAAGTGCTCCGAATCGTTGCGTGCAGGCGTCGACTTGATCAGCTTGAAGAACACGTCGGCGCTAGCCAGTGCGCCAAGACCACCGATCACGCCAAAGGAGCGGCGGCCTTGCGCATCAGGTGTCGTAGTCATTTCACTTCCCCCTGCAAGCTGTCGAAGCTTTGTTCCTCGTTGCGCGTGGCCCGGCGCGTTTCCCATTTCGCAATGGCCGCGGTGGCGATGCTGTTGCCGATGACGTTGGTTGCGGTACGCCCCATATCCAGCACCTGGTCGATCGCAAGGATCAGCACGACACCGGACGGCGGCAGGTGGAACATCGGCGCGACGGCGGCAACCACCACCACCGAACCCCGTGCAACGCCAGCCATGCCCTTGCTGCTCACCATCAGCACCAGCAGCATCAGGATCTGTTGCGACAGCGGCATGTCGATGCCGAACGCCTGCGCGATAAAGATCGCCGCGAACGCCTGGTACATCATCGAGCCGTCGAGATTGAATGCATAGCCCAGGGGCAGGGTGAAACCAACCACCTTCTTGTCGACGCCGAACGCCTCGAGCTTCTCGGTCAGCCGCGGATATGCCGCCTCGCTGCTGGCGGTGGAGAACGCGAGCATGGCCGGTTCGCGCACGGCCTTCAGGAGCGTCCAGATCGGGCGGCCCAGGAAGGCATAGCCGACGCCGATCAGCAGGGCCCAGAGCACGGCGAGTCCAATATAGAAGCTGCCGATGAGCTTACCGTAGGTCGTCAGCACATCGAGCCCGTGCAGGGTGATGGCCGATGCGATGGCGCCGAATACACCAATCGGCGCGAGCGCCATGACATAGTCGGTGAGCTTGAGCATCGCGGGCACCAGTGCATCGACGGTGCGCGCAAGCGGCGTCACTCGCGGGTCGTTCTTGAGCACGCCGAGCACAACACCGAAGAGCACCGAGAAGACCAGGATCTGCAGGATGTCGTTGCGCGCCATCGCGTCGAGAAGGCTGGTCGGGAAGGCGTGGGTTATAAAGTCCCTGAAGTTGAGGCCAGCCGTATTCAGGCCCGTGGCGACATCGGCACTGCTCGGCGTCAGGTTCAGCCCCGCGCCGGGTTGCAGCAGGTTGGCGAGCATCAGTCCCAGGGTGAGCGACATCAGGGATGCGCAGACAAACCAGCCCACCGAGCGCATGCCGATACGGCGCACATCGCTGGTCCCTTCCATGCCGGACAGGCCCGAGACCAGCGTCGCGAACACGAGCGGCGCGATGATCATCTTGATCAGGCGGAGAAAGATGTCGGTGATGATCGAGAAATAGCCGGCAATGGCTTTGGCCGAGTCGGCGTCCGGCGCCATGTTGTGGCAGGCGTAGCCGACGGCGATGCCGAGCACCATGCCGGCGAGAATGGTTGCGGTGAGGCGATTTTTCATTTTGCTCCGTCCAGTGAGGTCTCATGCCGGAATCAGCCGGAGCTGAATCCGTGGCCTGTTGCACGGCGCCGGCCCCTCCGGCGAATCCGGGGCCTGGCTTGGAAGGCCGGTGCGGTCAGTGCATGGACGGATACTACGAAAGGGAGCGGGCCCCGTGATGCGAGTCCCGCAAGCCCTTATGCCTGCGGCGCATAGTTCGGGTAAACGAGCGTGCGCCCCGTGCCTGCGCGCTCAGAGCGTGCTGAGATAGCGCCAGAGCGTATCGAGGTGTTCGTTGCGGTTGTATTGGTTCCGGTACACGCGAAGATCCAGGTCGATGGACCAGGACGAGCCGCCGGCGGGGACCAGTGCCCCGGAGGCCAGCTCTGCCTCGATCGCGCTTTTCGGTAGCCAGGCAATGCCTTCTCCCGCCACCAGCATCTTCTTGAGCACCTCCGCCATATCCGACTCATAGTCGAGTCGGAGCACAGGCTGTGTGTCGGCACGGCTCAACAGCAGGGCGAGGCAACGGCCGAAATAGCTCGTGCTGGTGTAGGAGATCAATGGCAGGGGATGGCCGTGCGTGCCCGGCAGCCGATGCAAGGGCCCCAGTCGCTGGTTGGGCTTGCTCACGGGCATGAACGTATCCTGTCCCACGCTCAGATATGGGTACTTGACCGGGTCCAGGTGCAAGGGCAGGCCCGGGTGGTCGTAAGCGAACATCAGGTCGCAATTGCCATTGACCAGGGTGAGCACGGAGTCATGCACATTGGTGGGAATCACGCGCGCGCGCAGGTCGCCGACATGCCTGCGCACAGCGTTGAACCAGCCCGGCAGGAAGTTCAGGGATATCGTGTGTCCGGCCGCGATCTGAAGGCCGGGTCCTGGCATGCGATGTTCGGACCGGATAATGGCGCGCGTATCGACCAGTTTGCTCAGGACGTCGTCCGCCGCTTCCTCGAACAGACGCCCGGCGGGCGTGAGAGTGGGGGGGTAAGTGCTCCGGTCGACAAGGTCGGCGCCCACCCACTGCTCGAGCGCCTGGATGCGTCTGCTGAAGCCCGACTGGGTGACGTTGCGGATCTCCGCCGCGCGTGAAAAGCTCTGGTACTGCGTGAGGGCAATGAAGTCCTCGATCCATTTGACTTCCATGTCCATACCTCCGGCGGTGATGCGACTGCACGGAAGACTATCCGCTCCGATCCGGCGCGGTGGCTAGCGTTTACCCTATTTATGCCTCATCCGCATGACGGCATGCGGTACCAGCATCACGTCCTTTTTTGTGCCTCCTACTATCCGCTCAAGACTGCTGGCACCCGCTTGGCGCATTCCCCTGGCCCGGATCAGCGTGGCTGCTGTCAGTCGATCTTCACCGGTGTTCTGCGGGTGCCCCAAGGCATGGTGGCGGAGAACACCATGGCTGGCCGGCCTCGCATCGACTCGACGCGAGGCCGGCCAGCCGCTCAGACATTCACGTATTCAGGGAACAGAAATGAAAGCCGCTTTCTATATTCGGTCGCTTGTTGTCATTGCCGCGTTTTCGACAATGCACTGTGCTCAGGCGCAAGCCCAGGCCCAACCCATGCCCGCGGCAACGAAGTCGTTGCCGCACGTCGTGATCCTCGCAACAGGAGGCACCATCGCGGAAACAGGGGCGGAAAAAACCACGGTTGTCGGCTACTCGACCAACAAGGTGGCAATCGAGAGGCTGGTCGATGCGGTGCCGGAAATGCGGAAGGTGGCCAATATCAGCGGCGAGCAGGTCTACCAGATCGACAGCTCGGACATGGATGTCGATCACTGGCTCAACCTGGCCAAGAAAGTGAATGCGGCACTGGCGCAGCCCGATGTGGCCGGTGTGGTGGTCACGCACGGCACCGACACGATGGAGGAGACGGCGTACTTCCTCAACCTGACGGTAAAGAGCCGCAAGCCGGTTGTGCTGACCGGCTCGATGCGGCCTTCCACCGCCCATAGCGCGGACGGTCCCTTGAACCTCTACAACGCCGTCTCCGTGGCGGCGAGTCCGAACGCCGTCGGCAAGGGCGTGCTGGTCGTGATGAACGATCACATCCTCGGGGCGAGGGACGTCACCAAGACGAATACGTTCACGGTGGACACCTTCAAGGCGCCGGAACTGGGCTCGCTTGGCTATATTCAGGGGGGCAGGACGGAGTTCTATCATGTGTCCACCCGCAAGAACACGGCTGACACGGAGTTCGATGTGACGAACCTCACCGCTTTGCCGAGGGTCGATATTGCCTACAGCTACGCGGAGGTCACGCCTTCGGCGCTCAACG
Organism: Cupriavidus sp. GW823-FHT07A04; assembly: GCF_058794615.1. Classification (NCBI taxonomy): domain Bacteria; kingdom Pseudomonadati; phylum Pseudomonadota; class Betaproteobacteria; order Burkholderiales; family Burkholderiaceae; genus Cupriavidus; species Cupriavidus sp. GW823-FHT07A04. The sequence continues at coordinate 126,603 of NZ_JBXAHA010000013.1, forward strand.
CATTCGTCGGGGCTGGCAGCAAGGGCGTGGTTTATGCCGGCGTCGGCGATGGCAGCGTGTCGACCAGGATGTTGCCGGCGCTGGTTGCCGCACACGGCAAGGGCGTCACCATCGTGCGCTCGTCCCGCGTGGGCCAGGGCATTGTGGCCCGCAACGGCGAGGTGGATGACGACAAGCAGGGCTTCGTCGTCTCGGACACGCTCAATCCGCAGAAGGCACGCATCCTCTTGATGCTGGGCCTGACGAAGACCACCGAACCGCGCGAGCTCCAGCGCATGTTCAATACGTATTGATCGACAGAGGTCAAAAGACCCGCTACTTGGAGCGGGCAGTGTAGTATCCCGCTGCCCGCTCGAACAGCGTGGCCAATTGCTGCGCAGCCGGCGTGAGCGGGACCCCGGCCCGCGAAATCTGGACGATATCAGGGCCGTCGATGCGTTCCCTGATGGGGATCGCCTCGATCACCTGGGATAGCAGCGGCGAGTTGACCCATTGCCTGGGCAGCACCGCCAGCGCGTCGGTCGAGCCGAGCAGCACTGCCACGCCGACCATGGATTCCGCCTGCGTCATGGCCACGGGTGTCCTCAGGCCATGGCTGCTGAACAGTTCCTCGAACTCGGCTTCGACGCGTTCGCGCACGCCGGTCAGGATCCACTCTTCGTCCACCAGTTCCTTGAGCCGCTTCGCTGCGCGCATGGGGTGGCCTTTGCGGCAAACCACGAGGCGCTCGTTCTGGAAGAGCAACTGGATCTGGTACGCATCGCCGATGGCACGCACCGGCCGCGGGCCGATACAGAAATCCAGCGTGCCATCCTGCAGCCTTGCTTCCAGCGTGGAGAAGAAGCCTTCGACCATGCGCAAGCGAATGCCAGGGTATTGCTTGCGGAAGGCCGTATGGACTTCGGCCGCCATGCCCAGCCACACCGCACTCGACAGGCCAACGCAGACCGCGCCCGTTTGCGTGCCGAGCATCTGCGCCACCTCATCCTGCGCCCGCCTGATGTCCTCCATCGCCGAGTGCGCGCGACTAAAAAACGCCTGCCCGATAGCGGTAAGGCTGACGCCCCGGGCGTGCCGCTCCAGCAGGGGTGTGCCGAGTTCGCCTTCCAGTTCTTGCAGGCTGCGTGTCAGCGCGGGCTGGGACAGGCCGAGCTTGCGGGCGGCGCCTCTGACGCTTCGCGTTTCGGCGATGGCGATGAAATCGCGCAGGTGATGCAGTTTCATAGTGATAACCGATAGGCATCGACGGAGCGATTTTGCCATCTTTCAGCATCTACATGGCGCGTCTAGTATCCGGTCAAACAAGCATTGAAAAAACAAAAATCAAAACCAGATAAAACCAGACGGAGACACAGATGATTCGAGGCCCCCTCGCGGCGGCAGCCGCGGCCGCATGCCTATTCGGCGCGCTGCCTGCACACGCCGAGACATTCCCTGCCAAGCCAGTCCGCCTGCTTAGCCCGTTCCCGGCCGGCAGTGGGCCGGATGCCGTCTCCCGCATGATTGGCGACCGGCTTGGCCGGGACTGGAACCAGCCGGTGATTGTCGATGCCCGCCCGGGCGGCAACGGCTTCATCGCCATGGAGGCCACTCGCCGCTCGCCGGCCACCGGGTACGAGCTGGGCATCGCGGACGTTGGCCATCTGGCCATCAATCCCAGCTTGTTCAAGAAGCTGCCGTACGACCCCGTGAAGGACTACGTGCCGGTCACCGGGCTGTACCGGACCGCCTTTTTCCTCGTGGTCTCGTCACACAGCCCCATCAAGTCCATCTCCGCGCTCGTGACCGCCGCCAAGGCGGGCCCTAACGCGGTGTCGTATGGCTCGTGGGCGGTCGGCAGCCCCGGCCACCTGGGCGCCGCCCAGCTTGAGGCCGCCACCGGCACGCAGATGCTGCACGCGCCATTCAAGGACACCGCACAGCTCTACACCGCAGTAGCCAATGGCGAGGTCACCTGGGCGTTGGGCTCATACGCCACGGCTGGGCCGCTGATCCAGGCGGGCAAGCTGCGCGTGCTGGCGGTAGCGGATCACAAGCGCTCCATCGCGTTGCCGGACGTCCCGACTATCGAGGAAGCCGGCGGCCCACGCGGCATCGAGGCCTCGACCTGGGTCGCGCTGCTGGCGCCCGCTGGCACGCCGCCGGAGCGCATCTCCGCCATCGGCAAGGCGGTGCGCGAGGCGCTGGATACGCCCGAGGTCAAGGCCAAGATGGCCACCTTCGGCTTTGTCCCGGCAGGCAGCACCAGCGAACAGGTTTCTGAATGGATGCGCAAGGACACGCCGCGCTACGCGGACATGGTCAAGCGCACTGGCGCCACCATCAACTGATTGGAAACACCATCGTGAAGACAGTGCAAACCGAGGTTGCCATCATCGGCGGTGGCCCGGCCGGGCTCATGCTGGCCATCGAACTAGGATGCCGCAACGTTAGCTGCGTCCTGCTGGAAGATGACCTGGATCCACCCGCCTTTCCCAAGGCCAATGCAACATCTTCGCGCACGATGGAGCACTACCGCCGTCGTGGCTTTGCCGATGCCATCCGGGCGCTGGGCTTGCCTCCCGGGCATCCGCAGGACGTGGTCTATTGCACGCAGATTGCCGGCGTCGAGCTGGCCCGGTTCAAGATCCCTTCACGCGAGCAGGCCAGCTCCCGTGCCTCGGTTGGCGACTATGGCGACGGCGCGTGGCCGACGCCCGAACTCCCGCACCGCGCGCAGCAGATGTATATCGAGCCGGTGCTGCGCCAGCAGGCGGCAAGCTACCAGAGCGTGCAGCTGCATCTCGGCCAGCAGGCCATGGCGGTTGCGCAAACGGACGATGGTGTCACCGTCGACGTGATGCCGGCCGACGGCGGCGCGCGCTGGCAGGTCAGGGCGCGCTACCTGGTGGGCTGCGACGGGCCGCGCAGCCTGGTGCGCAAGTCGCTGGGCATTGCGTACTCCGGGCAGGGCGGCGAGCAGCGCGACTTCTTTGGCGGGCAGATGCTGTCGATCTACTTGCGCGCCAAGGATCTCTATGCGGCGCTGGGCAAGGACCGCGCATGGCAATACTGGGCCGTGAACGCGCAGCAGCGCGGCCTGCTGATCGCGATCGATGGCGTCGAGACGTTCCTGCTGGCCATCCAGCTCGAAGCTGGCTGCGACGCACGGGACATCGACCCGGCAGCGGTAGCGCGCGCGGTGGTCGGCACCAGCTTTGACTTCAACCTGATTGCGATGATGCCCTGGGTGGCCGGCTACACGCTGGTGGCGGACCGCATGTCGTCCGGCCGGATGTTCCTGGCCGGCGACGCCGCGCACCTGTTCACGCCAACCGGCGGCATGGGCTACAACACGTCCATCGATGACGCCGTCAACCTTGGCTGGAAGCTCGCCGCGGTGACGCAAGGGGCAGCGCCCGCCGCGTTGCTCGACACCTATGACACTGAGCGGCGGCCCATCGCGCTGCGCAACACCGCGTTCGCACGGCGCATGGCGGACAGCATCGGCAACATCCGCGTTGGCACGGACGTCGGCGAGGCAGGCTCTGCGGGCGAGCGCGCCCGCGCCGCGCTGGGCCAGGCGCTGGCCAGCCATGCGAGCAAGGAATTCAATATCCCGGGTTTGCAACTCGGCGTGCGCTACGCTGGCAGCCCAATTGTGGCGAGCGAATCCACCGCCCCGCCGCCCGACGATCCCAACCGCTACGTGCCCAGTGCTTACCCAGGCGCTCGCGCGCCGCACGCGGTGGTCGGCGCCAAGGTGCTGTTCGATCTGTTCGGCCGGGACTTCACGCTTCTGGCATTCACGGATGTCGATCCCCACGCGTGGACCCAGGCCGCGCGTCGCAACGGCATGCAACTCGATGTCGTCCGCGTGGATGACGACGCGGTGCGCGCGCTCTATGGCGCGGAACTTGTGCTGATCCGCCCGGATCACCACGTGGCATGGCGCGGTGCGGCCTCGGCGGGTGCCGGGCCCGTGCTCGCGCTGGCTACCGGCCGTAGCGAGGCGGCGGCGACGGTAGTCGCTGCGCATAGCGCCGAAGTCTAGCCAGCATCGCCGCAGCATCAACAAATAAAAGGTGCTTCAGACTTTCATGTGGGTCGATTCATCGCTGGGCTAAATCCAGCGCTGCCGTAGCTCCCCTCTCCCATTTCATGGGAGAGGGGAGCAAACCAGCGTTTTGCTTCCGGCAACTCGCACCCGCATGCGGTACCCACACGAAAGTCCGAAGCACCAAATAAAAAATCAACCACAGGAGGAGACTGATGAAAACCAGATGGCTAGCGGCCGCGTGCATTGCCGCGGTTCCTGCGCTCGCGCAGGCGCAGTCGGTGACGCTCTATGGCGTTATCGATACCGGCGTCGAGTACGTCAACAATATCGGCGCCAGCAAGGACAGCGTGACCCGCATGAACAGCCTGGCGGGCACGGTGCCGTCGCGCTGGGGCCTGCGCGGCACCGAGGACCTTGGCAACGGGCTCAAGGCGCAGTTCGCGCTGGAGTCCGGCTTTGCCCCGGACTCGGGTACATCGAACCAGGGCAACCGGCTGTTTGGCAGGCAGGCATGGGTCGGCCTCTCGGGCAACTGGGGCCAGGTCGCGTTCGGGAGGCAGTACACGATGCTGTTCTGGTCCACGCTGGAAGCTGACATGCTAGGCCCGAACACCTTTGGCACGTCGTCGCTCGACAGCTACCTGCCGAATGCGCGGGCCGACAATGCCGTGTCGTACAAAGGCACCTTCGGCGGTGTGACCATCGGCGGCACCTACAGCTTCGGGCGCGATGCAGTCAATGCCGGCCCCAGCCCGTCGGGCACCAACTGCGGCGGCGAGAATCCCGCTGACCAGCGCGCCTGCCGCGAATGGTCCGCGCTGCTGAAGTACGACACCGGCACCTGGGGCGTGGGCGCGGCCTACGATTCCATCCGTGGCGGCCCGGGCGCGTTCGGCGGCCTGGCCAGCAGCGGCCTGAAGGACGACCGCTTGTCCGTCAACGGCTACGCCAACGTGGGCCAGGGCAAGATCGGCGCCGGCCTGATCCGGCGCGACAACAATGGCAGCCCGACGCCGCGCAGCGACCTGTGGTACGCCGGTGCGTCATACGCGATCACGTCCGCGTTCAGCGTGGACGGCGAAGTTTTCTACCTGCGCTATCACAACAGCGCCAACAAGGCCTGGCTGTACGCCGCACGCGCCACCTACGCCTTCTCCAGGCGGACCTCCGTCTACGGCACCGCCGGCTTTATCGACAACCGGGGCAACCTCGGCCTGTCCGTCAGTTCCGGCTCGCCAGGCAGCAATGTCGCACCGGGCGGCAACCAGCTCGGCGCCATGCTGGGGATAAAGCACATCTTCTGACTGAAGCCGCCATTCCCGTGCATCATCGGGGCCCCGCTGGTACGGGTGGCCCTTAAAAATAGATAAAATGCAGAATATCTATGAAACGGGGATGACTTGGCTACCTCAACCAAAGGGCACACCACCGCAACGCCGGACGTCGCCGAACCCGGCGCCACGGACATGGGCGGACGCACTTGGGCGTCCATTCTCGAGCTCACGGTCCGGGAAGAGATCATCCAGGGCAAGCTGCCCGCCGGCAGCAAGCTGCGGCTCAAGGAACTCTCCGAGCGTTACCAGGCGGGCGTGATCCCCCTGCGCGAGGCGCTGTCGCGCCTGTGCGCCACGGGCTTCGTCGTTGCCATCGACCAGAAGGGCTTTCGCGTTGCCGAGTTGTCCGAGAGCGAACTGCTCGACATCACCCGCGTGCGCCAGCAGATCGAGACGCAAGCGCTGCGCGACGCCATCGCCTGCGCCAACGTGGAGTGGGAGGGGCAGCTCATCGCCGCGCATCACCGCCTCAAACGGATTCCGATGCACATGCCCGGCGAAGGCCGCCAGATGAACCCGGACTGGGAAGACGCCCATTCGGACTTTCATGCGGCGCTGGTTGCGGGATGCGAGTCGCCTTGGCTGCGCCGTTTCTCCGCCTTGCTCCGCGATCAGACCGCGAGGTACCGGCTGCTGTCGATGAACATCCCGCAGTCAGGCCGCAAGCGCGATGTCATGGCAGAGCACGAAGCCATTGTGGACGCGGCAGTGCAGGGTGATGCCGACAGGGCATGCCGGCTGCTCCATGAACACTTCCAGGTGACGACGGATCTCGTCATGGCGCATCTGGCCGCGCAGAAGGCGGCGGGGGCGGGGAAGGCGAGGGTGAAGAAGGCGGCTGCGGTGTAGCGGAGGCGGTGGCCGACAAGAGGACGATCAGACGAACGGACGAACACCATCACGGGCGGGCCTATCCGCCCGTGATGGTGTTCGCGGTATGGCTAGCGCGGCTTCTACTCCGCCTCGGTGTTATGAATGAAATACGGCGGCACATCCGGCCCCCACTGGTACAGCGAGTCTTCCGGCGCGTAATCGCCGGCCGGCCACGCATGGCCGGCGGAGATGTAGTCGATGTCCGCCGAGTACTCGCAGAACGAGCCCCAGGGATCGCGCACGTAGTGGAAGAAGTTCGAGCCCAGCACATGGCGCCCGGTGCCCCAGCCTTCCTTGTAGCCGGCGACCGCCATCTGCCCCGCACCCTGGCCGACTTCGTCCACGCTGGCGACATCCCATGCGGCATGGTGCCAGCCGCGCGCCGAGCTCTTGGCGAAGGCCAGCAGGTGATGGTCGCAGCCGTGCGGCGCGTGGGTGAAGGCAATGCCGTCGCCCGAGCGGTCGGACAGGCGCAGGCCTAGCGTGTCGTGGTAGAACGCGACGGCGCGGGATACGTCCGGCGTGAACAGCAGCACGTGCGACAGGCGCCGCGGGCGGATCTTGCCGACCCGGTTGCGGAAGGTCGCGCCGCGCATGTCCGCTGGGCCGTGGATGTTCTTCAGCGGGCTTTTCGCGCTGGGCGAGGTCTTGGGCCCGGGCTTGACCTGGATCAGGTTGCCGTCGGCATCAAGGAACCACAGCCCTTCGGCCGTGGCATGGGCGGCGTCGCTGGCAAACGTAACGTTGGCGGCGAGCAGCTTCCGGCGGATGCCTTCGAAATCCCCCGCGAAACAGTTGAAGCTCAGGTAGGCCAGGGCCTTGCGCTCGCCGGGGAAGAACCGGGCCCAGACGCGTTCGTCCTGAGCGAGCACTTCCAGCGTGTCGTCTTGCCTGACGACTGTCAGCCCGAATGCGCCGAGGAAGTGCTCCGCGACGCTCAGGTCCGGCACCGTCAGTGCGTAGTGGTCGAGCGAATGCACGGCGGGCTCGCGCTCGCGGGCCTCATTGTTTTCTTCCATTTGTCTCCTCCGCTGGTCGCGTGGCGTCAGGCGGCCCGGGCTGCCTTGACGGTACCGCCGGCTTCGGCTTCATCGGCAATGGTATTGCGCAGCGGCGCGAAACCGGTCACCGACACTTCGCACACGTCGCCCGGGCGCATCAGCAGCTTGGGCTCGCGCGCCCAGCCGATGCCGCTGGGCGTGCCGGTCACGATCACGTCGCTCGCCTCCAGCGTGATGGCTTGGCTGATCACCGAGATCAGCGTGGCGATGTCGAAGACCATGGTATCCGTGCTGGCGGATTGCACCACCTTGCCGTTCAGGCGCGTTTCCAGCAGCAGGCCCCTGGCGCCGGCCGGCACTTCGCTGGCGGTTACCAGTTCGGGGCCGAAGGCGCCGGTGGCGTCGAAGTTCTTGCCCACCGTCCATTGCGGCGAGAGGAACTGGTACTCGCGCACCGAGCCGTCGTTGAACAGCGCATAGCCGGCGATGCAGTCGAGCGCGTCTTCCTTGGCGATGTGGCGGCCGCCCTTCTTCAGCACCACGGCCAGTTCGCCTTCATAGTCCAGCGTGTCGGACACGCGCGGGCGGATGATGGGCTGGCCGTGACCCACCAGGCTGGTGTCGTAGCGCGGGAAGATGGTTGGGTAGGTCGGCTGCTCGTACTTGCTTTCCTTGGTGTGGTCGGCGTAGTTCAGGCCAATGCAGAAGATCTTGGCGGGATGCTCGAGCACCGGCAGGAAGGTGATGTTGGCCTCCGACACCAGGCGGCCACCCGTCTGCAGCGACGCGTACGTCTCAAGGTCCACGCCGGCGGCCAGCAGCGATTCGAGCGATGCCTCGCCCAGGATACGGATCTTGTCACCTTCGCGGGCGCCCAGGTGTTTCTTGCCATCGAGGATAAAGCGGACGTAACGCATCGGATTTCCTGTCTCTCTAGGGTTGGAATGGGCAATCGCTGTCGCGCGATCGTTTGTCTATGCTAAGCGAAAATATATACAAAAACAACTTTTGTAGATTGTTTTGGTGGAGGCGCCCCACTTTGTGGGCTCTTTGTTGGCTGTTGCGCACATGGCCCGTTGTCGGTGCTGGCAAGGGTTGCGGGAAGGTTCTAGCGCCGGCGTTCGCGTTCTTCTGGCAAACCGGCTCAAAGATCCAGCTGCAGCGGCACGACGGCTTGGTTCCCGTCGGCATCCACCGCCGCTGGCACCGCGCAGCAGATCAGCGCCTCGCCTTGCGCCACGTCGAACTCCGGCGCTGTGGCGTAGGCCACCGCGCCCTGCAGCACACGCGTGCTGCACGAGCCGCAGCTGCCGCCGCGGCAACCGAAGGCCGGCGCCAGGCCGCGCTGCTCGGCCAGCTCCAGCAGCGAGCCGCCGGCGGGCGTCCAGCGGGCTTCCTTGGCCGATTGCACGAAGGTGACTGGCACGGGCTGCAGCGCGGGCCTGGCCGTGGGCGCGGCCGGGCGGCCGGCGTCGCGGTTGCGTACCAGCGACGATGCGCCAAAGGCTTCCGCATGGATGCGTGAATCGGCGATGCTGAGCGCGCGCAGGCCATCGTAGAGCGATTGCATGAACGCGGTTGGCCCGCACAGGTAGAAGTCGTAGTCGTCGAGGGGCAGGCGCGCGCGCAGCAGGTCGATGTCGATGCGCCCGGACACGTCGTAGTCCTTGACCCGCGTGGCGTCCTTCGGGTCGCTCAGCAGGCGCACCAGTTCCACCGCGCCGCCGGCGCTCTCGGCGAGCGTCGCAAGCTCCTTGCTGAATGCGCGCTCAGCCACCGTGCGCGCCGAGTGGAAGAACCACGTCGGGCGGACCCGGCGCTTGCGCAGGCCTTCATAGACGATCTGGCGGAGCATGGCCAGCATCGGCGTGACGCCGATGCCTGCGGCCAGCAGCACGGCCGGCCTGCGCTCGGCGGTCTCGATGGTGAAGGCGCCGGACGGTGCGCGGGCTTCGATCAGGTCGCCGACCTTGACGTTGTCGTGCAGGTGGCGCGACACAGTGCCTTCGCGCTTCACGCTGATGCGGTACACATCGTCCGCCGGCGACACCGACAGCGTGTAGGTGCGCATCACCGGCTGCGCATGGCCCGCCAGCGTGACGCGAATCGGCAGGAACTGGCCTGCCAGATGCGCCACGCGGCCGGCGCCGTCAGTGGGTTCCAGGTGGAAGGACCGGATCACGCTGCTTTCGTCGACGATGCGCGCGACGCGCAAGGGCCGCCACGCGTTGGCCAGCGCCGCGGCGCGCTGGCGGCTGGCCGCTTCGTCCCAGCTGCCGGTCATCAGCGAGTTCGGCGATGCGCCATCGGCTTGCGGCTGCCAGCGCAGCGGCAGTGCTTCGTCGCGTCGCACGATCTGTTCGGGCAGGAAGCGCCACAGGCGTTCCGCGCCCTGGAAGGCGGCGATCTCGGGCGAGTCCAGGATGACCTCGGCCTTGCCGGAGAGCTGGAGCAGCTCGCCGGTGCTGAAGTCGGCAAAGACGAGGCCGGCGATGGGGTTGACCACGAAGTTGCCAAGCGTGTTGAAAAACAGGTTGCCGGCAAAGTCGGGAATGGTCAGGCCGCCGTCCGCATCGATCCGGACAAAGCCGGGCTTGCCGCCGCGATGCGACACATCCACCTGGCGCTCCCCCTTTTCGAGGTCCACGTAGGACGCGACAAAGAACGTGTCAGCGGAGCCAATCAGCGTGCGCGCGCGCGCATCCAGCGCGCTGAAGTGCTGCGCCGCCGCCGGGGCGGGCGTGCCTGGCGCGCGCGTGAATTCGAACACACGCTTCTGGATGTACTGCGGGCAGTTGCCGAAGCTCTGCCCCACGTCGATCCGCAGCCCGCCGTCGCTGCCACTGGCGGCACCAGTGGCGGCACCAGTGGCGGCACCAGTGGCACGTCGGGCCGTGCCGTTCATGCGGTTGCGCCGGCGGCTCAGCAGGTCGATGCCCAGCAGGCCTATGGCGCTGCCGTCTTCCATGCCGGCGTCCGCCGGGTCGGCGGGCTCGCGGGCCATGGCGATGTTCAGCGTGGTGGCGTCCGGCGAGTTCAGGAAGCCCGGCTTCCCGGCACGCAGCGTTGCCCACACCCGGCCATCCGGCGCGACCGCGCCCAGCACCACCATTGGCAGTTGCGCGAAGAACTCGCGGTGCTGGTCGGGCATGTAGTCGCGCACCACGCGCAGCCCGACGTCCTCCATGCGCCCGGCAACGCCTGCGCGAGCCTGCAGGCTACGCTCGCCGGCGTGCCAGGGTTGCGCGGATGGATGGGCTTGGGTGGACATGGCGGATGCTCCTTGCTGTGCGGCGATCGATGGCCAGGCTAACGGACCGGCGTGCCGATCAGGCGGCGGCGAGGCCGGCCGGCGTCTGCTTGAACGCCACAAAGCCCGGCAGGGCTTCGATGCGCTGCAGCCAGGCCTTGACGTTGGCGTAGCCCGACAGATCGACAAAGCCCTCGGGCGCCCGGGCGATGTAGCTGTACAGTGCCACATCGGCCAGCGTGGGGTGGCCCGCGGCCAGCCACTTGCCCTTGGCCAGCGCGTCGTCAACACGCTTGAGGATGACGTGCGCGCGGGCAATCACTTCCTTGGCGTTGTAGGGGGCGCCGAACACGGTGACGAGGCGCGCGGCGGCCGGGCCGTAGGCGATCTCGCCGGCGGCGACCGACAGCCATTTCTGTACCGCGGCGGCACCGGCGGGCGATTCGGGTAGCCAGTCCGTCTTGCCGAACCTCTTGGCCAGGTACACCAGGATGGCGTTGGAGTCGGTGATCACGGTGTCGTTGTCCACCAGCACGGGCACCTGGCCGAACGGGTTGAGCTTGAGGAATTCGGGGGCCTTGTGCGCGCCGTTGGCCAGATCGACCTCGATTGCTTCGGCATGGGCGCCGATCAGCGACAGGAACAGGCGGACGCGGTGCGAGTGTCCGGAGAGGGGGTGGCAGTAGACTTGCATGGCGGTGGTCCTCGGCGTGTTGGGTGAATGGCGCCGCCCGGTGGCAGCTGGCACAGGGACCGAAGGGTTCTTGAAGGGGTCTTGGGAGAAGGCCTGCCTGCGCCGTGTCCGGTCCGTGTGCGTGGATGGATCATAGGTGCGTCCCGAAGCACGAAAAACGGCCCCGGCGAGAAGGCACTATTCTCGTTGCGAGAAGAATCCGGGCGCCTGGCGCCCCCGTCAGCTTGCCGGTGCGTTCAGCGTACTGTCCGCGCGCAGCGTTTCGATGGCGAGGTCCAGGAAGGCGCGGACCTTGCGCGTGGCATGGCGGCCTTCCCGGTGGATCACGTTGATGGGCAGGGGCGGCGGCTCCAAGTCGGCCAGCACGATGCGCAGCGAGCCGTCGCGCAGCTGCCTGGCCACCTGGTACGACAGCAACCGCACGACGCCAAAGCCGGACACGGCGGCGGCAATTGCGGAGTCACTGGTGGTGGTGGTCAGGCGCGGCTGCAGCCGGGTGACCACGGGCGTGCCGTCGCGGTTGAAGCGCCACTCCGCCGTGTTGCTGGCGCCACTGGGCAGGATGGTCGCATGGCCGGCGAGGTCGTCCGGGGTTTGCGGCGCGCCGTGGCTGGCCAGGTAGGACGGCGCCGCGCACACCACGCGCCGCACCTGGCCCACGCGCACGGCTTGCAGCGACGAATCCGGCAGCGACCCGATGCGGATGCCCACGTCGATGCCTTCATCGACCAGGTTCACGATCCGGTCCAGGAACAGGCAGGTCGCGTCGACTTCCGGGTAGCGGTTCAGGTATTCGGTGACGATCGGCATCACGTAGGCGGCGCCAAACAGCACCGAAGCCGTGATGGCAAGCTGGCCGCGCGGCGCCGCGTGCGCGCCCGTCGCCGCCAGTTCGGCTTCGTCGATCTCGCTCAGCAGGCGGCGGCAGTTCTCGAAGTAAGCCGCGCCGGTGTCGGTCATGCGGACCAGCCGCGTGGTACGGGTCAGCAGGCGCACGCCCAGGTGCGTTTCCAGCTCGTTGACGATGCGGCTGACCACCGATAGCGAGATATCCAGCTTGCGCGCGGCGGCGGTGAAGCCGCCTGCCTCCACCACGGTGACGAAGGTCTTCATGGCCTGCAGTCGATCCACGCCCGCTCTCCCGGCCCGTGCGGGCACTTGATGATGTGGCCGAGTATATAAGGACCGGTACGACGCCGTGCGGGGGGCGGCACATCGACGCGCCGGCCCATAAAAAAAGCCATTCCGAAGAATGGCCTTTTACACCCCGCGACATCCACACCACGTTGCTCCTGCCCCATTGGCTCTATGGCCTGTGTGGGCAATGCTGGAGTCACGCTGCGAAGACCGGCAAGCAAGTCGTTCCAGGCGGCAAAGCCGCTTGTGGCCCAGCTTTCGGATTTAATAACTTATGCGCTGCAACTTGTCACGCGACGGATGATACGTACTAGCGTTGGGGCATCGTATGGGGAAAAGCCCCTATTTTCCCTCGCTGTTCTCGCGCTCATTTGCGCCGCGGTGTGCTTCGTGGGGCATGTATCACGCCGGGCGCGCGCCCAGCCCATGGCTTTACCCGAAGATGCGCGCTTCGCCCGCCGTGTCGTGGCGCGTTGGCGCGCGTTCGCGGAGCTGGCGCTCCAGTTCGGAGATGCGATGGTCGACACGGGTCCGCTTGCGGTTGCGCCGGATGGCAAGTGCCGTGCACAGCACTGCCATAAGGATGCAGCCGAGCTGGGCGAGCTGTATCGGGTCGTATTGCATAGGAATTCCTGGGCATCGTCGCGCGCGGTGGCGCAATCTGGCGCGCGGCCAGTGACAGTCGGCCGCCAGTGAAATAACGGCAGCGGCGGGAGAATTTTAAGGCATAGCCTGCACTGGGTGCGCCAGGCAGTCGCCATCCGCCATTCGTTCGCCGGGCGCAACGCCTGGTGCGCTAGCCCACCTTCGAATCACCTCGCCGCGGGTAGGCTCCATACGTCGCGGACAGGTCTGACCCACTTGCCCGTGCTTTGCGCCTCGCCTATCCCCCGGTGGGCGAGGCGTCTTTCTGCGCCGGCAGGGTCGTGTCGACGGGTTTCGGTCCAGCCCCAAGGCGGAACGATGTGTTCCCGGGCCCCCCCTGCGCGGCATGCATGCCGGCGCTGTTCTTTTTTCGGGGCAGCACGCTTGCTGCGGAATGAAGCGGACCGTAGCTAGCTCAAGCAGGCTCAGGCAGGTTCAAGCAGATGGTAGTCTTTCGATTTTGGAGTCGCGCGCGCAATGCTTGCCAGATCGGATTTTCTCTCCGTGGTTGCCAACACCCCGCTGGTCTCGATCGACCTGCTTGTCACCGATGTGCAAGGCCGGGTGTTGCTTGGCCGGCGCCGTAACCGGCCGGCCCAAGGGTCGTGGTTCGTGCCGGGCGGGCGCATCCGCAAGGACGAGAGCCTGGATGCCGCGTTCCGGCGCATCGTGGCGGACGAACTTGGCCTCACCGGGGTCGAGCGCGGCGATGCCGCGCCGCGCGGTGTGTTCGAACATCACTATCCGGACAACTTCGCCGCAGAGCCCGGCATCTCCACGCACTACGTGGTGCTTGCCTATGCGTGGACCATGCCCGGCGGCGCGCCGCTCGGGCAACCTGACCAGCACAGCGAGTATTGCTGGATGACGCCGGCCGAGCTGCTGGCGCATGGCGAGGTGCACGAGAACACAAGGGCATATTTCCGCTGACCGGGGCCGGCTGCAAGACGGCCCCGGTGCTTCGCGCCGGGATGGCGTCGGCCAGGGTCAGGCGGCCAGCGGAATCAAGCGCGCATCGCTCTCGGTTTCCGCTTCGTGCTGTGCTTCGGTTTGGAGCCCGGGCGTCGAGATTGCCGCTTGCGCCAGCCGGTCGTTGCCCTGGGCCAGGGCTTGCGCGACGATGGCGCATTCGGTGCGCAGGTACTGCGCGAACGGTGCGCTGACTTCAGCATGGCGCAGCGCGAACTCCACGGTGGCCTTCAGGTAGCCCAGCTTGCTGCCGCAATCGAAGCGGCGTCCCTCATAGCGGTAGGCAAGCGCCTGTTCGCGCGCCAGCAGCGCCTGGATGGCGTCCGTGAGCTGTAACTCGCCGCCGGCGCCCGGCTTGAGCGCGTTGAGGAATTCGAAGATGCTGGGCATCAGCACGTAACGCCCCACCACCCCAAGATTGGACGGTGCCACTTCCGGCGCGGGCTTCTCCACGATGCCGGACATCTTGAAGAGGCGGTCGTCCCAAGGCTTGCCGTCGATCACGCCATAGGAGCGTGAATCCTGCGGCTGGATCTCCTCCACGCCGATGACGGAGCTGTGATAGTGGTCGAACACCTCGATCATCTGCTTGAGCACAGGCGTGCGCGCGTCGAGCAGGTCGTCGGCCAGTATCACGGCGAAGGGCTCGTCCCCGATCAGCTTGCTGGCGCAGCGCACCGCGTGGCCCAGTCCCAGGGGCTCTGCCTGCCGCACATAGAAGCAATCGACGTGGGCCGGCTTGATGCTGCGCACCAGGTCCAGCAATTGCTGCTTGCCGCGCGCCATCAGTTCGGCCTCGACCTCGTAGGACTTGTCGAAGTGATCCTCGATGGCGCGCTTGCTGCGCCCCGTCACAAAGATCAGCTCGGTAATGCCCGCGGCCATCGCTTCTTCCACGGCGTACTGGATCAGTGGCTTGTCGACCACCGGCAACATCTCTTTCGGGCTGGCCTTGGTGGCCGGCAGAAATCGCGTGCCGAGGCCGGCCACCGGGAATACGGCTTTCCTGATCTTGAGCATGAAACTACCCCCGTCGTCTGGTTTGAAAGGCTTGGCGTCTTGCCGGTCGGTTGCCTTGGCGCGCGCGGCTCCTGCCGCATGGCATGGTCCCGGAGCCAGCCGTGGCGAAGCCAGCGTATCGCTGCGCAGCGCGCGCTATCTGCCAACAGTTCGCTGTATTCCGACAGCGCATGCATCGCGCCGCCCTGGCCTCGCGCGAGGGGCATACATTGTGGCCAATGGGAGGCGCCAACAGGAAGGCGCCAACAGGGAAGCCGGCAGCGCCATAGAAGGTGATCGATGAGGGTGATCGATGAAGGTGATCGAAGGCGAGCTCAGCGGCGCGCTCGCCCGCACGCCAACGCAAGCAGATGGAAACACGATGAACTGGTACCGGATCACAGACCTCGGCGATGCCGCGGTGACGCTGCCGCTGGCGCTGACCACCGGCCTGTGGCTGCTGCAAAGCACCGGGTGGCGGGTGGCGCTGCGCTGGGCCCTGTGCCTGGCGGCGGCCGCGGCGCTGGTGCTGGCCAGCAAGCTGCTGCACACCGGCTGCGGCACGGTGCTGGAGCGCTTCGACATGCGCGTGATCAGCGGCCACGCGATGCTCTCGTCGGCGGTGTGGTCCGTGTTCCTTGGCTCGCTGTTGCGCAGCTTCCGGGCCTCGTGGCGCCAGGCCGGCTTCGTGCTCGGCGTGATGCTGGCGGCCTTGATCTGCTTTAGCCGCGTGCGCCTGGGCGCCCATACACCGGCCGAGGTCATCGCCGGGTGGCTTCTGGGCGGCGCCGTCGCGTTCTGGGTGCTGCGCGCCTGCCAGGGCGCACCGAAGCGGCTGGGCAAATGCCTGATCGCTGGCGTTGCCCTGCTCGGGCTCTGTACGGTGGCTTACGGACGCCATGCGCCATTCCAGCAGATCATCTGGCACTACTCGCCGTATTACGCCCCGGTGATTTGCTACTAGTGCCGCCGGTGCGCCGCCTGTTCCCGGCGCGCACTGGCCACGGGCTTCGTCCGATAAACACTAAATCCTGGCGGCCAGAGCCAGGGGCGTGTGGGTAAACTTCTATCCGGCGTGCTCACCACCGTGGTGCGCCAGGCTTCGTTCGGCCCGGACCCTGCCAGCTACGCCGGAGGGCTCACTCAACCCCGCCGCGGCAGGTCTTGCAGGCCGCGCGTCTCACATGCCTTGCGTTGCGGCCTTGCTCTGGCTGGCCGCGCCAGGGGCATCGCGAATAAAACGCCTCGGCCAGAGGCTGCACGAGCAAGGCGCGTCCAGCGCCCGCCATTTTTCCATTCATTCGGGGGCCTACGGGGTCCCTGCGTTACTGCGTTACTGCGTTACTGTTGCGCCCGCGTTGACCCGACGCAGGCCAAACGATGGGGAAGCCATGTCGACGCTTACCAGCCCGAACCCGGCCCCGGCTGCGGGGAGCCCTTGGATACGTGTTGCCTTGCAGCGCGCCGGCATCCTGTTGCTGCTGTTGCTGCTGTTGTTTGCCATCGCGGGTTGCGGCGGCGACCGCAGCGGCGACGCTACCAGCGCAACCCCCGCGGCAACCCTGCAGCCAGCGGACGTCACCTGGACGCTGTGCGCCTCGGAATACCAGACCTGCGCCTTCACCGGCACCCACCAGGTCAAGTACGGCACCGATACGCAGTACGTCATCAAGACCTTCACCGGCGGCACCAGTTGCGACAACGGCGTGTTCGGCGACCCCGCATCCGGGTTTGCCAAGAGTTGCTGGTACGACTCCGGCACGAGCGGCTCGACGACGCCCCCCGCCACCAGCACCTGGGTTGCCTGCAGCTCGGAAAACGGCTTCTGCAGCTTTTCCGGCACACGCCAGGTCCGCTACGGGACCGCTACGCAATACGTCACCCTGACCTTCACCAATGGCGTGGCCTGCAACAACGGCGTGTTCGGCGATCCCGCACCCGGCTTCGGCAAGACGTGTTCGTACGAGGACACCGGTACCACCACGCCCACCACGCCCACGACACCCACCACCCCGACCACGCCAGTGACGCCGACGGGCAGCGGCACGCTCAGTTGCACCGCGCCTGCCGGCAGCGTCGCCGCGGCGGGCGGCGGCGATGCTATCGAGATGGATACCCCGGGCGGCGACGGCACGCGGATGTTCGCCTCGGGCAGTACCTTCCAGGTGAGCGTGACCACCCGCGCCGGCAGCGCGGATACGGTGAACTGGCAGATCTCCGACACCTGGAACAAGGTGCGCGCCAGCGGCCAGTTTCCGGTCGCCGCCGGTGCGATCGTGTCGACGCTGAACTGCACGTCCACGCTGTCAGGCTACTTCGCCGGGTCGGCAAGCCTGGCCTCCGGCGCAGGCTCGCTGCTCGCACGCGGCACCCGGCCCAGCGGTATTGCGACCTTCGGTGTACTGCCCGACGTTTCTTCGGTGCTCCCAGCGGTCAGCTACGCCAGCCAGGACCTGCACCGCTTCGGCGGGCAAGGCGCGGCCTACCTGCTGCCCGGGCAAGGCTGCTGCGATGGCGACGGCTATCGTCCGCTCTATCCCGCGCTGGGCCTGTCGTGGGCCAACGACAACCGCAACTGGTACGTGGAAGAACCCAACGGCCCCAATACGTTCAATCCCGCGGTGGACCACCTCGCCTCGTACTTCAAGCCCGGCGACCTGATGCGGCTGATCCAGCTCGACGGCATTCCCGCCTGGGCGAGTCCCACCGGCGTGGCCACCCACAGCTACGCGCCGCAATCCTTGCCCGCTTACCAGGACTACATGACCCGGGTGGGGCAAGAGTCGAACACGGTGCGGACCCGGTATTTCCCCGCGCAATCGGCCAACTACTATCAGGTCACCTGGGAACCCGACTATAACGGCGGCCTGCCGTGGCTGGATACCGATGCCAACTTCACCGCGATGTACAAGGCCACCTTCCAGGGCGTCCACAGCACCGACCCGAGCGCGGTGATCATGGGCACCACCAACGCCATGGTGCGCGAGAACACCGTCTGGCTGAACCGGCTGGCGCCGCTGGGTTTTGCCCAGTATCTCGACGGCGTGACGGCGCACGGCTACTACGACGTAGGCACTTCGCCCTCGCATCCGCCAGAGCGCCTGGTCGGCAACAGCGATCCCTCCAACGCCGCCAACGCGCTGCCGGCCGCCATGCGCGAATTGCGCCATGCCGTCGCGACCCTGCTCAAGCGCGGCGCGCGGCTGTTCGTCACCGAGACTGGCATCAGCTACGACCTTGGCACCGCTTATGGCCCGAACTACCCGACGCAGAACGTCCTGTACGCACATGGCGCAGTGGTCGCCCGCACGCACCTGATCCTGCTAGGAGAGGGCGCGGACGTGACTTATATGTTCTACGCCACGGACATCCCCACCGACGCTGCCGGCTACGGCTTGTTCTTCGACCTGGTCAATCCGCAAGGCACCTACGGCCCCGCCAAGATCAGCCCGAAGCCCGCCGCGCTGGCAGTAGCGGCGATGACCCGGCTCATCGACGGCACCAATACGCTGGGGCCGCTCAATGGGCTGCCGTTCGGCGTCTATGGCTATGCATTCCAGCGGCTCAACAATGGCAGCGTGGTGACGGCATTGTGGGCGCACAACAATGCCAACTGGAGCGCGGCTACGGGGTTCAGCGCGACGTATAACGTTGCCTATAGCCTGCAGGTGGATGCGCCCGGGTCCAGCGGGCAGGTGACGGTGGTCGACATGATGGGGAATGCGGCGTCCGTGGCCTACGCGAATGGACAGGTTGCACTGGCTCTGACGGAGACGCCGGTTTATGTGATATCCACCAATGCTTCCGTGGCGCAGGGGAATGTGACGGCGCCGGAGGGGTATGTGGGGAGGTAGGAGGCATGGGAGGCCGCTCTTGCCAGGGCATCCGGCCGTCGGCGCAGGTGATCGTGGCTGGGGGGCTTGGGGGAGCTAGCTGCTGTCGCGGACCCGCGCCAGCGGCCCGCATTCACCGCAATCACTTATCCTCAGGCGCGGCAAACAGCGAAGTCACATTCTTGGTCAGCACCAGCAACGTTGCGGTTTCGGCCAACGCCTGCTCCTTGCGCCTCAACTCCCTCTCCAACTCCCGAATCCGCTTCTGATCCTGCTCATGCCGCCTGCGCACCGCGCCAATCCCGCGGTTGTCCGCCAGCGCCGCCGCGGCGCTTTGCCGCCAGCATTCCAGCTCGGTCGGGTCGATCGCATTCTCGCGGCACCAGGCGGTCTTCTGCAACTCGCCCATGGCGCCGGTGGCAAGCACGGCATCCAGGCGCGCTTCGCCGGCGCCGGGCGGGTTAGCCAGGGGTGGGGCGAGGGCCACCGCGCGCCAGCGCTCCAGCGCCGCCGGCGATATCCCCATCTCGGCGGACACCTGCGCAACGCTGGCGTTCTCGGGAGGCAGCATCCGCGCAACGGCGCGTTCCTTGAAGGACTGTGTATATCTAGCCACTGTGATTCACCTTGATTCCTCAGTTGCCGCTCGGTTGCTGTCCTTCCTCCCCCGGGGCAAGGCCATGGCCTGGGGTGTTGGCAGTCGGTAACTCGAGTCCCGCGCGGCACGTGGCTTACGCCCGCGGGGACGGCGTCGGGTCAGCTCACGCGGCGTGCTGCTCGGCCGGCTGTGCGGCAGGTGTGCCGCGGCGGCGGGCCGGGAACAGCGCATCGCGAATGCGCAGGAAGGGGAACTCGATCGCGCGCGTGGCGGCATAGCCGGCGATGATCGCAACGGCAAACTGCAGCGCAAGGGCGAGTCCCCAGGCCACCATGACGGGGATGCCGAACGTGCTTGCCTTGCGAATAAACACGTCGCCCGGGGCCAGCGCCACGGAGTGCCACAGATAGATGCCGTAGGAATACACGCCGATCCACGCCACCGCGCGGTATAGCCTGGCGCCGCGTATCGCCCCGGAGTATTCGAGCACCAGCACGATCAGCGCGGCAAAGCCGATGGCCTGGATGGTGTAGCCGATGCTCTCCTCGAGCACCAGGTTGCGCTGCAGGAATACCAGCCAGACGACCGTGCCTGCCACCACGGCCAGCAGCAGCAGCTTTTGCCCGGCGATGCGGCGGTACAGTTCCGGTTTCATCCAATAGACCGTGGCCAGCATGACGCCGACGAGCAGGCTGTCGATGCGATATTGCGTGTAGGCGGAGGCTGCTTCCAGCTCGCCACTGGCGAGCGCGGCGCAGCGCGCGGCCAGCACCACCACGCACAAGGTGCCCAGGGTCCACAGGATGGTGTTGGCGCGCACGCGCAGGCGGGCGAACAGCAGCACCAGCGCGGGCAGGAACAGGTAAAAGTGTTCTTCCACGGCAAGGCTCCAGGTCTGCGCAATGGAGGAGCCGAGGTAGTTCTGCATGTGCGTGAGATTCTGGTACAGGAAGGTGCTGGTCGGGTGGCGGCCGGCCAGCACATGGAACAGGATCAGGGCGTAGTAGGCGGGCCAGATCTTGAAGATGCGGCGGATGATAAAGCGCCGCGCATCCACGCTGCCGCTCTGCGCGTACTGGCGCAGCAACAGCCCCCCGACCAGGAAGCCACTCAGCGTGAAGAACAGGTTGACCCCTTCGCGCCCAAAGTTCTTGAGCGGATACTCGACCAGGGCGACCCACTGGCTGCCGGTGCTGACCGTGTGGAAGTGCATTCCCATCACGGCAATGATCGCCAGCCCGCGAACGAAATCGAGTTCGATGGACCGGCTGGTCGGATTGACGTCGCGGCTTGCCTGGTAGTCCATGCTGTTCTCCTTATAGGGTGCCGGACGGGGTTGTGATGGCGGCGTGGCCAGCCGGGTCGAATCGCTTGCGGATGAACCGGCACGGATTGCCGCCGTAGATGCCTTCGGCCTCGAGCGAGTGATGCACCACCGAGAGCGGCGTGACCACCGCCGAGCGGCCGATGGTGATGCCTTTCTGGATGACGCACTTGGACGTGATCCACACACCGTCCTCGATCACGATCGGCGCGACATGCAAGTCCATGTTGCTGTCCAGGTCGTGCGAGCCCGCCGTCAGGAAGCTGCCTTGCGAGATGCAGACGTTGGAGCCGATGCGGACGCTGGCCTGGTTGTAGATCCATACGTCCACGCCGAACCAGCAGCCATCACCCACTTCCAGGTTCCAGGGCGACTTGACGCGCAGCGGGTGAACCAGCCGGCAGTGCTGGCCGATACGCGCACCGAACAGGCGCAGCAGGGCGACGCGCAGCCCGGAGAACGGATTCAGCTTATTGTTGATGATGCCGGCTTCGACCAGGAACCACGCCGCCTCGACCAGCAGGCTGCGCCGGCGCACGTAGTTGCCCTTGCCGGCGCGGGTGAGGTCGATGACGCGATGTCCCGGTGTGCTGGCGAGGCTTGCATCGCGGTTGCCTTCGCGGCTGCTTTCACGATTGGCCTCGCGGCTACTGTCACGGCCAGCCCCGCGTGGATCGCCGACCACATCGAGACAATCGGCATAAGCTTCGGTATCCATGTTCCGCCTCTCACTGGGTGGCCCCGCGGCGCTCTCGGCAATGCTGGGCATCGCCGCGCGGAAGAATCCATCGTATTGCGCGCTGCATCCTGCATCCTGCATTCGCGGGAACGCGAATTCATTCATTACGTTCCTGTCGGGAAAATTATCGAACGTGAAAACGCGGCTGGCCGGCAATTTGGCGCGATTGGCCTTTCGCAAGGGGCGTTTTGGCGGCTCCGCACTACGCCGGGCGCGCAACGCGGCATGGCCGCGAGGTCAGGCGCCGATCTTGCCCTTGCCAAGCATGTCGGCGTTGCCGCGCGTGCCCGCCGGAAAGAGCGCGTCGCGCAACCGCAGGAAAGGCAGTTCAACGGCACGGGTGGTCAGGTAGCCCACCGCGATCGCAATGGCGAACTGCATGACGAGCGCCAGCACCCAGACCATCGCCGGGGGCAGCCCATGTGCCAAAGCCTCATGAATGATCAGGGCGCCGGGCGTGCGCGCCACCGTATGCCACAGATAGATGCCATAGGAATACACGCCTATCCAGGCGATGGCCCGGTACGCGACGCTGTCGCGCAGGCGGCCTGAATGCTCCAGCACCAGCACGATCAGGGCGATGAAGCCGATGGACTGGATGGTGAAGCCGATGCTCTCCTCGACCACGATATCGGCC
The DNA here is from genome assembly GCF_058794615.1 of Cupriavidus sp. GW823-FHT07A04. Classification (NCBI taxonomy): domain Bacteria; kingdom Pseudomonadati; phylum Pseudomonadota; class Betaproteobacteria; order Burkholderiales; family Burkholderiaceae; genus Cupriavidus; species Cupriavidus sp. GW823-FHT07A04. Next base: position 148,675 of record NZ_JBXAHA010000013.1, read on the forward strand.
TGGCAGAACAACAGCCATACCAGCAGTCCCGCCACGGCGGCGGCCAGCCAGCCGCGCCGTGCCGCCAGCTTGTGGTAGAGGCCGGGCTTCAGCCAGTACAGGACTGCCAGCATCACGCCAAACAGCATGCTGTCGACGCGATACTGCGTGTACACATAGGCGCCCCGGAGGTCGCCGCCGGCGACGGCCGCGCTGCGGGCCAGCAAGACCAGCACGCACGCCGTCGCCAGCAGCCATAGCAACCGTCCCGGCGTCAGCCGCCAGCGCGCGCACAGCAGCAGTGCAATCGGCAGCAGCAGGTAGAAGTGTTCTTCCACCGCCAGGCTCCAGGTCTGCGCGATGGAGCTGCCAAGATAGTTCTGCAGATGCGTCGCGTTCTGCAGCAAGAAGGTGCTGCGCGCATGATGGCCGGCCAGGGCGTGGACCAGGATCAGCAGGTAGTAGGCCGGCCAGATCTTGAAGATCCTGCGAATGAAGAAGCGCCACGTGTCCACGGTGCCGGTCTGCGCGTACTGCCGCAGCAGCAACCCGCCCACCAGGAATCCGCTGAGCGTGAAAAACAGCGTGACGGCTTCCCGCCCAAAATTCTTCAGGGGATATTCAAGCAGCCAGATCAGGCGGCTGCCGGTGTCGACGGTATGGAAGTGAATGCCCATGACGGCGATGATGGCAAGGCCCCTGACGAAATCCAGTTCGACGAAGCGGCTGTGGGAACGCGCGTCTGCGGTGCGATGCATGCAAAGGGCCTCCTGCCGGTGCGTTTGCGCACGGCGTGCTGTCGACCCTGGGTGATATGGATTCGTGGCCATGGCGTTGCCATGGCTGCGCGGGCAGCGGCACCCCGTACGGGTGCGGCTTGTATCGGAAGCGAGCGTCAGGCAGCCGCGCGGCGCAGGGTCTGCTTGAATTCGCTCAAGGTATGCCGGGCCAGCAGGTGGGCCCTGGCGGCTGCGGCCGGCGGCGCGGCTGCCGCCACGGGCCAGGAGAGCTGGTCCAGCGCGCGCTGGATGGCGGGGCCGGACAGGTCTTCCAGCACCGGCCCGAGTTCCTGCCCCTGGCAGAACCAGCCGATCAGGCCGTCGGTGGTGGCGATCACGGGCTTGCCAAAGCGGTAGGCCTGCACCAGTACGCCGCTCATGCCGTAGTGGCCCTTGTAGCCGAGCCAGACGGCGTCGCAGGCGGAGAACAGGTCGGCCTCTTCCTCGTTGGTGATGAAGCGGTCGAAGATCACGGGCGGCGGCGACAGCGTGGGCGCGGCCGCCTGCAGGAACGCGCGCGTCTGCGGGTCTTGCTGGCCGGCCACCACCAGCGTGGGCGCGCGTGGGTGGCCGGCCAGCGCCGTGACCAGCTCGCAAATGCCCTTGCGTTCCGTGACCGCGCCGTACACCAGCAGGTAGGTGCCGGCGCTGTGCCCCGGGCCTTGGCCCAACCCCAGGCCCAGCCGCAGCCTGGCGGCAGCGGGATCGGCCGGGAGCGCGTCGGGGCAGGGATCGGCCAGGTAGGCGAGGGCGGTGCGGCCGTTGCCGCGTGGGTACCACTGCGGCAACGTCGGGTCGATCGACAGCAGCGTCTTCATGCCGCCGGACTCGACGGCGCGCCGGAACAACCACGTCTTGATCGCGTTCACCAGCGGCTGGTGCGGGGACTTCACGCCCACCTTGCTGTGATGGAAGTTTGCGCGCATCGTAATGCCGACCCATGGCACCTTGGCGAATGGCGAGCCAAGCAGCGGGAGCACGTAGAGGAAGTAGTCGGCATAGGGCACCAGCACCAGCGAGATGTCGCGCAGGCCGGCGGCGACCTGGAAGGCATGGCGGAAAGTGCGCCAGAAACGCACATAGCTGAGCTTGCCGAGGCCGCTGCCTACCGCGGGCGGTGGCTGCGTAAAGACGATACTGGCGACGATGCCGGCGGCGGGATCCTGCGCGGCCAGCATGCGCTGGGCGAGCGGATGCGCCTGGTTGCCGGGGTCGGTGACCACCAGGCAGTGGTAGCCGGCTTCCGTGTAGGCCTGCACCGCCCATTCGACGTAGCGCCACCGGTGGCCGGTGAAATCGTGCTCGATGATCAGTGCGGTCGGCTCGGACATCGCGTCTCCAGGCACGGTGGGGCGAGCCCGGTGTGCTGCAGGTTGCGGATGTTGCCACACTAACACCGCCGTCTTTGCGCCGGCCGCCAATTTGCGGGCCGGCTTGGCGGATAAAGGCGGGGCCCGATTGCGCAAGCCCACCCGGGCGCTGCGCGCAAGTGACGGATTAACGCTAGGCGATGGCGATTCCTGTTGCCGCGCCTACGGTAAGTTGTGCTTCATGGCTGGCGCGCGGCGCCGGCCGGGCCGGCACGGATGCCCGTGCTGGCCGCGCCGGTGCCTGGCTTCGGCGCTCAACCCATGGTGAGGCAATATGGCCAGGTCCCTGAGGAATGCCTTCTTCCTGCCGTTGACCGGCCTGCATGCCAGTTCGGCCGCGTGGGTGCTGGGGCAGCAGGTGCTGGTGCGGGGGCTGGTGGCCATCAAGTTCCTCATGGTCGGGCGCATCCTCGGCCCGTCCGCGGTCGGGATCGCCGCCGTGGCGCTGCTGGCCGTGGCGATTGCCGAGGCGCTCAGCGATACCGGCTTGCCCCAGGCGGTGGTGCAGGACAAGCAAACGCCCACCCCCGACCAGCTCAGTGCGCTCTGGACCGCGCTGACGTGCCGGGGCGCGGGGGTGGCACTGCTGCTGGTCGCGCTGGCGCCGCTGCTGGAGGCGCAGTTCCACCTCGCGGGCTCCTTGCTGCTGCTGCAGCTGGCCGCCGCCCTGCCGCTGATCCGCGGCCTGGCCTCGCCGGCCTATTTTGTGGTGACGCGCGACCGGGGCTTCCAGCACATTGCCGGGATCGAGGTGGCGGCCGCCGGCACTGACTGCGGCGTCAGCCTGGCGTGCGCCGTCGCGGGCGCGGGCGCCATGTCCATCCTGATCGGGTTGCTCGCTGGCGAATCCGTCAAGACCGCGCTCACCTGGCTGAGCATGCGCCCGCGGCCGCCTCTGCGCCTCAAGTGGGCCGGCATCGGCCATTACGTGGGTTTCAGCCGCTGGATCTGGGCGGGCAGCGTGGTCAACCTGCTGCTCAACCAGTTCGACAAGGTCATCGTTGGCAAGCTGCTCGGCCCGGCCCAGCTGGGCGCCTACCAGATGTCGTCCAAGTTCGCGCAGATGCTGCTCGCCGATGCGGGCATCGCGATCTCGCAGTACCTGTTTCCCACCTTTGCCGCTCGTTTCCGCAAGCAGGATGGCTCCGATGCGGTGCTGCTGCGCCGCTTCGTGGTGGTCGGCGGCCTGGGGCTGGCGATCGTGGTGGTGGTGCTGCGGCTGGTGGCGCAGCCGCTGTTCCTGCTGGTGCTGGGGCCGGCCTGGCTCGGCGCGGTGCCGTTGTTCCGCATCTTCACCATCAACATGGCAATTGGCGGGCTGATTGCCGTGCTGGTCGCCTACCTGCGCGCCGTGGGCATTCCCAAGGCTGCCACGCATGCCTCGGTGCTCCAGGTCTGCGTATTGCTGGCCACGGTGCCGCCTGCCACCCGTTACTGGGGTGCGCAGGGCATTGCCTGGTCGATGACGGCGGGCCTGGCGGTCGCGGCGGCATGGATGCTCTACCAGATCCTGAAAATGAGGAGGGTGTGATGCGGATTCTCCATCTTGTGCTGGCACCGCGCCTTTCAGGCGCGGAGATGCTGGCGAAAGACCTGGCCATCTACCAGCAGGCCCACGGCGACACGGTCTGCGTGTCGGCCCTGATGCCGCAGCAGGATGACTTCGCGGCGCTGCGCGCGCAGCTCGATGCGGCTGGCGTGCTGTGCCTGTTTCCGGACCAGCCCCAGCGCCTGCCGGGCCGGCTCTGGCACCTGCGCGGCGTGCTGCGCGACTACCAGCCGGACATCATCTTCGCGCATGCCACCATCCCGGCCTTCTACGCGCGGGCCTTGCCGTCGCGGGTGCCGGTGGTCTACGTGATGCACTCCGCCGCCAACGATTTCGAGAGCACCATGTTCCGCTACGTCGAGCGGATGCTGTCCGCGCGCGCCCGCGCGGTGATCGGGGTGTCGCAGGGGAATCTGCGCGATTACATCAACTCGGTGGGCACGCACCCGTTGATGGCGGTGATTCCCAATGGCGTGGACACCCGGCGCTTCTTTGTGCGGCCCGCGGGCCAGCGCGAGGCGGCGTCGCGGCTCGTCATCCAGGTGGGCCGCTATGCGGCGATCAAGAACCAGCTGCATACCGTGCTGGCGTTTCGCGAGGCGCTCAAGAGCGTGCCGAACGCGCGGCTGGAGATGTATGGCGTGATCGAGGATCCCGATTACTACGTCAAGGTCTGCGCACTGGTGGAAGAACTGGGCCTGGCCGGCAAGGTGCGGGTCAACGGGCCGCAGACCAATATCCCGGAGCTGCTGGCGGGCGCAGCCGTGTTTGCCATGCCGTCCGCGTCGGAGGCGCACAGCATTGCCTTTCTCGAAGCATTGGCCACGGGGATGCCGGTCGTGGCGAGCGGCATCCCCGCTTTTGCATTCGCACGCGACTTCGCCGGCGTGCAACTGCTGGACACCGGCGACGCCGCCGCCTATGGCGCGGCGCTGACCGTGGCGCTGGCGCAGCCACGGGTTGCGCGCTCGCTCGATGGCTTGACGCTCAAGGACACGGCCGACCAGTACCGCGCGCTGGCGCGCAGGCTGATCAGCATGGCGTGACGGCTGCCCTCGGGCGCCTGGCATCACGGGATAAGAGCAGGAGGAGATATGGAACGCAAACGTGTACTGGTGCTGAGCCCGCACGCGGACGACGCGGAACTGGGCGTGGGCGCCTACCTGGCCCGGGTCATCGATGCCGGCGGCGAAGTGATGGTGGCCCTGGCAACGGTAGGAAGGAGCCGGTCGCTCTGCCTTGGCCGCGAGGTGACCGAACAAGAACGGATGGACGAATTCTCCGAATCGATGGCCGTGCTTGGTGTACAGACAACCGAGGTCCTCACCAGGGGACTCGACGGCGTGCTCGACAGCTTCCCGCGCGCGCAGATGGTCGGCATGCTGGACGCGCTGCAGAACCGCTTCGAGCCGGACGAGGTGCTGATTCCGCTGTCGTCTTCGCACCAGGATCACCGCTATTGCTGGGAAGCCGGCGTTGCCGCCACGCGCCTGAACCCCGCCAAGCATGCCTCCCGCCTGGTGGCGGCCTACGAATATCCGGCCACGTGCTGGGGCGGTGGCGGCATCGTCAATCCCTTGGGTGGCTCGCTCTATATCGATGTGAGCGCCACGTGGTCGCGCAAGGTGGAGGCGTTGCGCAGGCACCGCTCGCAAATGCATGAGGGTGCCGGGCACCTGGTCAGCATCGAAGGCGTCACGGCGCTGGCGCAGTGGCGAGGTGCGGAAGCCGGCTTCGCGCTGGCGGAGGTGCTGCACATCATGCGCGCGCGCTGGCCGGGATGACGTTGGCCTGCTGCCCCATGTCTGCGCATGCACGGGGCCGGGCGCTACGTGCGGTGTTGCGCACCGCGGCGCCAACAGACTAGTCCGGCACGCTTGCTTCAACGGTGTAAGTCACCGGCTGTGCCGGGCCAGGTACCCGGCGCGCCGGCGCTCGCGCGCTCCATCTTTCAGTCCCCCAGGTCAAGCAAGCCGTCTGTGTTGTGACGGCGAAGCCATGTTGCGCCCCGGGCAGATGCAATTATTTCATTAATCTAAGTCGCGACAGAGAAAATCCGGGATGGCCATCGTGCGATATATCCTCGTTGCTGATCCGATGCATTAATTAATTTGTCATAATTTTTAATGTTTAGAAATGATTTTTATGTTATCTGGTGTGGATGCGGATCCGCCAGAAATCGTGGAATTAATGTCGGATTCCCGCTCTCATGCACCTTTTGCGACCCTTGTGTTCGGTAGGCAACGCACGGATCGGTGCGGGATTTGCTGCGATGCATCATTCTGCTTAAAGTAGGAACTAGTTGCAGAACAGCGCGCTGGGACAAGCGATTTGAGGCGAGGTCGCAACCCGAAAAGGCTGTATTTACAACGTCTTGCACGAAATTTTGGAGCGGGCGGACGCATTCCGCCAACATCTCGCTACTTTCCGACACGGACACATTTCTCGGATTCGGGATCGCTACGATGCATTGCAACACCAATAAATTCGCGCAAGAACGGATCAACAATTCTTTGGGGGAAAATCATGCCGTACGCCCAACTTGAGCCCGCAACGGTTAGTTGGCTTCATACCTCAACTAACCGTTCAAAGTGCGCCGTGCGGCGCGTCGGAATTCTGCTGTTCGATGGTTTTTCATTATTGGGTGCGGGTTTGGTGGCTGAACTATTCCAGACCGCCAATGAATGCTCGGCGTCCGATCCTGCCAAAGAATCCGCTTATGACGTGCGCCTGCTTTCCGTCGACGGAGGCAGCGTCGCCTGCTCCGCGTCCGTACGGGTCTGGACCGACGGACTCGATCCACGCCAGTTCATCGGTTTCGATGTGCTCTTCATCGCCGGTGGCGCGGGCGCTCATGCCGCTGCGGCGGACGAGCGGCTGCTGCGCTGGCTGCGCGTTGTCTCCCCCCGCACGCCCACGGTGCGGCCCATCGCCGAAGGCCGTGCCGTGCTGGCGGCGGCCGGCGTGCTCAAGCCGCACGAGGACGAGCATCGCCATCCCGTGTTCGGGCTGCACGCCTCGGACGAGTCCGGCGAGCAGTACGAACTTGTCAGGGGTGCGCTGACGCTGATCAAGCGCGATCTTGGCCTGGACGTGGCGCGCGCGGTCGGTACCCGGGTGATGCCCGCCTGGACCGCCCGCCTGATGCCCAGGCTCGCGGATACCGGCGCGACCAGCGCGGGCGACAAGATCCGCGCGGCCGCGCGCTGGCTGCATGAGCACTGCGAGCAATCCATCTCGGTATCCGATGCCGCGCAGGTGGCGGCCATGAGCGAACGCAACTTCCTGCGCCGCTTCAAGCTGGAAATGGGCGTGACACCGTCCGACTACCTGCTGCACGCCCGCCTGGATACCGCGTGCAGTTTCCTGGCCGAGACGGAGCTGCCTGTCGACAAGGTGGCGCGGCGCTGCGGCATGGGCAATGGCGACCGGCTAGCCAAGATTTTCCGCAAGCGCATGTCGATTTCCCCAACGGAATACCGTCAGCGCAGCAAGGTCAGCGCAGTGGGTTAGCAGGCAGACCGGCGGTGTATCCGCGGGCCAGCAGGTCCGCGCATTGCCCCGCGTAGACGATTGGCGCCACGGGCCGCTTGCGCAAGAGCGCGGCGCCCGACCAGGGAGGGCTGGATCATGTCGAACAAAGTGCTGGAGCCTGTTGCCGTGCAACCCGGGGACACCGCCGCGGCGGCGCCGGGCGCGCCCGTGCGCTTGCGCATTGCGCCCGTGGTGCTGGCCGGCGGTGCGGGCACGCGGCTGTGGCCGCTGTCGCGAGAACATTTCCCCAAGCAGCTGATCGACCTGGTGGGCAAGGACTCGCTGCTGCAGTCCACGCTGCTGCGCATGCAGGGCTTCTCCGCCGGCCACGAGATCGAGCCCAGCGCCATCATCGTCTGCGGCGACGAGCATCGCTTTATCACCAGCGAACAATTGCAGGCCAGCGGCATGCAAGGCCGGCTGGTGGTGGAGCCGGTCCGGCGCAATACGGCGCCCGCGCTCACGCTGGCCGCATCGCTGGCGCTGGCCGACGGCCAGGACGCAATCCTGGTGGTCATGCCGGCCGACCACGCGATTGCCGATGCCGGCGCCTTTCACCGGGCGCTGTCGATCGCGGCCGCCCATGCCAGCGAGGGGGCCATCGTCACCCTTGGCGTGCCGCCCACGCGGCCCGACACGGGCTATGGCTACATCAAGCTTGGCGAGATGCTGCCCGACGGCGTGCGCCACATGGAGCGCTTTGTCGAGAAGCCTGCCATCGAGCTTGCCGCGCAGTACGTGGCCAGTGGCAACTACTGGTGGAACAGCGGCATCTTTGTCGTGCGCGCCACGGTCTGGATGAGGGCGATCGAGGCATTGCATCCCGCGATCCACGAGATGTGCGTCGCGTCGGTGGCCGAAGGCAAGCAAGAGGGCCTGTTCTTCCGGCCCGCGTCGCGGCAGTTCTTCCTGAGCCCGTCGGACTCGATCGACTACGCCGTGATGGAGCGCCTGGACAACCCGGCCTCGCCGTGCCGGGGCGTGGTGGTGCCACTGGAGGCGGGCTGGTCGGACCTGGGCTCGTGGGACGCCGTGTGGGATGCCATGGACAAGGACGCCGAAGGCAACGCCGGGCGCGGCCGTGTGGTGTTCGAAGGCGCGCACTCCAGCTATGTCCATTCCGACGGGCGCCTGGTGGCATGCGTCGGGACCAGCAACATCGTGGTGGTGGAGACAGCCGACGCGGTGCTGGTCGTGGATCGTTCGCATGTGCAGGACGTCAAGGATGTGGTCGCGCGCATGAAGATCCTGCACGCGCCGGAGGCCGACACGCACCGCAAGGTACGCAGGCCCTGGGGCTTCTATGACTCCATCGAGCATGGCGATCGCTTTCAGGTCAAGCGCATCGTGGTCCAGCCGGGCGCGCGCCTGTCGCTGCAGCTGCATCACCATCGCGCCGAGCATTGGGTGGTGGTCAGCGGCACCGCGATGGTCACGCGTGGCGAGGAGCAATTCCTGCTCAGCGAGAACCAGTCCACCTTTATTCCGCTCGGCGTGCTGCATCGCCTGGAGAACCCGGGAAAGCTCCCGCTGGAGATCATCGAGATCCAGTCCGGCGGCTACCTGGGTGAAGACGACATCGTGCGCGTCGACGATACCTACGGCCGTTGCCCGGGACCACAAGCGTAAGGACCAAGGGACGAGGAACGAAGGACCGCCGGGCCACGCGGGCGCCGCCGGACGCGACCATGGGGAGGTCGCGTGCGGCGCGCCAGGAATACGTGGCGTGGCGCGCTGGAAAGCGACATGAGGGAAGTCAAGAAGGAAGTCAGGCAACGAGTGGTGAAGAAACGTGAAGGGCTGGGAAGAACGGGGAGAGGAACATGCTCAAGATTGAAGGGTTGCTGGCGCGCCTTCTGGATGTCGCGCTGGTGTTTGCCGGTGCCGCGATTGCCTCGCACATGCGCTTCAACGACATGTCGCAGCGCACGTTCTACGACGTGTTCATCGCGCTCTCCGTCGCGTTCACGCTGGCGCTGTTTCCTGCCTTCGGCATCTACGAGTCCTGGCGCGGACGCTCCAAGATCGGGCTGGCCGGCCATATCGCGCTGGCCTGGCTGCTGGTGCAGTTCAGCGGCGTCATGGTGTTGTTCTCGTTGCACCATATCGACATCGTCTCGCGCCTGTGGTTCGTCTACTGGACGGGTTCCACCGGCGCCATGCTGATCGTGTCGCGCCTGATGACCCATGCGGTGCTGGGCCAGGTACGCAGCGCAGGCATGAACCTGCACAAGGTCGCCGTGGTTGGCTGCGGTGCGCACTGCAGCGCGGTCATCCGGCGCGGCGTGGCCGCGCCTGCCTCCGGCTTTCGCGTGGTGGCGGCGTTCAACGTGGCGCCGCAGGGCGGCAGCCTCAATGCGAAGGTGCCGACGTTCGACGATCGCGCTGCCTTCCACCGCTATATCCGCTCGCAGGATATCCATGAACTGTGGCTGGCGCTGCCGCTGTCTGAGGAGCGCGTCATCCTGGAGTTCGTGGAGGAGTTCCGCGACGAACTGGTCAATGTCCGCTTCATGCCGGACCTGCACAGCCTGGCGTTGTTCGACAGCGGCACCATCGAGCTGATCGGCATGCCCGCGATCAACCTGGTGGCGTCGCCGCTATCGGCCTCCGCGCTGCGCCAGAAGGACGTGTTCGACCGCCTTTTCGCCGCAGCCGCGCTGATCGGCCTGTCGCCGCTGCTGATCGCGATCGCCATTGCCGTCAAGCTGTCGTCGCGCGGGCCGGTGCTGTTCAAGCAAAAGCGCAAGAGCACCGACGGGCGCATCTTCACCATCTACAAGTTCCGCTCCATGCGCACGCATGCCGAGGCGGCCGGCGTGGTGACCCAGGCCAAGCGCAACGATCCGCGCATCACGCGCGTGGGCGCGTTCCTGCGGCGTACCAGCCTGGATGAGTTGCCGCAGTTCTTCAACGTGCTGCGCGGCGACATGTCGGTGGTGGGGCCGCGCCCGCATGCCATCGAGCATGACGACCAGTACCAGAAGCTGGTCAGCGGCTACATCCACCGCTACCGCGTCAAGCCCGGCATTACCGGCTGGGCCCAGGTAAATGGCTACCGCGGCGAGACGGATCGCATCGAGAAGATGGAGGGCCGCATCGCCTGCGACCTGTACTACCTGGGCAACTGGTCGTTCGCGCTCGATATGCGGATCATCGCCGCCACGGTGGTCAAGGGCCTGGTGCATCGCAACGCGTACTGAGCCGTACTGAGCCGTACGGAGCGCAAGGACAGGGCCGCGGCAGGCGCTAGCGCGTTGCCGGCGGGAAGCGATCGTTAGATGGAAGTCAACAAGACATGGCTACCTCATTCGAAACCCAATACACCGATGTCTCCGGCCCGGCCGAGCTTCGGCTGTCCGACTACCTGGTGACGCTGGTCGACCACTGGCGCATGATTGCTGCCATCACCCTGCTGGCGCTGGTGCTGGGCACCGTCTATGCCTTGCTGCAGAAACCGGTCTACCGCGCCGACGCCATGATCCAGGTGGAGGAGAGCAAGGGCGGCAACGCCGCCAATGCCAACCAGGGCTCGTCGCTGCAGACGCTGTCGTCGATCTTCGATCCCAACTCCTCCACGGCGGCCGAGATCGAGCTGATCCGGTCCCGGCTGGTGGTGGAGGAGGCGGTGCGCAAGCTGCATCTGGATATCGCGGCCAGGCCGCGCTACTTCCCGGTGATCGGCGCGTGGCTGGCCGCGTACAACAGCGGGCTGGCACCGCCCACGGAACTGCTCGGCCTGTCGCAGTACGCATGGGGCGCGGAATCCATCACGATCTCGCGGCTCGACACGCCGCAGAAGTACTACGGCAAGGTGTTCAAGCTGATCGCCGACAGCGCGCACACCTATACCCTGCGGGATCCCGAAGGCAATACGGTGCTGCAGGGCCGGGTGGGCGAGGAGGCCGAAGGCACCACCGCGCTTGGCCCCGTGCGCATCCGCGTGGATGCGCTGGTCGGGCGCAGCGGGTCGCAGTTCGAACTGGTGCGCGCATCCACCATCGGCACGGTGGAGCGTATCCAGCGCGCGCTCGCGGTGGCCGAGTCCGCCCTGCAGTCCGGCATCATCCGCGCCAGCCTGGAAGGGCCGGACCCCAAGCTCACCGCGGACATCGTCAACACCGTCGCGCGCCAGTTCGTGCAGCAGGACATTGGGCGGCGCTCCGCCGAAGCCGAGCACACGCTGGCGTTCCTGGACCAGCAACTGCCGGCGCTGCGCAAGGAGCTAGACCTGGCGGAGGAGCGCTACAACTCCTTTCGCAATCGGCAGGGCACCGTCAACCTCGGCGAGGAAAGCCGGCTGCTGCTGCAGCAGATCGTGGAGAACAAGACCAGCCTGGCCCGCTTGCAGACGCGGCTGGCCGAGATCCGCACGCACTACACCGACGCCAACCCGGCGGTGGTGGCGCTGATGGCACAGATCGAAACGCTGAGCGCGCAGCAAAGCACGCTGCGCCGCAGTGTCTCCGTGTTGCCGGATACCGAGCAGACCGCACTGCGGCTGGAGCGGGACGTGCGCGTGGATACCGAGCTCTATACCAACCTGCTCAACAACGCGCAGCAACTGCGCATCGTCAAGGCGGGCCAGGTCGGCAACGTGCGCGTGGTGGACTTCGCCGAACCCGCGGACGACCCGATCCGCCCGCAACGCGCCATGCTGGTGCTGATCAGCGGCGGCATCGGCCTGGTGCTGGGGGCCTTGCTGGCGTTCCTGCGCAAGGCCCTGTATGGCGGCGTGGAGCATCCGGAAGAGATCGAGCGGATGCTGGGCGTGCCGGTCTGCGCGGTGGTGCCGCGCAGCCAGACGCAGCTGCGCCTGCAGCGCGAGCTGCGCGCCTCCGGCAGCAGCGGGCTGGGCGTGCTGGCGGCACGCGCGCCGGACGATATCGCCGTGGAAGGCGTGCGCGCCTTGCGCACCACGCTGCAGTACGCGCTGCACACCGCCCGCAACAACGTCGTGATGCTGACCGGCTCGCGCCAGGATGCCGGCAAGTCGTTCCTGTCCGTGAACCTGGCCGCGCTGGTCGCGTCCGGGCGCAAGCGCGTGCTGCTGATCGACGGCGACATGCGGCGCGGCGAGGTTCATGTGCACTTCGGGCTGTCGCAGGTGCCGGGACTGTCGGACACGCTGATGGGCACGGACATCGACTCCGTGGTGATCCGCGAGGTGCTGCCGGGCCTGGATGTGCTGACCCGCGGCAGCTTGCCGCCCGATCCGGCGGAGCTGCTGATGAGCGATCGCTTTCACGCCATGCTGGACCTGTTCAAGCAACGCTACGACATGGTCATCATCGACACGCCGCCTGTGCTCGCGGTCACGGATGCCACGCTGCTCGGGCGGCACGCGGGCACCACCTTGCTGGTGGTACGCCACGGCCGGCATTCCGCGGCCGAGGTCACCGAGACCGCGCGGCGCCTGGCCAACGGCGGCGTGACGCTGCATGGCGTGCTGCTGACCGATGTCCCCAAGCCGCCACTGCTGCTGCGCACGGGCTACACCGAGTACTACGGCTACGAAGGACGGGTGAAGTAGGGCCGAGGGGGGCCGCTGACTCGACATCCATACCAAGCATTACCAACGCAAGGCGGGAGAACGACAATGACGCGCAAGGTTGCTCTGATCACTGGTGTTACCGGGCAGGACGGTTCCTATCTGGCTGAGTTGCTGCTCGAAAAGGGATACGACGTGCACGGCATCAAGCGCCGCACCTCCCTGTTCAATACAGACCGCATCGATCACCTTTACCGCGAGCGGCACGATCCCGACCGGCACTTCTTCCTGCACCACGGTGACCTGACGGATGCCACCAGCATGCTGCGCGTCATCCAGCAGGTGATGCCCGACGAGATCTACAACCTGGCGGCCCAGAGCCATGTGGCCGTCTCGTTCGAGGAACCCGAGTACACGGCCAATGCCGACGGCCTCGGCACGCTGCGCATCCTGGAGGCCATCCGCATCCTCGGGCTGCAGAAAAAAACACGCTTCTACCAGGCTTCCACCTCCGAGCTGTACGGGCTGGTGCAGGAGATCCCGCAGAAGGAGACCACGCCGTTCTATCCGCGCAGCCCCTACGCGGTGGCCAAGCTCTATGCCTACTGGATCACGGTCAACTATCGCGAGGCCTACGGCATGTACGCCTGCAACGGCATCCTCTTCAATCATGAGTCTCCGGTGCGCGGCGAGACCTTCGTCACCCGCAAGATCACGCGGGCGATCTCGCGCATCGCGGTCGGGCTGCAGGACGAGTTCTACCTGGGCAACCTGTCCGCGCTGCGTGACTGGGGCCATGCGCGCGACTATGTGGAGATGCAATGGCTGATGCTGCAGCAGGACCAGCCGGAGGACTTCGTGATCGCCAGCGGCGAGCAGTACAGCGTGCGCGAGTTCGTCCAGTGCGCCGCCGCCGAGCTAGGCGTCACCGTGCGATTCGAGGGCAGCGGCGTGGATGAGGTCGGGATCGTGGAGTCTGTCAGGGGCAAGGAAACCAAGCTCACCCCGGGCAAGGTGATCGTGCGTGTGGATCCGGCGTATTTCCGGCCCACCGAGGTGGAGACCTTGCTGGGCGACCCGTCCAAGGCCCATGCCAAGCTGGGCTGGGCGCCGCGTACGCCGTTCTCCAAGCTGGTCAAGGAGATGGTCCGCTCCGACTTCCAGATTGCCCGGCGCGATGCGCTGGTGACGCTGGCCGGCTTCCAGGCGCTGGAACACCACGAGTAAGCGCCATGGACAAGAACACCGTCTTCTTTATCGCAGGCCACAACGGCATGGTGGGCTCCGCGCTGGTGCGGCGCCTGCGGGCCGATGGCTACCGCAACCTGGTGACGCGGGACCGCGCCGAGCTGGACCTGACGGACCAGGGCGCGGTGCACCGCTTCTTTGCCGACGAGGGCATCGAGGTGGTGCTGCTTGCCGCTGCGCGCGTCGGCGGCATCCTTGCCAATGCCACGCGGCCGGCCAGCTTCCTATACGAGAACCTGGTCATCGAGACCAACGTGATCCACGCCGCGTACCAGGCAGGTGTGGGGCGGCTGGTGTTCTTTGGCTCTTCCTGCATCTATCCACGCGACTGCGCGCAGCCGATCCGCGAGGAGTACCTGCTGACGGGCGCGCTGGAGCCCACCAACGAGGCCTACGCCATCGCCAAGATCGCCGGGCTGAAACTCTGCGAGGCCTACAACCGGCAGTTCGGCACCCGCTATCTCTCGGTCATGCCGACCAACCTGTACGGCCCCAACGACAACTACGACCTCGCCACCAGCCACGTGCTGCCGGCGCTGATCAGCAAGGCCTGCACGGCAACCCGGCAAGGCGCCCCAAGCATGACCATCTGGGGCACCGGCAAGCCGCGCCGCGAGTTCCTGCATGTGGATGACCTCGCGTCGGCCACGCTGTTCCTGCTGGAGCGCGAGGTGCCGCAAGGCGTATTCAACGTCGGCACGGGCCGGGACTTGCCGATCCGCGAGCTGGCGGAGCGGATCTGCCGCATTGCCGGCTTCGAGGGCGAACTTGTGTTCGATACCTCCAAGCCGGACGGCACGCCTTGCAAGCTGCTTGATGTTTCGAAACTGGGGCAGATCGGCTGGCGGCCCGCGATCGGCCTTGATGAAGGGATTTCCGCCATCTACCAGGAGTATTCGCGGCGCATGGAAGAGGGGTTGCCCAGGGTCGAGCAGGCAGGGGCAACAGCGCTCTCCGGTGCCGTTATCGAGTGACCGCAAACAGGAGATAACAATGTCAGGCTCAGTCACGATATTCCACAACGTAGTCTGGTCGCGCCACAAGGGCGCGGTGTTCTCGGCGTTGCACAGCCAGTCTGCGGCAAGCTCGATCCATTACGACATGGTGCAGATCGCGGAGACGGAGCACTTCCGGCTCGGCTTCTCGGACGTCGACTACTCGTTTCACAACTATCCCATGCACCAGCTGTACGCCGGCTGCTATGAGGATGTGCCGCGCTGGAAGATGACTGCGCGCCTGACCTGGGAAGTGCTCAAGGCCAAGGGCGAGCTGGTGGTGCTGCCGGGCTACCACCGCCCGGAATACTGGGCGATGCTGCTGGCCTGCATCGTCACCGGCAAGCGGCGCGCGGTGTTTTGCGACTCCACCGGGCGGGACCGGCCGCGGCGCATGCTGACCTCCATTCCCAAGCGCGTGTTCTTCTCGCTGTGCCACGGCTACTTCGGTTTTGGCGAGCGCAGCCGCGAATACCTGATGTCGCTCGGCGCCAAGCCGGAGCGGATCTTCACGCCCTGCCAGGCGGCCGCCATGCCGGCCACCTACAAGCCGGAGCAAGCCCTGCAGCAGCGCCTGAAGCACCGCGCCGACGGTGCGCCTGTGTTCCTGTATGTGGGCCGCCTGTCGGAAGAAAAGGGGCTGGACACCCTGCTGGAAGCCTTCGCCGGCGTGCACAAGACGATGCCGTCGGCAACGCTGCGGCTGGTCGGCACCGGGCCGATGTCAGGCACCCTGCGCCAGATGGCGGCGGAGCTCGGCCTTGAGGCCGCGGTATGCCAGGTCGGCAGCCTGCAGGACGAAGGCTTGTCCAAGGAGTACTACCGGGCGGCCTGCATGGTCTTGCCCAGCCATAGCGAGCCGTGGGGCCTGGTGGTCAACGAGGCGCTCGCCCATGGTTGCCCGGCGGTGGTCAGCGAGAACTGCGGCTGCGTGCCGGAACTGGTGCTCGAGGGCGAGACCGGGTTTGCAGTGCCGGCGCGCAGCGCCGCCGCGCTGCAGGCCGGCATGACCCGCGCGGTGGCGGCGTTCGCGGATACCCAGGCCACCGCGGAGCGGTGCCTGTCCGTGATCCGGCGCTTCGATCCGGCGAACGCCGCGTCGAATATCGCGCGCGGCTGCGCCGCGATGCTGAGCGAGCCGGAAGTGCATCAGCGAACGGGCGTGCAGACCTAAGCCAGGACCCAGCCAGGACCAGCCCGCTTTTCTTCCTGCCGCGTGTCTTGACCTTGCGATGGCCTTTGCGGCCATTGCAGGGAGGGTTGCGCGTGTTCGCTGCATGCGCAGCGCTCCCTGGTCGGCCGGCTGGCCGGGAGGAAGGCGTCACGTTGCCGGAGTGACACACGCAGAACCGAATGGAGAGTCCCGTGAGAATCCTGATCTGCGGACAGAACTATGCGCCGGAGTTGACCGGAATCGGCAAATACACCGCCGAGATGGCCGAAGCGCTGGCCGCCAGCGGGCATGAGGTCCGCGTGGTCTGCGCGCCCCCTTACTACCCCGGCTGGCGCGTGGGCGAGGGATATTCCGCCTGGCGCTACACCCGCGAGCTGCGCGGCGGCGTGCAGGTGCATCGCGCGCCGTTGTGGGTGCCCGCGCGCCCGACCGGCGCTACGCGCCTGCTGCATCTCGCCAGCTTCGCGCTTGGCGCGCTGCCGTCCTTGCTCAGGCAGGTGCTATGGCGCCCGGACGCCGTGATGGCGATTGCCCCCAACCTGATGAGCGTGCCCGCCACATGGATGGTGGCGCGCCTGGCCGGCGCCAGGACCTGGCTCCACGTGCAGGACTATGAAGTCGATGCTGCCTTCGAGCTGGGCATGCTTAAAGGCGCAAGGCTGCGGCGCGCGGCGCTTGCCACGGAGCGTCTCCTGATGCGCCGCTTCGACGTGGTGTCCACCATCTCGGAGAAGATGGCCGAGCATGCGGTGCGCAAGGGCGTGGCCAGCACGCGCGTGTTCCGCCTGCCCAACTGGGTGGACACCACCGCCATCTACCCGCTGGAGCGGCCCAGCACCTATCGCGAGGAGCTCGGCATTGCGCCGGACCAGAAGGTGGTGCTCTATGCGGGCAACATGGGCGAGAAGCAAGGCCTGGAAATCCTGGTGTGCGCGGTTGCCGCACTGGCCGGCAATGCCGGCATCACCTTTGTCTTCTGCGGCAACGGCCCGGCCCGGGCCATGCTGGAAACCCACTGCGCCGGGCTGGACAACTGCCGCTTCCTGCCGCTGCAGCCCGTCGACCGGCTAAACGAACTGTTGAACCTGGCGGACATCCACGTGCTGCCCCAGCGCGGCGATGCGGCCGACCTGGTCATGCCCTCCAAGCTGACCGGCATGTTTGCCAGCGGGCGCGCCATCGTCGCCATGGCGCTGCCGGGGGCCGAGCTGTTCGCGGCGGTATCGCCGCGCGGGGTTGCGGTGCCCCCGGACGACGTCGAGGCCCTGGCGGGCGCCATCAAGCGGCTCGCGGCATCGCCCGCGCTGCGTGCGGAGCTGGGGGCCGCGGCACGCGGCTACGCCGAGGCGACGCTGTCCGCCGCCGCCGTGCTGTCCCGCTTCGACGCCAGGCTGCGCGCGTTGTGTGGAGAAGGCTCGGCCCGGCCCGCGGCGGGGGAGCCCCGCGTCGGGGACGAACTCCCGGCCAACGTATTGCAGCCGGAGAAGGTGGAGTAGGTGCTGTAGGTGCTGTAGGTGCGGTAGGCGGCGTAGGCCGGGCGTCGCGCACGCAACAACAAGAAAGCAGGCGCAGAACCAAGTGCAAAAAAAAAGACAGGGGAGGTGAAGCATGTCAGCGACACAACCAGGCGCGGCGCCAGCACAAGGCCGAGCGGCAGCGCGGCCTTACGGCACGGCGACGGCAAGCCACGCCGTGGGGACTTTGCCCGCGCTCACCAGCATCCGCTTCCTGGCGGCGCTGACCGTCGTGCTCTGCCACTTCACCGAGATCGGCGTGCTCAATGGCCCGGTGTGGTTCCTGCAACTGGCCGACGGCGGCCGGCCGGCTGTCTCGCTGTTCTTCGTGCTGTCCGGCTTTGTGCTGACCTTCACCTACCGGGACAAGATCGGCCTGCCAGGCGGCGCTGCCGCGTTCTACGCCGCGCGCTTCGCCAGGATCTACCCGGTGCTGGTGCTGTCGCTGCTGTTGTCGCTGCCGGTGACGGTGTGGCTCTTGCATACGGGCGACAGCGAGCTGTTGCGCGAGTGGTATGGGCTCAAGGGGTCGTACGTCGCGATGCTGGCGGTGAGCCTCGTGGCCCAGTTGCTGGCGCTGACCGCGTGGCTGCCGTTCTCGGCGCTCAACCAGCCATGGAACGGACCGGCCTGGAGCATCTCCTGCGAGGCCTTCTTCTACGCCTTGTTTCCGTTGCTGCTACGCCGGCTGGAAAAGCGTGGCAGCGGCGCGCTGGCGCTGCTGTGCCTGGCGCTGTGGCTGTTACAAGGTGCCTGGATCGCGCTGCTGCTGGCGGTGCTGCCGCCGTCGCGGCATGGCTTTCTGGTGGCGCAGTTTCCGCTGACCCACCTTTTCGAGTTCGTGCTCGGTGTCTGCGCGGGCATTGCCTACGCGCGGCTGCGTGGCGCCGGCGGCAGCCGGCACGCGCTCGGCATGGCCCTGGTGGCGGTGGCGGTTTGCGCGATCGGCGCGCTGGCGGTGCTGCGCCCGCTCAGTCCCGCCTTCTACCTGCAGGCGCCGTTCTTTGGCGCGCTGATCCTTGGCCTTGCCTTGCTGGAGCGGCCGGTGGCAGGCGTGCTGCACCGGTGCTGGCTGGTGTCGCTTGGTGAAGCCAGCTTCGCGCTCTACCTGATTCACGTACCGCTGGCGCGCATGGCTTACCTGGCCGGCTGGCGCCAGCAGGCCGGCTGGCTGGCGATGGCCCTGGCCATCTTGCTGAGCGTGGCCATCTACCGCTATGTCGAGGAACCGATGCGCCGGCAGTTGCGGCGCCGGCTGGCGCGCCCGCGCATAGTGCTGCCCGCAGTGCTGTCCGTGGTGCCGCCTGTGCCGCCGCCCGCATCGGCGGCCCAGGCACCGGCCGTGCCGGTGCAAGCCTCCAACGGATGAAGGAGGGCCCGCCATGCGCAACCGCTTCGCGACCATCTGGATATGGCTGATGCTATGCCCGCTGGCAGTGGATTTCAAAAGCGTCGATGAAAACGGCAGCCGTCTGACGCAGATCCTGCTGACCTTGCCGGTGATCGCGGCTGGCATTGCCCTGGCCTTGATCGCGCCGCGCTTTGTCACGCGCACCCGGTTGAGCTCGGCGGTCATGGCCGCGTTGCTGCTGACCGTGCCGGGCAGCATCGTCCCGCAATTGATCCAGGGCAACGATGTTGGCAATTACCTGCGCGTGCTGTTGCCGTTCATGCTGTTCCTGATCGGCTACCTGGCCGCGCGCCATCCGTGGCCGCAAGAGCGCCTGACGCAGATCGAGTCGGCGATGTTCGCCGCCATGGTGACGTCGCTGCTGTTCAGCTTTGCCTATGGCATGGCGGTGGGGGGCGGGCTGGAGACGGTGCGCTTTCGCATTGTCTCGGTGGTCTTCCTGGCGACGCAGGGCGTGCTGCTGCACGAGTTCGTCATTGCCAGGCGCGTGACCAGGTTCACCGTGCTGCTGTTCATCGGCACCGTGACCATCGAGATGCTCAGCGTCACGCGCAGCTTGCTGGTCGGCACGGCGTTGCTGTTCTGCTTTGCCACGTGGCTGAGCGCGGCGTCGCTGCGCCATCTGCTCAAGGCGGTGCTGCGCGCGGTCGTCATCACGACGGTGCTGGTAGGCGGCACCGCGTTGATTGGCTCGGCGCTGTTTCCGAGCGTCGCCGCGCACTGGACCCAGCGGATTGCGGCGGGCAAGGCAACCGCTTCCGGCATCGACCCGACGACCGCCACCCGGCTCGCCGAGCTCAAGGACCAGTATGACCAGGTCATCTCGAACACGACGTCGCTCGTGGTCGGCAAAGGCTACGGGCATTTCTATCGTTATTCGCCCGCTTACCTGAAGGCACTCTCCGGGCAGATGAGCGAGAAAGAGTTCTATGCCATCAACGAGTGGACGGCGGGGCATAACTTCTGGGTCTACCAGTTGTTCGCTGGCGGCTTGCTGTTTGGCATCGCGTTTCCCGCCATCGTGCTGTTCTCGCTCTATCGCGGCAGCATGGCCTATCGCCACTGGCGGCGCGTGGCGCCGAACGCGCCCAACCTGGCCGTGATGGGCCGCGCCTTGCTGGTGCTGGCGGCGCTGCCGGCCACGTCGATCGGCGGCAATCCGCTGGGCCCGCGCTTTTCCGGCGTGGTGTACGGCGTGGCGCTGGGCCTGCTGGTGGCCACGCATGCGCAGCTGGCCCGCTCGACGGCCGCGAAGCTCGCCGCGCAGGGCGCGGCGGCCGAACGCGCGCGGCAGGCACGACAGGCAAAACAGGGAAGGCCCAGGCGAGCCCCGCTGGCGGGGGCGCCCGCGCTCAGGCCCGGGACCTATCCACCGATGCTGACAACGATAGCCCACGCGCCGGCTGCCAACGCGGCCGGCGACGACCAGCCCGAGCGTGCGCCCAAGCGTCTGCGATTTGCCCCGCAAGGAGTCGACCGATGAACATCCTTCACCTGCTTTCATCGATCGATCCCAGGCTGGGCGGACCTGTGGAATGCGTGCGCCAGGGCAGCGCCCAGCTTGTCGCGCAGGGCCATCGCGTGGAGGTGCTGTCGCTCGATCCGCCGGATGCGCCCTACCTGGCCGACTTCCCCTTGCCTTTGCACGTGCTGGGGCCCGCGCGCGGCTACTACCACTACTCGCCGCGGCTGGTGCCCTGGCTGCGCGAGCATGCGCAGGAGTTCGACGCGGTCATCATCAACGGCCTGTGGCAATACCATGGCTTTGGCGCATGGCGCGCGTTGCGCAAGCTGCAGGTGCCGTACTACGTCTACCCGCACGGCATGCTCGATCCCTGGTTCAAGCGCGCCTACCCGCGCAAGCACCTGAAGAAGTGGCTCTACTGGCCGTGGGCCGAGTACCGCGTATTGCGCGATGCGCGAGCCGTGTTGTTTACCGCCGAGGAAGAGCGGCGCCTGGCCAGCCAGTCCTTCTGGCTGTACCGCGCCAGGGAATCGGTCGTGAGCCTTGGCACGCAGTCGCCGCCCCCGGAGCACGACGCCGACGGCGTGGCGTTGCGCGAGCGCTTCCTGGCGGCATACCCCGAGCTGCGCGGCAAGCGCATCGTCTTGTTTCTTGGCCGCGTGCACGAGAAGAAAGGCTGCGACCTGCTGATCGATGCCTTTGCCCGCGTGGCGGCGCTGGACCCGCAGGCGCACCTCGTGATCGCGGGCCCCGATAGCGCGGGATGGGTGCCGCGGCTGCAGTCGCAGGCCGCAGCGCGTGGCATCGGCGCACGCGTGAGCTGGCCCGGCATGCTGCGCGCAGAGATGAAGTGGGGCGCGTTCTACGCCAGCGATGTGTTCGCACTGCCCTCGCACCAGGAGAATTTCGGCATCGCGGTGGCCGAGGCGCTGGGTTGCGCCGTGCCCGCGCTGATCTCCGACAAGGTCAACATCTGGCGCGAGATCGAGCGCGACGGCGCGGGCCTTGCCGCGCCCGACACCGTCGAGGGATGCGAGGCGCTGCTGCGGCGCTGGCTCTCCATGGACGACGCCCAGCGCGTGCAGATGCGCGCCTGCGCCAAGGCAACGTTCAACCGGCGCTTCACCGTGGAGAGCATGGCTCGCGACCTGCTGCGCGTGCTGCAGTCGGGTGAGCCGGCGCAGGCCGAGATGGAGCCCGAATGGCTGGGCCGCGATGCCTGATGCGGGATGCGTCCGGCAACGCACGCGCTTGGCCGCGGTTAGCGCAATGTTGGCGCACGCGAGCGAGGGCGTCGTACGAAGATGGAAGCGGGAAGGGTAGCGGCAATCCGTCTTGAAACCGGCCAACAGGGGGAGCAGTAGATGTTTATCGACACCAGAAAGCTCGAAGAGGACGCCGTGGTGCACACTACCGTCTGCATCATCGGCGCCGGGGTGGCCGGCATCACGCTGGCGCTGGAGATGCAGCGGCTTGGCATCGATGCCTGCTTGCTGGAGAGTGGCGGCTACAAGGCCGACGACGACACGCGCGACCTCTATCGCGGCGAGAACATCGGGCTGCCCTATACCTTCGCCGATGGCAGCCGTAGCCGCTTTCTCGGCGGCAGCAGCAATTGCTGGGGCGGCTGGTGCCGCCCGCTGGACCCGTGGGACCTGGAAAAGCGCAGCTGGGTGGCGCACAGCGGCTGGCCGTTCGGGCTCGATGAGCTCACCCCATATTACGAGCGCACCCATGCGCTGCTCAAGCTCGGGCCCAACAACTTCGATCCCGCTTACTGGGAGGCAGCCATCCGCCGTCCCGACGTGCGGCGCCTGCCGCTGATCGGCGAGCATATCCGCGACACGATCTCGCAGTTCAGCCCGCCGGCCCGCTTTGGCAAGCTGTACCGCGAGCCGCTGGAACAGTCGCATCGCGTCAAGGTGTATCTCTACGCCAACGTGGTCGACATCGGCACCAATGCCGATGCCACGTCGGTGACGCAGGTCTCGGTCGCCACGCTCAGCGGGCGGCGCATCAAGGTGGCGGCGCGCTTGTTCGTGCTGGCCACGGGCGGCATCGAAAACGCGCGCCTGTTGCTGGCATCGAACAAGGTGCAGCCTGCCGGCCTGGGCAATGGCGCGGACCTGGTGGGCCGCTATTTCATGGACCATCCGCGGCTGATGTCCGGCAGTGTCCGCTTCAACAAGGGATGGGCGCGCAACAAGCTCTACGACATCAAGTACCACTACCAGAACGCGGCGGTGAGTGCCAACGGCACCTATGTCTCCTCGCAATTCGCGCTCAAGCCCGCCGTGCTGGAGCGCGAAGGCCTGCTCAATGCGCGGGTGTGGTTTTTCTCGATGTTCTATGGCGAAGGCAGCAAAGGCGCGGAGGCGCTGTTCCGCACCAAGCAGGCACTGCTGAAGAAGGACCAGCCAGGCCACAGCCTCACCCGGGACCTGCTGACCATGGCCGCGCATCCGATCGACACCGTGGGCTTCGGGCTGACCCGGCTGATGCAGCCGCGCTCGCTGATCACCGACGTCAAGATGCAGGCTATCGTGGAGGCCGATCCCGATCCGGACAGCCGGGTGACGCTGTCCGAACACCGCGACCGGCTCGGCGTGCCGCGAGTGCGGGTGCACTGGCGCGTGGGCAGCCTGGTGCAGCGTACCTTTGACCGCACCTTTGCGCTGCTGGCGCAGGAGCTGCAAAGCAGCGGCGTGGCGCAAGTCACGCTGGATCCACCCGTGGAGGGCCAGCCCTGGCCGGCCGCGCTCGAAGGTACCTGGCACCACATGGGCACCACACGCATGCATGATTCGCCAGC
Organism: Cupriavidus sp. GW823-FHT07A04; assembly: GCF_058794615.1. Classification (NCBI taxonomy): domain Bacteria; kingdom Pseudomonadati; phylum Pseudomonadota; class Betaproteobacteria; order Burkholderiales; family Burkholderiaceae; genus Cupriavidus; species Cupriavidus sp. GW823-FHT07A04. Next base: position 171,996 of record NZ_JBXAHA010000013.1, read on the forward strand.
AATGGGAGTAGTGGACCGTAATAGCCGCGTCCACGGCATCTCGAATCTCTACGTGGCCGGCAGTTCGGTGTTCCCGACCGTCGGCGCGAATTTTCCCACCATCACCATTGCTGCGCTGGCATTGCGCCTGGGCGGGCACATCGCACGGGAGCTTGGCATGCCGTGCGCGACCTACACGAGCGACGGCATGCCGCAGCGCAGGGCGCCTGCACGCGAGCCTGAGCAAGCGATGACGCTGGCGGGCGCGGGCATGGCGGCTGCGGCGCAGGGCCTGGAGCCTTTGCGGGAGGAGTGACTTCGGGGGCTAGGCTTGGGCGCGGGCGTGCCTGCGCGACTGTGGCCTAACGTACATAGAGACCAGGTATTGGCGCGAATCTTGCGGCTATCCGGGGGGCGGAACCCCAGATGGATCGTTGCAGGCGCAGCGCCCTCGAACGACTTGAATGCGGTTCACGACAAGGAGACGCTGCCATGGCAACCAGGATCTTTCCCGCTCTTGCATTCGTTGCCGTTCTTGGCGGATGCGCTTGGGCGCCGGGCCCGGCACTGGACTCGAGTCGCCTGCATGACGACATCGGCGCCAAGACTGGTACGGAAGCTTACCCGGTGCAACTGATCAACTCGGCGGTGATCTCCCGCCAGATTGACGCGGTTGCTACGACCAACAGCCAGGTGACACCCGCCACGGGCGCGAACCTTGCCCAGAGCATCGCGAAGTATGAATACCGCATCGGCCCGCAGGACCTGCTGGGCGTCACGGTGCTGTACAACCCGCAACTGAGCTCCAGCGCGGCGAACATGCAACCTATTCCGATCGCGCCCGGCGCCGACGGCGCGCAACAGCAGGCGCCGCTGGAGCAGAACGGGTTTCGCGTCGGCGCCAATGGCGAGGTCTACTATCCGCCCGTGGGCATGCTGCGGGTTGGTGGAAAGACCGTGGAGCAGGTGCGCAGCATGATCTCCACGGCGTTGTCCAAGGAGATCCGGGACCCGCGGGTCGACGTGCGCGTGGTGTCGTACCGCAACAGCCGGATCGACGTCACGGGGCTGGTGAAGAACCCGGGATCGTTGCAGGTCACCGATGTGCCGCTCTCGATGATCAACGCCATTGCGCGCACGGGCGGCACGTTGCCCGATGCCGACGTGCAGAAGGTCAGGCTGACGCGCGGCGACAAGGTCTACGAGCTGGACCTCGATACGCTGACCGAGCGGCGCAATGGTGTGGGTGATTTCCTCTTGCAGGGCGGCGACATCATCAATGTGCCCGACCGGCTCTCCAGCCGGATCTTCGTGATGGGCGAAGTGGTCAAGCCGACCTCGCTGCTGATGAACAAGGGCCGGCTCACGCTGGCCGACGCGCTCGCCGGCGTCAACAGCATCGACATCCGCGCTGCCGACCCGCGCCAGGTCTTCGTGATCCGCGGCGCGCGCGAGAACCCGACCCAGCCAGCCGTGTACCGGCTTGACATGACACAGGTGGATGCTTTGCTGCTGTCGACGCAGTTCCGCATGGAGCCGCTCGACGTGGTGTATGTGGGCACGTCGGATGCCGTGCGCTTTAACCGGGTGCTCGAGCAGATTACGCCGACCATCCAGACCCTGTTCTTCACCAAGCAACTGGGCAAATAAACCAGGGCTGGGGGGCAGGCAGTTGGGTAGTTGGGGTCTTGCAGGGGGAACACATGATGCACAGCCAGCGATTCGCTCCGGACGTCAATCACCTCCTGCGCGGCTTGCCGCGCGACGACTGGGAGGCCATCTCCAACCACCTCGAACTGGTGCGCCTGCGCCCCGGGCAACTGTTGACCGATTGCGGGCAGCATACCAACCATGTGTATTTCCCGACCACGGCGGTCGTCTCCATGCTGTCCTTCCTGGAGGACGCCACTACCGTCGAGATCGCCACGGTCGGCAACGAAGGCATGGTCGGCATCCCGGTGGTGACGGGGGGCAATGCCATGCCCTACCGGCTGGAGGTGCACACGCCCGGGTTCGGCTACCGGCTGGCGGCGAACAAGCTGCGGCAAGAACTGCTGCGCTCGCCGGCAATCCTGCGGCTGACCCTGCTGTACGTGCAGGCATTGCTCACGCAGATCGCGCAGACCGCGGTGTGCAACCGCTATCACTCGCTTAACCAGCAGGTTTGCCGCTGGCTGCTGCTCGCCGTCGACCGCCTTTGCTCGAACGAGATCGCCATCACCCAGCAGGTCATTGCCACCAAGCTGGGCGTGCGCCGGGAGGGCGTGACCGAGGCCGCCAGGAAACTGGCGGATCTCGGGCTGATCCACTACAGCCGCGGCCACATCACGGTGATCGACCGGGTCCGGCTGGAGCTGCACGTCTGCGAGTGCTACGGCCTCGTCAGGCGCGAATACGGGCGCTTGCTGTCCACCGGGGATGACGGGCCGGCCTTGACGGAACGGGTGGGACACGCCCGCGCGCTGGCTGTCTGTGCGCATCACGCGCACTGAGCGCAGCAAGGGCTGCGGGGCATGTAGGGCATGAAGGGCATGGAGTGCATGCGGGGGAGCTGAGCGTGATTACCTTTACCGAAGTGGGCTTGTCCGCGGCATCGCGGCAGCCGGGTTCCCGCGCGCGCTGGGGCGCGGCCCGGGCACTGCTTGACCATGCCGGCTGGATCCTTGCCGCCATGCTGCTTGGCGCGCTGTGCGGCGCGCTGTATGCGTGGTCGCTGCCTGCCATGTACGAGGCGGACGTACTGGTGCGCCCGGAGTCTGCCAGGCGCCTTGCGCTGAATGCGCAGGGCACGGCCAGCGCGGGGCAGCCCGCCGACGAACTGCGGCCGGATGCGATGACCAGCCGCGCGGTGCTGACGCCGGTGGTGCGGGAAACCCGGCTCGATATCACCGCGGCTGCGCGTACTGTGCCCGTGGCCGGCGCGCTATGGGCGCGGTTTGCCGGTGGCGCGCAGTTCGGGCAGCCTTCCAGGCCGCTGTCGACGCCGCTAGCCGCGCCGCTGGAGAGCCTGTCCGCCTACGCCTGGGGGGGTGAGCGGATCGACCTGATCGCCCTCAACGTGCCCGACGCGCTGCTCAACCAGCCATTGACGCTGGTGGCGCTGGGCGACCAGCGCTTTCGCCTGCTGAGCGAGGACGGCGCGTTGCTGCTGACGGGCAAGGTCGGCGACATCGCGCGGGGCAATGGTGTTTCGCTCAAGCTGGCGCAGCTCACCGCGCGCGCGGGAACCGAGTTCGTGGTGATGCGCCGCGACGCCATCACGGCTGTCGAGCTGCTGGCGCGCGGACTCAAGCTGGAGCCGCAGCGCGGCACGGCCACGGCAACCGGGCCGAATGGTGGAGCGGCGGGCGGCGCGGCTGGCGCGGCCGCTGGTGCAGCCGCCGACGCGGTGCGCATCGTCTGGCGCGACGCCGACCCGGAGCATGCCGCGGCCGTGGTCAATGCCGTGGCCCGCTCGATTGTCGATACGCAGGTTGGCCATCGGCGCGAGCAGGACAACCAGCAGCTGGATTTCGTCTCCAGCGAGCTGCCGCGCGTGAAGGCCGAGCTGGAGGCGGCCGAGGCGGCCTTGGCCCGGTACCGCGCGCGCGCCGGGTCATTGCAGCCTTCCCAGGAGTCGCAGTCCTACCTCAGCGGCAGCATCGAGTACCAGCGGCAGATCTCCGGGCTGCGGCTCGAGCGCGCGCGCCTGCTGCGCAATTACATGCCGCAGAGCCAGGAAGTGCGGGCGATCGACGAGCAGATCGAGCAGCTGCGCGGCGACAGGCGCAGCATGGATAGCCGGCGCCAAGGGCTGTCCGAGGCGGAGCGGGAGTCGGGGGCGCTCAGCCGCGACGTGAAGGTGGCCGAGGACATGTACATGTCCTTGCGCCGGCAGGCACAGTTGCTGTCTCTGGCGCAGTCCGACCAGAGCAGCGACGTGCGGCTCGTGGATCTTGCGGTGGCACCTGCGTTGCCGGCCGGCCCGAATCGGGCGCTGGTGACGGGCCTGGCGGCGCTGCTGGGCCTGTTGGCCGGCTCCGGGCTGGCGGCACGCAAGAGCCGTGCGTTCCGGGGCATGGAGAGCGCTGCCGCGATCGAGGGGAGCCTGGCGTTGCCGATGGTGGGCGAGGTCGTGTTCAGCCCCGAGCAGCTCGAGCTGGAGCGCAAGAGCCTGGCGCAGCCGCGCCCCTTGCGCGCACCGGTCTTGTCCGCGTGCGAGCCGGGCCAGACGGTGCGGCTCGCACGCGGCACGGACGACGCGGCGCGGGCGAGCCTGCGGCACTGCGTGTCCACCGCTTCGGTGCACCCCGGCGCGGCGCATGAAGACACGGTGCTGCACGACCGGTACCTGCTCGCGCGGCAGTATCCGCATGCCCCGGCCGTTGAGGGGCTGCGCACCTTGCGCGCGTCGCTGCACTTCGCCATGGACGGCGCTGCCAACCACATCGTGGCCATCACCAGTGCCTCCGTGGGCGCGGGCAAGACCTTTGGCGCGGTCAACCTGGCCGTGCTGGCGGCGGAGGCCGGCATGCGCGTGCTGGTGGTCGACGCCGACCTGCGCCGTGCCCGCGTGGCCGGGCAGTTCGGCCTGGAGGGCACGCTGGGGCTGGCCGACCTGCTGGGCGGGGCCCTCACGCTGCATGATGCGATCCAGCCCACCGCTGTCGGCGGGCTGTGGCTGCTCTCGGCCGGCACGCGGCCGGCGAATCCATCCGAGCTGCTGATGCTGCCCGCCCTGCGGGAGGTGCTGCTCACCTGCGCCGCGGGCTTTGACCTGGTCCTCGTGGATACGCCCCCCATCCTCGCGGTGGCCGACGCCGCGCTGGTCAGCCGCGTTGCCGGCGCCACGCTGCTGTTCGTGCGCGCCGACATCACGCCGCAGGAGAAGGTGGCAGAGGCGCTCAGGTACCTGGACCGGGCCCACGCCAACGTGATCGGCGGCGTGCTCAATGGCTTGCAGGTGCGCCGTAGCAACCGGGAGCGCTGCGCCGAGACCAGCGACTACCTGCGCGCGAGCGCGCCGGAGGATGGCACGGTGCCGGCCTGGCGCATCGGCTGACCCGCCGTCTTCGACGTTTGCCTGCGTAGGGGCCATGGGCGCCGGGGGCGCGGCCGCGTGCTTGTGTGTTTGTGGGGGCACGCGGCATGCCCGCCATCTTCTCCACCCTTTATCGACCAGAACGGCCTCATGAGAAGCACGAACGGCAGGCACCTGCCCGCGCTGTCCCACCTGGTGGCGCTAGAAGCTACCGTCAGGCTAGCCAGCGTGACCGGCGCGGCCGACGAGCTATGCCTGACGCAGAGCGCGGTCAGCAAGCAGTTGACCGAGCTCGAAGAATACCTCGGCGTGCCCATGCTGACCCGCCGCAAGGGCGCGGTCTCGCCCACCCAGGCAGGCGAGCAATATCTGCGCGCGGTCCGCAAGGTGATTGCCGAACTGGAGGAAGCCACGCTGGAGGTGCTGACAAGCAGGGGCAGCGGTGGCCGGCTCGATCTGCGCGTGCCGGTTTCGCTAGGCAATATCTGGTTGCTGCCGAGGCTGGCGGGGTTTGCCAAGGCCCATCCGCAGATCCAGGTCAACGTCACCGCCAAGGCAGGCACGGTGGATCTGCGTGCGTCCGGTCTGGACGGCGCGATCCAGGTTTGCACGGGCCTGCCCGAAGGGCATGTCGGCGTCAAGGTGATGCCACTGGCCTTGTTTCCGGTGTGCGTGCCCGAACTGCTGGCGCAGGCGGAGTCCGCCCAGGCTGCGCTGGAGCACCTGCCGCTGCTGCACCAGGCGGAGGCGCTGGAGGCGTGGGCGGGCTACTTCGACGTGATCGGCATGGCGGAGCGCAGGGCCCTGCGCGGGCCGCGCTATGCTTCACTGGCCATGGGGCTGCAAGCGGCGCTCAGCGGCATGGGGATCGCCCTGCTGCCCGATTACGTGGTGAGGGAGGACCTGAAGGCGGGGCGGTTGGTGCGGTTGCTGGACGCCACTTATGTCTCTCCCAAATCCTATTACTTTGTTTGCCTTGAGGACAAGTGGCATAGCCCGTTGGTCGGGGTCTTCGTGTCCTGGCTGCTGGCGGAGGTGGCGGCGGATACGCCACCCCGGATGCCCCCGCAGGTGCCAGCCGGGAATGAATAGGCCGGCCGCCACGCCTTACCAGGTGCAGATGCCCCAGTCGGTATACAGCGGCATTTCCAGGCCCAGCGCCGTATCTGTCACCGCATGGATCTGCACGAAGGGCCGCTCGGACTCCACTTTGCCGAAGATCGCCGCGAACGGGATCTCACCCGCGTCCCGTCCCGTGCCGATGCGCAGCAGGCCCGTGGGAATGGAGGTGCCGGAGGGGTCGACGAGATACCACCTGCCCGACAGGAAGACTTCCACGAAGGCATGGAAATCCGGCGGCCCGAGCGCGGGATCCGCGCCGTAGTCCAGGCTGCTGGAGATGCGTGCGGGAATGCTCAGCGCCCGGCAGATGGCAATCATCAGGTGCGCGAAATCCCGGCACACGCCGATGCGCTCGACGATCGTATCCACGGCCGACGTGCGCTCATTGGTGGACGTCGAGAGGAAACGCACATGGTTGCGCGCCCATTCCCGGATTGCCACGATGCGCGAGTAGCCCCATGGCACCTTGCCGAACTCCCGCAGGGCAAACTCCATCAGGCGGTCGGATTCGCAGTAGCGGCTAGGCGCCAGGTAGGGCAGCACCTCGAAGGGCAGTTGCGCGATCGGCACTTCGTGCAAGGTCGAAGGATCGTCGAGGCGATGGTCGATATCGACCACGGCTTCATAGTGGATCGCCAGATGCCCCTTGGGGGCGCGCAGCCGGATCAGCCGGTTGCATAGCATGGCATCGGTGTACTGGTCCATGCGCAGCACGGGCGGCACCGTCAGACGCTCGGAAACAATGCTCTGGCGGGCGGTACGGGCGGCTTCGATGTTGAACAGGAAGTCAGCCTCGGCATCCAGGACTTCATACGACAGGTCCACCGAGTATCGAAGACGGTTCATTTGATGCCCCCTTGCCCGCGCGGCATGACAGGCGCTTGCTGATGAATAGTTCGTGACAGGGCTCGACGGATCGCCACGGCAGCCGTCAAGCGGGGATACGTGCCCGTCCATGGTCGCCGCCCCCCATGGGAAAGTCCAGTGAATCCGTTGAAAGCGCTTTGCAGGTGTCCCTTGTTCCCCCCAGCGCCTGGGCGCCCGCGCTCCTCTATCCTCTATCGCGGGCCGCTGTTCTTTGGCTGTGGCACCAGCTTGCCTGCGGCCCGCTTGCGGGGCCGGCCGAGCAGGCCGACGGAGATGGCGTAGCTGAAGAGATCCAGGTCGCCGCGCAGCCCGAGCTTGCGCATGGCGGACACCTTCTGGGTGCTGATGGTCTTGACGCTGCGCCCGAGACTCACGCCGATCTCGCTGACGGACATGCCCGACAGGTAGAGCCGGATCACATCGGTCTCGCGCGGGCTGAGGGCGCTGAACCGGGAGCGCACGTCCACGTCCGGCCCGGTGCTGTCCAGCAGTTGCCGGATCGTCGGCGACAGGTAGCGCACGCCGTCGAGCACCTGCGACAGGCCAACCGCGATATGCGAGGCATCGTCGAGCTTGCTGACCACCGACAAGCGCTCGAACCGGACCAGCCTGCCGATCTGCACGGGGTTGTCCAGCATGGTGACCACCAGGATCGACAGGGCGGGATAGCGCCGCCGCACGAACTCGATCATGTGCAGGCCGTCGCCATGGGCGCCGCCTGGCATCGCGTAGTCCGTCAGCAGGATGTCACACGGTTTCCGGCTGAGCGCCGCGAGGATTTCGGTGGAGTTCCTCGCGATGCCGGCGATCTCTATGCCATCGAACTGCGCCAGCAAGCCTCTCAAGCCCAGCAGCATGACGGGATGGTCGTCGGCGATGACGATGTGGGATTTGGCGTACGAGCGGTTAGCCGGCATGGGCACGGATCCACGACGACAATCGGCGGCAGCGCACGCATCGCGGGGACCGCTCCGTTGGCCCCGGCAACTGGCGTGGGCAAAGAGGGGTGACGTCGCTCATGGCAGAGTTCCTTGCGCTCCTGATTTGTGACTGCTGACTGTATCGCTGGGAACGCGATGCCGGTTTGAGAAATTTCCTCATTTCGCCGCAAGCGCGGGGGCGAGCCGGGAACTGCGCGGAAATGGTGTCCAAAGCAGAAAATTCTGGGGTTTGATTCAGCGCTGTCGTTGCCTGGGGAGACATTTCCTGCGGCACCGCTGCGCCGAGGCCCCGTGCTGGCGGAGTTGCCAGGCAGTCTGCGGGGCTTCATTAGCGCCTTTCTCCCCAGGTTTTTCTCCCGATTGCCTAGGAAACTTCCCAACGGAAAGCGCAGGGACGTCGCCATCCCTTGTATGGCCTCTCGTAAAAAGTGACTTTTTAGCACTTTTCCTGGTATTCCCAAGTGCCGAAACGACGTGCCCGCGCACGATGCAGGGGTGAGTTTCCTCTGCTTTGCGAAATTTCCGACGGCTCATTCGGAAGTTTCACGCCAGTTTTGGGGCAACTTCACCACATAATCCGCGCTTCACCTTTTAGTTGCCGGCTGTCGCCCGACGCAGGTGAGTTCGTTTTTTTGGCAGTCTTGGGGAGAGCGCGAGTGGCAATTATCCTGATCGTCGACGATCATCCCGCACTGCGCCTGGTGATCAAGACCCAGTTGTCGCAAGTGCTCGGGGTCAGCCATATTCTGGAAGCCGACAACGGCCAGACTGCCATTGAAGTCGCACGGCAGTTCGAGCCCGATCTTGCCGTGCTGGACCTGGATATTCCCCGTATCAGCGGGCTGGACGTGATCCCGCGCCTGAAGCGGATTTATCCGCCGATCCGGATCCTGGTGATTTCGGGTCAGGACCAGGCCGTCTTCGCGCCGCGGGTGCGGCGGGCGGGCGCCCAGGGCTTCGTCAGCAAGATGCAGGACATGAAGGAAATCGTGCGCTGCTTCGAATGGGTGATGGCCGGCTACACGGTGTTTCCCGAAATGCGTTATGAGCGCGAGCTGCCGCAGCTCAACCAGCGGCCGGATGAAGAGCGGCTCGCCTTGCTCTCGGACAAAGAGATTGTCATCCTGCAGATGCTGGTCAGGGGCTTGTCCAACAAGGCGATCGGAGACCTCTTATTTATCAGCAACAAAACGGTGAGCAGCCATAAGACCCGCATCATGGGCAAGCTGCGGGCTACCTCGCTGGTGGACTTGGTCGACTTAGCACGGCGCTGCCGCCTGACGCCTTCGCAATGACGCCAGCCAGTGGCCGCTCATTGGCAGCGGGGTAACAATATGCAGTTGTTCACAGAGGCAAATACATGATCCGTGCGCTATTACTCAGTACTACCGAGAGTGGCGTGCAAGCGTTGCAAATCAGCGGGCTGGCGGCCGTGCTTGCGGGCCTGGGCTTTTCCGTCGAGCACGTGGGCCTGGCCAGCCCGGATCCGGGGCGCGTCCAAAGCGAGCCGCCCAGGCTGGCACTGGTCTGGCTGGCCGATGACCATGCCGGCGAGCTCGCCCGCAGCGACTTCGGCCTGTCCTCGGACAGTCTGTTGTTTTCGGTGGTTCAGGCCGGCGCGGACGCGAGCGTGGTTGATGCGGCCCGTGGCGCCGCCTTCGATGCCACGCTCAGCGCGCCGGTCAACGTCAGCTCGCTGGCGCACGCGCTGGCCGAGCACGGGTTTGTCGCGGTGTCGCCCGGCGAATGCGCGGCCGTCGGCACGCTGCTCGATACGCTCGCGGGTGGTGATGCGGATATCGTCAGGGACCTGGTGGACAGCCTGGTCGAGACCAATCGCATTGACCTCGAGATGATGCGCACGGCGCTGGCGGACGGCGCCTGGCAGCGGTTTGGCAGCGGGGCTCACCGCATCAAGGGCTCGGCCAGGATCCTGGAGTGCGGGGCCCTGGTCACGCTTTGCGGCCGGCTCGAATCCGCCGCCCAGTTCGGCGACCTCGCCACCGCGCAAGCCTTGCTGCCGATTCTTGCCCCAACGCTGGCGCACCTTGACGCGTCGCTGGCGGCGCTGCGCCCGCCCCCCCGCGCGGCCTGAGCGCTATCTCTACTCTAAGCGCGATCACAACCGCTGCCCCGGCAACTAGCCCGGTTGAGCGTTGCCCTTGGCTGTGCGCGCGCCGCTGCGCAGATGCCCGCGCAACGCGCGTTCCAGCGTGGCCAGTCCCACCGGCTTGACGATCACTTCGCTCATTCCCGAAGCCAGCGCAAGCTGGTGATCCTCGCTCTGCGCGCTCGCGGTGCAGCCGATGATGGGGATGCGGCCCAGCGCATCCTTGCGCGCGCGTATCGCCCGGGCCAGGCTGAAGCCATCCATCACCGGCATCATGCAGTCGCAGATGATCAGGTCCGCAGGGCACCGCTGCAGGTCCTGCAAGGCAATGGCGCCGTTCTCCGACGTCGCCACGCTAAGGCCAAGCCGCTCCAGCTGGCGCGCCATCAACAACCGGTTGGGCGCGTGGTCGTCCACGATGAGCACACGAGTGCCTGGTGCAAACAGCGCGATGCCCGCGTTGCCGGCAGGCGGCGCGTCTGCCGGGGGCGGCGAAGCCGAAACCTCCAGGTTGAGGCGCACCAGCACCTGCGTGCCGCGTCCCGGCTCGCTCTCCAGGGTAATCTCGCCCCCCATCTTGCGTACCAGGTTTTGTGCGATGGACAGGCCGAGGCCGGTGCCGCCGGTGTTCGCGCGCTCGGTTGACTCCACCTGGGAAAAGGGCCGGAACAGCTTGCCGATCGCCTGCGCGGGAATGCCGATGCCGGTGTCCGTGATGCTGAGGCACAGCGCTTGCGAGGCTCCCGGCGCGGCAGAGCCGTCGAGCCGGATATCCACGCTGCCGCGCTCGGTGAAGCGGATGGCATTGGAGAGAAAGTTGCTGATGACCTGCTTCATGCGAAGGATATCCACGCGATGCGCCGGCGCCACGGCATCGCTCACGCAGACGTTCAAGGCCACGCCCTTCTGGGCGGCGACGGGACCGAACATCTGCGTGACTTCATGCAGGCCCTGGCGCAGGCTGGCGGCACGGAGTTGCAGCGTGAATTGGCCGGCCTCCATCTTGGAGAGGTCCAGGATATCGTCCAGCAGCGACAGCAGCGATGTGGCCGCGCCATGCGCCGTGCCGAGTTGCTCGCGATCCTCGTGCTGGGCGTGCGGGCGCGTCAGCACCAGTTCCAGCATGCCGAGGATGGCGTTCATCGGCGTGCGTATCTCATGGCTGATCGATGCCAGGAATGTCGACTTGGCACGGTTGGCCGCCTCGGCGCGGTTCTTGGCGGCAGCCAGTTCGGCCAGCATCTGCTGGCGTTCCGTCACATCGATCCAGCCGCCGACGATGCCGGCCGTGCTGCCATTGGCGCGGCGCAGCGGCACCACCCAGCTGATCACGCTGCGCGGCGTGTTGCCGATGGTCAGTTGGCGATCGGCGCTGGACGGCAGGCCGGTGCACAGCACGCGTTGATATACGGCCATCAGTTCTTCGTGGCTGATATCGAGGTTGACGACGGAGCTCACGAAGGCCGGCCCGGTCCCGGCCAGCGCCCGCCGCGTCGTGCCCAGCGCCGTTTCGTAGGCGGTGTTGCAGGTGATCATGCGGAGCTGGTTGTCGCGAAGGTAGAGAGGCTGGGGAATGCCGTCGAGCACCGCCGTCTGGAACGCGACCTGGTCCTGCAAGGCACGCTCGGCCGCGGTGCGCTGGGTCACCTGCCGGCGCAGCGAGGTCACCCACGCCAGAAACAGCAGGCTGACCAGCAGCAGCGCGGTCGCGCCAGCCATCAGCCATGGCAAGAACTGGCGCCAGGCGAAGCCCGGCGCCCTGGGTTCTGTCCAGTGTGCGCGCATGGCGCCAAGCTCGTCGCGCGAGATGCTGAGGATGGCCTTGTTGATGATGCCCAGCAATTCCGGGTGCTGGCTGCTGACACCCACGCCGACTTCCAGCGGCACGCCGCCCGCGGCCGCGGCGATCTTGAGCCGGCCGGCATAGGTTTGCTTGATCATGTGGTCGGCCATGAAGGCGCTGGAGATGGTGGCATCCGCGCGTCCCGTGGCGACCATGCGGAACGCCTCATCGTATGAGTTGGTCTCGCGCTGGCTCACCGCGTAGCAGGCCCGCACGAGATCGTTGATCCCGTTGAGCGGCGGCCCCGCGATGACTTTGTTGGCAAGGTCGGACAGGCTCTTGATGCTGTCGTTGCCGGCGCGCGTGACAACGACCCAGTTGCCGGAAAAATAGGGCGCGCTGACCGAGAGCGGGGCGTTGCCGGTGGCGGCATGGTTTAGCGGCAGGACGGGCACCACGTCCAGCGTGCCGTTCTTGAGCGCGGCGGTCACGTCTGCGGCGCGGGCCGGCCAGTAAGGGACGAAACGCAGCCCGGTGCGCTGCGCGATCACTCGCAGCACTTGCTCGGTGAGCCCGTCCAGGCGTTGCCCGGCGTCGACGAACAGGAAGGGAACCTGGTCACGCGCCGCCAGGTAGCGCACCTCCGGATGCAGGGCTGTCCAGGCGCGCTCTGCCGTGGAGAGATTGAGCTTGTCGGTGATATCGAATTCGAGCGAGCTGGGCGTCCAGAAGGCGTCGATCTCGCGCTTGCGCGCCGCGGGCATCTGCGCCAGCGCCTGGTCGATGATCCGGCCCAGCGCGGGGTCGCTCACGGCGAACGTGATGCCCTCGTGCGCCAGCGGCGCGAAGTTGCGCGCCGTTAGTTCGTCGTAGCGGTATTGCTCGACGAGGTAGCCGGCCGCGGTGGCGTTGGTGACCATGACGAAGTCCGCATCCCGGGAGAGCTGGTCGAGCGCGCCGAGCAGGTTCTCGAACGGCAGCAGCCGCGCGCCAGGGTAGGCTCGCTGCAGCGAGGCCGGCGAGACTTCGCCCGCCAGGTAGCCGATGGCCCGGTTGGTCTGGCTGCGCGCACCGTCTCGCTGCGACACGACCTCGATCAGGCGCTGGTCGTGGTACGGCGCGGTTCGCGCGCCGGTGCCCGGGTTGTCCAGCGAGGTGGTGATCAGGTCGATGGCGCCGCTGGCCAGATGGCTGCGTGCCAGTTTGTGCGAGGGGTAGCGCTGGATCTGCGCCGGCACGCCAAGCCTGGCCACTACCACGGCAAGGTAGTCGGCGGAAATCCCGCGGTAGTCCCCACTCAGGTCGACCAGGTCGAACGGCGGCAGGTAGTTGCCAACCACGCCCACCCGCAAGGCCTTGTGCGCGCGGCGCCATGCATGCAACGCCGTATCGTCGCCCTGGGGCGCCGCGGCATGGTCGATGGCATCGCTTGGGCCGCCGGGGTCCAAGCGCACCTGTGCGTTCAGGCGCAACGTGCGCAGGGGCTCGGCAGGCAAGGTAGCCAGCGCTGGCGCGCCCTGGCAAAGCGCCAGCAGCAGCACAAACAGTTGTCGGCGCCACCAGTTGGCCGGCACGCACCGGCTCGCGGTGGGCGAGCCGTCCGCCGGATGCGGGGAACTGCAGATGCACATAAGGGATTCTCGAGGAGGGAGGCGTGCCGGATCTGCGCACGCATGGGGTTGCAGCCTCCAGGCGACGCCGAGCGCCAGCTAGGAAGTGCATGCCTTGGCCCAAATGTACGGGCCGCGCTTGCGCGCAGATTTGAGAAATGTCTGAAAAGACCTGCAGAACTTTCCGAGGCTGGCGCGCTGAAAATCCGATGCGGGCAGGTCACATCCCGTGACACTGTCACATGAAAGTGATGTTTAAGGCGTGACAAGCCAGCTTAGGAGGCTTCTTATATCGAGATAGGGCCCGGCTATGCACCATCCATAGTGAAAAGCAATCGTTGTCTTTGTAACGATGAATTGTACAAATCACATGGGCGCGGACAAAATCGGGTCTTCGCTGCAACACGCGGCCATCCACCCCCAAGTCACCCAGGAGCTAACCCATGCTGCAATCCCGTGAAGGTCAACGCGTTCCCAATGTCACGTTCCGTGTTCGCGAGAACAACGAATGGAAGACCGTGACCACGGCTGACTTGTTCGAAGGCAAGACCATCGCGCTGTTCTCGCTGCCGGGCGCATTCACCCCGACCTGTTCGTCCACCCACCTGCCGCGCTACAACGAGCTGGCGCCGGTGTTCGCCAAGCACGGCGTGGACGCGATCCTGTGCGTCTCGGTCAACGACACGTTCGTGATGAACGAGTGGGCGAAAGACCAGGAGTCGGAAAACATCGTGATGATTCCCGATGGCAACGGCGAATTCACCGAAGGCATGGGCATGCTGGTCGACAAGGCTGACCTGGGCTTTGGCAAGCGCAGCTGGCGCTATTCGATGCTGGTCAAGGACGGCGTGGTCGACAAGATGTTCATCGAGCCGGAAGAGCCGGGCGACCCGTTCAAGGTGTCGGACGCTGACACCATGCTCAACTACATCGCCCCCAACGCCAAGAGGCCCGACCAGGTCGTGGTGTTCTCCAAGGTGGGTTGCTCGTTCTGCGCCAAGGCCAAGCAGATGCTGTCGGACCACGGCTTCGAGTACATCGACGTGCCGCTGGAACACAAGATCCGCGGCAAGGTGCTGGGCGCCTTGTCGGGCGACATGACCGCGCCGCAGATCTTCATCAACGGCAAGCTGATCGGCGGCGCCGACGCGCTTGAGACCTACCTGGTTCGCTAAGCCTTAGCCAGCCACGCAACACGCAACACGCAATACGCAAAACACTTGAACGCCGCAGGGCACGGCCGCCGGCAAGGCCGGCAGCCGTGCCCCAGTCGGCGGACCCGATGGCAACGCCACCCGGTGCCATCCGGTCCGTTGATTGACACAGCCTTTACCAGGAACGCCGACATGACCACCCCGCAGAACGTGCAAAACGCGCAGAACTTGCAGAACGTGAAGACCGTGCAAACCATCCAGACCGATGTCGCCGTGATCGGCGCCGGCACGGCGGGCCTGGCCGCATACCGCGCGGCCCGCGCCGCCGGCAAGCGCGCCGTCATCATCGAAGGCGGCCCCTATGGCACCACCTGCGCCCGGGTGGGCTGCATGCCCTCCAAGCTGCTGATCGCCGCGGCCGAGGCGGCGCATGAGCTGCGCCACACGGCCCCCTTCGGCGTGCATGTGGATGGCGAGATCCGCATCGACGGGCGCGAAGTCATGGCGCGCGTCAAGCGCGAGCGCGACCGCTTTGTCGGCTTCGTGGTGCGCGGCGTGGACGGCATTCCCGCCGAGGACAAGGTGAGCGGCTATGCCCGCTTCATCGACAACACCGTGCTGCAGGTTGGCGAGCACACCACCGTGCGTGCCAGCCGTGTGGTGATCGCCACCGGCTCCAGCCCGGTGATCCCGCCGCCGTTCAAGGTGTTCGGCGATCGCCTGGTGGTCAACGACGACGTCTTCGCCTGGGACGACCTGCCGCGCCGCGTCGCCGTGTTCGGCCCTGGCGTGATCGGGCTGGAACTTGGCCAGGCGCTGTCCCGCCTGGGCGTGCAGGTGCGCGTGTTCGGCTTGCGCGGCGGCGTGGGCCCGCTGACCGATCCGGCCATCAAGGCCAATGCGGTGGCTAGCTACCGCGAGGAGTTCTTCCTCGACCCGGACGCCAGGCTGGGCGAGATGCACCGCGATGGCGACGAGGCGGTGATCAGCTTTACCGATCTCTCGGGCAACACCGTGACGGAGCGCTTTGACTACGTGCTCGCCGCCACCGGCCGCCAGCCCAATGTGCACGGCCTCGGGCTTGAGCACACCGGCCTGGCACTGGATTGGCGCGGCGTGCCGGTATTCGACCCGGCCACCCTGCAATGCGGCACGGCGCCGATTTTCATCGCCGGCGACGCCAACGATGTCCTGCCGCTGCTGCACGAAGCTGCCGACGAAGGCAAGGCAGCCGGCGAGAACGCCGCGGCCTATCCCGAGGTGCGCCCGTTGTCGCGCCGCGCCCCGATCGGCGTGGTCTTCACCGACCCGCAGATCGCCATGGTGGGCCAGCGCCATGCCGACCTCGAGCCGGACAGTTTTGTCACCGGCGAGGTGAGTTTCGAGGACCAGGGCCGCAGCCGCGTCATGCTCAAGAACCGTGGACTGATGCACGTCTATGCCGACAAGGATAGCGGGCGCTTTCTCGGTGCGGAATGGACCGGCCCGCGCGCCGAGAATATCGCGCACTTGCTGGCCTGGGCTTACCAGCAAGCACTCACCATCGAGCAGATGCTGGCCATGCCGTACTACCACCCGGTGGTGGAAGAGGGCCTGCGCACCGCGCTGCGCGATGCGGCCGCGAAGCTGGCCGGCTGAGCCCGGTCATCACGATCATCACGGTCACGCTGAACGTGGCGCTGGTGATCGGCATCCTTGACTACTTTGGCATCCAGACCACCGGCTTCGTTGCGCCGGCGCCCCATTGACGACGCTGTGATTCCGTTGTAGGCAGCGCGGATGACGGACTTGCCTGCCTGGCCGGCTTGCAGTTGCCCGTTTTGTGGGCAGTCCGATGGGGTCCGCGTGCTAGAGCCATTTGCGGAGCTTGTTGACAGTGTTATCCACATAAAGTGTGGATAACACTGTCGGGCGGCAGCAGGGGAAATGTGAGGCCCGGCGGGTTTGTCAAGCCCCGGGGCCAGGTTTTTGCTGGCGGCGGTGGGCGCGACGGCGTCCGGTGCGCAGGTCCTGCCGGCTTGTGCTGCCAGCGCGGAATCGGCGAAACTCGTCGCCGGGAGTGATGGGCATGGCACTGGCTGCCGCCATGCCCATGCCGCGATACCCCATCCCGCGATACCCCATGCCCTATTCCAACCCACCATCACCCGAGGACAACACCATGCCATTCCTGATCGAAACCTGGGACAAGCCACAGCACCAGCAAGTGCGGCAAGCGGCCCGAGCGGGGCACCTGGCGTTCCTGGACGCCCAGAAGGCCCTGCTGCTGGCTTGCGGGGCCAAGCTCAACGATGACGGCAGCGATGCTGGCGGCGGCTTCTACATCGTCGACCTCGACACCCGCGACGCGGCGCAGCAATTCATCGATGCCGACCCGTTCACACAGGCCGGCCTGTTTGCCGAGGTGCGCATCACGCGCTGGCGCAAGGCCTATCTGGGTGGTGAGTGCTACCTGTAGCCAGCGGGCGCGATGCGTCGATGTCTTGATGCCCCGATGCCCCGATGCCTTGACGGACGGGGTGCGCGCTCAGCCGCCCCGTGCCACGTCGGGCGCATCCGGCTCACGCCGTTCCAGGTTGGCGTAGGCATCCGCCGCGATCACGCCGAACATGATGTGGGCGAACAGGCTTTCCCACCCGCGCGCCTCGTCGAACCAGTTGAAGTACCGGCCCATCACGTAGAAGTTCACCAGATAGACCAGCACCCCGAACACCGCGCCCGCCAGCGTGGCCATGCCGATGCTGGAATCAAAGCGGAACGAGGCAATGAGCATGGCCAGGATCGTCGCCAGCACGATCGACAGGCCAAAGTGCACGATGCCCGCGGCCAGCACGATGGTCCAGCTGAACGCGTCGGCGGAGGCCAGCGCCTGCCGGCCGAGCATGAGGGCAGCCACCATCTTTACCGTGCCCCACGCCCCCTGGTACAGCACAAAGCGTGCCGTCAGCAGCTCCAGTACGACGTACAGCGTGCCCGCGATCAGCCCTGCAATCGCAGCGGCGCGCCAGTCCGGCGCGCGGCGGGCGAAATGGTGCGGCTGCATATGCAAATGGAGTTCCATGAACGGCTCCTTCTCACCAGCGGCCTGAAGGCCAGGCCCTTGTGATAGTTTTAGCCTATCCGCTGGAAATGCCAAGGCCGCGAGTGCGCGCGAAGCGCCTCGGGCGGCAGCCTGGGTGACGAGAAAGAAACGCGAGGAATTGGGCCGCAAGGGCCCCGGTTTCAGCCCGCGGCTTGCGGCGCGAGCGTTACCACCAGTTCGCCGCCGCCATAGGTAGCCTGGATCGTATGCGCGCCGGCCGGCACGTCGAACGGGCGCGTCAGCGTGCCGGTGGTTACCACGGTGCCTTTGCGCAAGGTGACGCCGCGCTCGGCGGCATGCGCGAGCAGCGATTGCAGGGCTTCCAGCGGGTAGACCGCATCGTCGCCGGCAAGCGGTTGCGCGCAAGCCACGCCATCAAGCGCCACGCTGGCGCTTGCGCGCACGTCTTCCATGCTGTCGGTGTCGATCTTCGCGCCCAGCACCAGCGCGTGCAAGCCCACGTTATCGCCGGCAAAAGCCGGCATGCCCACCGCAATGCGGTCTTCATAGCGCGACAGCACCACCTCGACGGCAACCTGCGCGCTTTCGATCAGATCGGCCAGCGCTGCCGGCGCGAGTTCGGCCTGCAGCGGCGCGACGTCGCGCGCCAGCCGCACGGCAATCTCGAATTCGATGGTCACCACCGCACCCGCGGGGACCGGCACGGTGTCGCCCGAGGCATAACAGCGCGATGCCCCCACCTGGCCCACTAGCGGGCGCGCCAGCTTTGCGCGCCGCATGGCGTTGGCACTGCCGACACCCAGCTTCCAGCCCACCACCGGGTCCCCCAGGGCTGCGATAAAGCGGTCCTGCACGTCATAACCGCCGCCGAGCGTCGCCGGCTTGGCGTCGGCGGGCAGGTCAGCAAATTGCACGCCGCGCCGGCAGGCATCGGTCAGCAGCATCGCCGCGGGGCCGGGGTTGAAGGGTTCGCTCACGAATTCTCCTGGGTGATCGGTGATGGATGATGGGTTGTTGAATAGCGAGGGCTGGCCGGGCCGCGGCACGAAAGCGCTCAGAAGCGATGCCGCTCCGAGCTGCGCCCCACGATCGACGCACCCGCGATCAGTTCCTTGAGCAGCGCTTGCGAGGCGTGGCCGCTGGTGCGGTAGGGATCGAGCTCACCGTGGGCGGAATACTTCAGGATGGTGGCCATATTGACCTTGCCGGTATTGACCAGGCCCATTGCCCAGCCGGCAAACTCGCGCTCGAGGATTTCCTCGTAGTGCAGCAGCACCACGTCCTCGTGGCGCGTGTCCCGGCCGATTTGCTGGTACAGGCGCGAGACTTCCGTGCGGCCGCCTTCGAGCGCCTGCATGAAGATGCCATTGCCGTAGCACAGCACGCCGGTGATGCCGTGCTTTGGGTTATTCGCCACGCTGGTAGCGACGATGGCGTCTACCAGCGCGGGATCGGCCGGCTGGCATGCGCGGCTGGCGTAGAGCAGGCGTACGAGCATGTTGTCTCCACTGGGTTTGCGTGCGAGGCATTGAATCGCGCTGGCTCAGTCGCGCGTCCGGTTCAGCAGGGTCAGGAACTCGCGGCGCAGGCTGTCGTCCTTGAGGAACGAGCCGCGCATCACGCTGTTGGTCATCTTTGCATCGGTGTCGCGCACGCCGCGCCAGTGCATGCAGAAATGCTCGGCTTCCATGACGATGGCCAGCCCGTCCGGGCTCATCTTTTCCTGCAGCAGGTCGGCCACCTGGGTCACGGCTTCCTCCTGGATCTGCGGACGGCACATGATCCATTCGGCCAGGCGCGCGTACTTGGACAAGCCGATCAGGTTGGAATGCTGGTTGGGCATCACACCCACCCACAGCTTGCCAATGATTGGGCACAGATGATGCGAGCAGGCGCTGCGCACGCGCAGCGGGCCCACGATCATCAGCTCGTTGATGCGCTCCGCGTTGGGAAATTCGGTCACATTGGGCTGCTTGACGTAGCGGCCCGCGAAGATCTCCTTCAGGTACATCTTGGCCACGCGGCGCGCGGTCTCGCGGGTGTTGTGATCGTGATCGATATCGATCACCAGGCTACGCAGCACCTCTTCCATGCGCGACTGCACTTCATCGAGCAACTCGTCCAGTTCGCCGGGCTCGACATACGCGGAGATATTGTCGTTGGCGTGGAAGCGCTCGCGCGCCGCCTGCAAACGCGACCGTATGCGGGTCGACACACTACCCAAGGCCTCGTCGAGGCCGGGGTCGGGTGCTTGGTGGTCGGATTCCATATCGTGCGGTTCGTGGCTGTCGTTGAAGGATCGTTGAAAGGCTGGCGAGCAGGCGGGCATGGCGTGCCGATCCACCGCTGGCCCGGAAGGCCTCTGGTCGCCTGTGGTCTGCGCTTTGCGCTTACTTTACAACAATATCCTGCGCCGGCACCGGCTAGCCATGGGTGCATGGCGCGCAACAGCGCGGGGGATGGGAAGAGGGGGCGGCCAGATTACGACGTGGCTGGGCCGCATCGCGGGCGCAGGCCCTTGGCAGGGATGGCTACAGCGCGGCCTGCATCAAGGTGGCGGACGGCGGGCAGGCTTCGCGGGACAGCGCGGTATTGAGCAATTCCGGGGGCATGCAGGCGCGCTCCACGCGCTCAAAGCCCAGCCGGGCAAAATAGTCGACGGCGGTGGTGGTTTGCAGTACTACGGACTGCACGCCGCGCGTGCGGGCCTCGGCCAGCATCGCAGCCACCAGCAATTCGCCCAGGCCCGCCGAGCGCGCGCGCCCGGCCACGGCGACCGAGCGCAGCACGGCCACTTGCCCATAGTTCTCCACGCCGGCGCAACCGAGCAGGCCAGCGTTGTCGCGTACCACCAGGAAATTGCCGATTTGCTCGGCTACGCCGTCAACCGGCAAGCCGCAAGCCTGGAGCAGATCCTGTACTTCCTTACTGTCTTTTTCGTTTGCATAGTGCGGGCGCATGTTGCCCTCCTGCCCTTCGGGCTGTTATTAGTATCTTAAGTTCAGACTGGCTTTACGGTGCCTAGGGATAGTTCTTAAGTAGATTCGCGTACTGGACAGCCGGCATCGTCGATTCCGTCCTGAAAAGCCACACCCGGGGCCTGCGGATGCGGGTTTTCACCAGCGCGCTATCACCTTGGACGTGCGATAGCGACCGTCGCGCGCCCGCCGTGCTTGCGGCCGCGCGATTGCCCCCTGTACGGTCGGATGCGGAAATCCGCTACCATGCCTTGCAGGCAACTGGTCCTGCATTCCAAAGGCAAAGCAAAAGCGACACTCCATGGCTGCGGCACCTGCTTCCCCTTCCGCTTCGCTGCTGCGGGCACGCAGCGCGGGCATCCTGAAGACCGATGAGCTTGGCCAGCGCGCCGGCCGTTCTCCAGACTATGGGGCGGAATGCGTGGCCTTGCGGCGCCTGGCAAGGGCGCTGGTGTCGTCTGACCTGGCTCTATTGCAATCCCTGGCCAATTCGGCGCTGAAGCTCTGCGGCGCCGGCAGCGCCGGCATCAGCCTGCCTGAGGCCGCCGGCGATGGTGCGCAGACGTTGCACTGGACCGCCACGGCCGGCCTGTGCAATGACCTGGTCGGGCATGCCGTGCCTTATGACGATAGCCCGTCGGGCATTGCGCTGGAACTTGGCAGCCCGCAACTGCTGGCCTACCCGCAACGGCATTTCAACTGCCTGCCGCCGCTGTCACCCGAGGTGGTCGAGGAACTCGTCGTCCCGATCCCCGGCGATGGCGAGCCCTGGGGCACCATCTGGGTCATGACGCATGAGCACGAGCGCGTGTTTGACGAAGAAGATGCCCGTCTGCTGGAGAGCCTGGCCAGCTTTGCCGGCGCGGTGCTCAGCATGTCGCGCAGCAAGGATGCCGCGATCGCCGAAGCCGCGCAGGCCCGGGCCGCGCGGGAAGCGCTGCAATTGTCGGATACGCGCAAGGACGAATTCCTCGCCATGCTTGGGCATGAACTGCGCAACCCGATTGCTGCCATCGACAGCGCGATCAAGGTCAGCAAGCGGCTCGCGCAGGTGCAGCAGGCTGGCTCCGACATGCTGGATATCGCCGAGCGGCAGATGCGCCAGCTCAAGCGCCTCACCGACGACCTGCTCGATGCCTCGCGCATCAAGCAAGGCAAGGTGCCGATCGTGCGCACCCACGGCAATATGCAGGACATCGTGGCCGATGCCCTTTCCTCGGTGGCATCGGATATCGAATGGCACGGCAACGTGCTGACCACGGACCTGCCCGAGACGCCCGTCATGGTGAACGCGGATACGGCACGGCTGACGCAGGTGGTCACCAACCTGTTGTCCAACGCGATCAAGTACACGCCGCGCGGCGGCGCCATGAACCTGTCGGTCCGGGTAGAGCCATCGCCCCATGGCGAGGCGCCGGCAGAACACGACGCCGGCAACGCTGGCGGCGCGTCGGCGCCGGAGATCGATCCCGATCGCATGGATACCCTGGTGATCACCGTCAAGGACGATGGCATCGGCATCGATCCGGCGTTCCTGCCCAATGTGCTGGATATGTTCAGCCAGTACGCAAGCGAATCGCAAGGCGGCGGCCTTGGCGTGGGCCTGGCCATCGTCAAGCGCATGGTGGAACTGCACAATGGCACGGTGACGGTGCACAGCGATGGCAAAGGCCTGGGCACGACGGTGCAGGCGCGCCTGCCCGTGGTCTGCGCCCATGCGGGAGCGCCCAACGCCGGGCAGGCAGGCACGCTTGCGGCGATGCGCATCTTGCTGGTGGACGACAACACCGAAGCCCTGCGGGCGCTAGGCATGTTGCTGGAGATGGACGGGCACGAAGTCAAGCTTGCCGCCAGTGGCGAAGACGCGCTGGAGATCGCGCAAGGGTTCACGCCCGACGTGGCGCTGATCGATATCGGCCTGCCCGGCATCGACGGCTTCCAGCTGGCGCAACACCTGCGCGAGCTGCCCGCCTTCGCGTGCACCCGCCTGGTGGCATTGAGCGGCTATGCCTCGGAAACCGACAAGGCTCGGGGCGCGGCGGCAGGCTTTGATTCCCACCTGACCAAGCCACTGGCGCTGGAAGCCCTGGCGGAGATCCTGTCGCGGCAGTAGCCATGCCGCGGGATGCAAGGCCCCGTGCATCCCGCGGCTCTCCCTGTAGGACATCACCCCACCCGAATCAGAATCCCCCCTACGGCAGTGTCGTGCCAGCCACTCCATACTGGAGATACGCCAACGCTATTTGCCGTCGAATGCTTGCCTTCCTGCTGCTCACCCTCGCCGGCCTCGGGGTCATGGTGATCGTCATCTGCCTGACCAAGTAAGCCAAGCGCGTCATCAGCGCCAACTATCCCCGCAAACCCCTTGCTCCGCCCGAACTGTCACGCTAAGCTTCGCCCTGCATTGTATGCAAAAAATGAACGCAAAATAAATCTGAACCCAATCAGGAGACAAGCGCAATGGATCTGGCGCAACAGTACATTCCCAATCTGCTCAATGGCCTGGAGTGGTCCGGCTGCGCGCTGGCGATGAGCGGCTCTTTGCTGGTGGCCTTGCACAACAAGGCGTCGCGCTGGGGCTGGATCGCCTACCTGTGCTCCAACATCGTGTGGAGCGTGTTCGCCCTGGTGACCGGCACCTACGGCCTGTTCGTGCAGCAACTGGGCTTTACCGCGACCAGCATCTACGGCCTGTACCGCCACACGCAATTTCACCGGCAGCAAGAGAGCGGGCAAGGTGCCGGACAGCCCACGCCTGATCCGGCCTGAGGCACTGACCTCGGCTACCCCGTTGGTAACCCCGTTGGCAACCCCGCCAGCGGCATCGTCCGCGCGGCAATAGCCGCGCCTAGCCTATCGCCCGCGCCGAACTGCTCACTGCCCGTGCACACTGCAACAGCGGCGGCCCGAGCTTGCGCTCCGCTTCCTCGCGGGTCCAGCGCCCGGTGGGCGCCACCAGATGGATCGCGCCAAGCGGCCGTCCATTGCCCCCGATCACCGGCGCGGCGAGGGTCATGTCGCCAAGGAACAGTTCCTCGCTGTTGACCGCGTACCCGCGCTGCCGGGTCTCACGCAGCTTCTCCATGATGTCCTGCACTGCAGTGCAGGTGTGGACCGTATGCGCGGTCCGCGCCGAGCGCTCGATCATGGCGCGCGCTTCGTCTTCCGGCAGCGCGCTCAGGTAGGCGCGCCCCGAGCCGGTGCAGTACATCGGGATACGGCTGCCAATCGGCATATGCACCGGCACGAAGTGGGCGCTGACAAAGCGCGCGATATAGACCATGTCGAGCAGGTCCGGCTCTGTCAGGCACGAAGTCTCGGTGGTGACCTTGGTCAGCTCGGAAAGGAAAGGGTTGGCCACTTCGATCAGCGGGTTGGCGGCCAGGTAGTTGAAGCCGATTTCCATCACGCGGGGCGTCAGCTGGTAGCGCCGCGTCTGCGGATGCTTACGCAGATAGCCGAGCTGCTCCAGCGTAAAGACCATGCGCTGGGCCGAGCTCTTGTTGATGCTGGCCGCATCCGCCACGTCCGCGATCGTCATGGTGCGGCGCTGCGCGCTGAACGCGCGCAGCACGGCAAGCCCTTTCTCCAAAGACTGGTTGAACAGGAGGCTGGCGGAATCGTTGGCTTCAGGCTGCGACATGGTTGTGCTTCAAAAGGCATTTATTCAGTCTGTAGAATCGCATATCGATTCTAATAAAGCAATTACTGGTTAACGACAATTAATTTTCGAGCATCTGTAATTGAAAATTGGCATGCTCATTGCATAAGTCGGTGGGTCGCCCCATCCGGGCGCCTTTTGTTCCCTTCCGCTAGGAGTGTCCGCATGTCTCGATTCACCATGTCCCGCCGCGCCGCACTCATCCTGTGCGCCGCCAGCACCGTTTCGCTCACCTGGGCCCAGGGGGCAGCGCCGACCTACAACGTGGGCGCGACGGCCACCGGCGTGCCGTTTACCTTCCTGGACGTGAAGACCAACACCATCCAGGGCATGATGGTCGATACGGTCACGGCCGTTGGCAAGGCGGGGGGCTTCAACGTCAATGTGCAGCAGACCGTTTTCTCCGCGCTGATCCCGTCGCTCACCTCCAGCAAGATCGACATCATCTCGGCTGCCATGCTCAAGACGCCGGCGCGCCAGCAGGTGGTGGACTTCAGCGATCCGGTCTATGCCTACGGCGAAGGCCTGATCGTCAAGGGCGACGACAACAAGCCCTATGCCTCGCTGGACGAACTCAAGGGCGAGGTCGTGGGGGCCCAGGTGGGCACGGTCTTTCTCGACATGCTCAACAAGAAGGGCATCTTCAAGGAAGTGCGCAGCTACGACTCGGTGGCGGACATGACGCGCGACCTGACGCTGGGCCGCATCAAGGCTGGCCTGGGCGACCAGCCCATCATCGCCTACCAGATCCGCCAGAATGCCTTCCCGGGCGTGAAGCTGGCCGCCAGCTACAAGCCGGTCAACGTCGGCGACGTTTGCCTGGTCGTGCGCAAGGGCGACACCGAGACGCTGGCCCGCATCAACAAGGCCATCGCCAAGATCAAGGCCGATGGCACGCTGGCCGGCATCATCCAGAAATGGAACATGTGAGTTCCCATGGATGCCAACTTTTTCCAGCACGCGCGGGAGTTCCTGCCGATCCTGCTGCAGGGCGCGGTGGTCACCGTCGAGGTGACCGTCCTCGCCTTTGTGCTCAGCAGCTTGCTCGGGCTGGCGCTGGCGCTGATGAAGCTGTCGCCTGCGCGTACGCTGTCGTGGGGCGCGTCCGGCGTGATCAACGTGATCCGCGGGCTGCCCATCATCGTGCAGCTGTTCTACATCTACTTTGTGCTGCCGGATGCGGGCATTCACCTGACGGCCTTCCAGGCCGGCGTGATCGGCCTGGGCATCGCTTACTCTGCCTACCAGGCTGAGAATTTCCGCGCCGGCATCGAGGCCGTCGACCCGGGCCAGCGCGAGGCCGCGCAGGCCATGGGCATGCGCCCGGCGCTGGTGATGCGCCGGGTGATTTTGCCGCAGGCGTTGCGCATCTCGCTGCCGCCGTACGGCAACACGCTGGTGATGATGCTTAAGGACTCGTCGCTGGTGTCCACCATCACGGTGGCGGAGATGACGCGCGCGGGCCAGCTGATCGCCTCGTCCACATTCCAGAACATGACGGTGTACACGCTGGTGGCGCTGCTCTACCTGCTGATGAGCTTGCCGCTGGTGTTCGGGCTGCGCCGGCTTGAGCGTCGCCTTGGCGTGGGGAGGAAAAAGCCATGATCCGGATCGACAACCTGCAAAAGTACTTCGACGACCACCACGTGCTGCGCGGCGTGAGCCTGCATGTCGACGCGGGCGAGGTAGTCTGCCTGATCGGCCCGTCCGGCTCCGGCAAGTCCACCGTCCTGCGTTGCATCAATGGGCTGGAGTCCTACGAGGGCGGCGAGATCCGTGCCTTTGGCGAGCGAGTGGACCGCGGCGGCAAGGACATCCACCGGCTGCGCAGCCGCATGGGGATGGTGTTCCAGCGCTTCAACCTGTTCCCGCACCGCAGCGTGCTGGAAAACGTGATGGAAGGCCCGGTGTACGTGAAGGGCGAGAGCCGGGACAAGGCGCGCGGCGAAGCCATGGAACTGCTGGAAAAGGTCGGCCTGGCCGCCAAGGCGCAGGCCTATCCGCCTCAGCTCTCCGGTGGACAGCAGCAGCGCGTGGCGATTGCCCGCGCGCTGGCGATGCGGCCCGAAGCCATGCTGTTCGACGAGCCCACCTCGGCGCTCGACCCGGAGCTGGTGGGCGACGTGCTGGAAGTCATGCGCAACCTGGCGCGCGAGGGCATGACGATGATCGTGGTGACGCACGAGATGGGGTTCGCGCGGGAAGTGGCGGACCGTGTGTGCTTCCTGCACAGCGGGACCATCGTTGAGGAAGGCGCCGCCGCGCAGGTGCTGGGCGCGCCCAGCCACGCCCGCACGCAGGATTTCCTGCGGCGCGTGTTGCACAAGCCAGTGGAAGCCGCGGGGGACCTGGCGCTATGACCTCCAGCCAGTTCACGGCAAACCGGCCGGCCCCGGCCACCGCGATGCCTTTGCCGTCCTCCCTGTGGGCGGCTACGGCCCCGCCTGCGCCGCCCACGCCCGCGCTGCGCGAATCGCTCGCCACCGACGTGCTGGTCATCGGCGGCGGCTTCACCGGCCTGTCGACCGCGCTGCACCTGGCCGAGGGCGGCGCGCGCGCGTGCGTGCTGGAGGCCAACGAGCCGGGCTGGGGCGCGTCCGGGCGCAACGGCGGCCAGGTCAATCCCACGCTCAAGCATGATCCCGACGAACTGGTGCGCCTGTTCGGCGCCGCCCGGGCCGAGCCGTTGCTCGATGCGGTGTCGCGTTCGGCCGACCTGGTGTTCGACCTGATCGCGCGTCACGGCATCGATTGCCAGCCCGTGCGCAGCGGCTGGCTGCAGCTTTCCTATTCACCAGGCGCCGTACCCGCCATGCACGCGCGCGCCGAGCAATGGGCGCGCCGCGGGGCGCCGGTGGAAGTGCTGGACCGCGCGGCGGTAGCACGGCGCGTGGGCACGCAGGCCTTCGCCGGCGGCTGGCTGGATGGGCGCGCTGGCGCCATTCAGCCGCTGGCCTATACGCGCGGGCTGGTCAGCGCCGCGCAGCAGGCGGGCGCCACGGTGCATGGCGGCACCCCGGTGACGGCGCTGGTGCGCCAGGGCACGCACTGGGTGGCGACGACTTCCTTGGGCGCCACGGTGACGGCCACGCAAGTCGTGATCGCCACCAACGGCTACACCGGCCCGCTGTGGCCCGGCCTGGCGCAAACGGTACTGTCGGCCAACAGCTTCATCGTGGCCACGCAACCGCTCCGGGATGCCGAGGCGCACGGCATCCTCACGCAAGGCGAGACGGCATCCACCTCGCAGCGGCTGTTGCTGTATTTCCGCAAGGATGCGCTGGGGCGCCTGCTGATGGGGGGCCGAGGATTCTTCGCCGATCCGCGCGGGCCGCAGGACTTCGCACACCTGGAGCGCTCGCTGGAGCTGCTGTTTCCGCAACTCGGTCCGCTCTCCTACGAGTACCGCTGGGCTGGGCGTATCGCAATCACGCGCGATTTCATGCCCCACGTGCATGAGCCCGCGCCGGGCGTCGTCATGGCGCTGGGCTGCAATGGGCGGGGCATCGCGCTGTGCACCAGCCTGGGCCAGCATATCGCGGCACGGCTGGCGGGCAAGGGCGGGGATTTCCCATATCCCATCACGCCCGTGGCCGGGATACCGCTGCATGGCCTGCAGCGCTTCTACATTGCAGCGGGGGTGGCCTGGTACAGCCTGCTCGACAAGCTGGGCGCCTAAAGCAGCAGCGTGGCCAGGGCCGGCACCAACGCCAGTGGCATCACCAGCGCGCCGATGCGCAGGAACTGCAGCGCGCCGACGTGATGGCCCTCGCGCCGCAGCGCTGTCAGCCATAGCAGGGTCGCCAGCGAGCCCGTCACCGACAGGTTGGGCCCGAGGTCGATGCCGATCAGCACCGCGTCGGTGACCTGCGTGGAGGCATGGCTGGCCGCCAGCGCCGAGGATGCGAACAGCCCGGCCGGCAGGTTGTTGACCACGTTGGACACCAGCGCCACCGTGCCGCCGGTTACCCAGACACCGGCCGTGGGCGACTGTTGCGACAGCGCCTGCACGACGTGGGCGAGCTTGCCGATCAGGCCGGTCTGCTCCAGGCCCGCCACCAGCACGAACAGCCCTGCCACCAGC
Organism: Cupriavidus sp. GW823-FHT07A04; assembly: GCF_058794615.1. NCBI lineage: Bacteria > Pseudomonadati > Pseudomonadota > Betaproteobacteria > Burkholderiales > Burkholderiaceae > Cupriavidus > Cupriavidus sp. GW823-FHT07A04. The sequence goes on from NZ_JBXAHA010000013.1 coordinate 200,348, forward strand.
GGCAGCACGCCCCAGGAAATCTCGCGCAGCGCCGGCAGGCACAAGCCGGGCCGGCAGGCGCAGACCAGCAGCAGCGTCGCCACGCCGGCCAGGCAGGTCGGCCAGCCCAGGTCGGCGCCCAGCAGCGAGGCCGTCAGCAGCACCAGGCCCATGACCACGATGCCGGCGGCGGTCAGCTTGGCCTCCAGCGACAGCGGCGGCACCGGCACGTCGGTCGCGATGCGCTCGCGCAGCGCGTCGCGCTGGGTCCAGTAGAGCGCGGCGAAGGTGGCCACGATGGCCACCAGCGATGGCAGCGTGAAGCGCGCCAGCCAGCCCATCAGCGACGGCATGTGCTCGCCGAAGATGACCAGGTTGGCGGGGTTCGAGATCGGCAGCACGAAGCTGGCGGCGTTGGCGATGAACGCGCAGCTGTACAGGTAGGGCAGCGGATGCTTGACCTTGGCGGCGCGGGTGGCAGCCAGCACCGCCGGCGTGAGCACCACGGCGGTGGCATCGTTGGACATGAACACGGTGACCAGGGTGCCGAAGCCATAGACCAGCAGGAACAGCCGCCGTGCCGATCCGCCGGCCTGGCGCACCGCCACGCCCGCTACATGGTCGAACAGCCCGGTCTTGCGCGCCAGTTCCGACACCAGCATCATGCCGCCGAGAAAGAGGTAGACGTCATACCCGCGCGCCACGGCGGCCATGGCATCGGGCACGGCAAGCAGGCCGGTGACGCACAGCAGCAGGGCGCCAGCTACCGCCCAGAAGGCCTCCGGGAGCCGGAACGGCCGCGTGATGACGCCAATGGTGGTGGCGGCTGCCACCGCCCAGATCAAGGGGCCGCTGTATGGGGAGAATGGCATCGGAGCCTTGCTTGTGGCGGGTGGTGGTTCAGGTTGTGGGCTGCGACGCGCGGGGCGGCACCCCGGCCGGGGCTGGGCTCAGCGCTCTGACGGACTCGGCGCCGCCGGTGGTGCCCGCGGTGCTTGTCACGCCGGTCGCACTGGTTGCACTGGTCGCGGCGGTAGTGCCGCTAGTGCCGCTAGTGCCACCACCGCCGCTAGTGTCGGTCAGTGCCGTCGCCGCCCCCGGATCGGCGCCCGCCGGCGCGGACGGGAAGCCAAGCGCGGCAATGCCGTGGCTGCCGTCGGCGTATTCCGGGTAGACCCAGTCGTCGCCGTTGCGCACGAGGTTCTTGGGCGCAACGAATTCCGCCTCGGGCTGGCCCGCCAGGCGGCCTTCCATATAGCTGGCCCAGATCGGCAGGGCCGTGGTGGCGCCGAACTCGTGCCGGCCCAGGCTGCGGTTGTCGTCGAACCCCATCCACGCCACCGTGACGATGCCAGACGCGTAGCCGGCAAACCAGCCATCGACCGAATCGTTGGTGGTGCCGGTCTTGCCTGCCACGTCCGCGCGCCGCAGGTAGCGTTGCAGGCCTGCGCCGGTGCCGCTGGTCACCACGCTGCGCAGCAGGCTGTTCATCACATAGGCATTGCGCTCGGGAATCACGCGGTGTGGCTGGGGTTCGCTGTCGGCGGTAAACAGCACGTTGCCCGCGCCGTCGCTGATGCGCTCGATCAGGTAGGGCTCGGTGCGATAGCCTTCGCTGGCGAAGACGCCATAGGCGGCGGCCAGCCGCAGCGGCGTGGTGGTGCCGGTGCCCAGGGCCATCGGCAGGTAGCGCGGCAGGCGCTGCTCGGAGAAGCCGAACTTGCCCGCATAGTCAACCGCATAGGGAATGCCGATCGTCTGCAAGGTCCGGATGGCAGGCAGGTTGCGCGACTCCGCCAGCGCCTGGCGCACGCTCACGGCACCCAGGAAGCGGCCATCGTCGTTGCCCGGCTGCCAGCGCGACGAGGCATCCAGCGGCGCATCGTTGATCAGCGTGGTGGCCGACACGCCGCGCTCGAGCGCGGCGGAATAGATGAACGGCTTGAACGTCGAGCCCGGTTGGCGCAGCGCCTGCGTGGCATGGTTGAAGCGGCTGGTGGCAAAGTCCGCGCCGCCGATCATGGCTTCGATGGCGCCCGATTTGCTGTCCAGCGAGACCAGCGCGGCCTGCGGCGCTGCTTGCTGGCCATGGCGCTTGCCATACTGGTCCAGGCCCGCGTGCACGGCCTCGTAGGCCAGGCTTTGCCGCACCGACGATACCGTGGTGTAGACATTGAGGCCGCGGGTATAGGCGGCCTCGCCAAAGCGGTCGTAGGCGAGCTGGCGGGCCAGCTCCGCCACGTACTCGGCGTGCCCGTCAAAGCGGCCGTTATGCGAGCCGGCCACCTTCAGCGTTTCCGCGCGGGCCGCCTGGTATTGCTGGTGCGAGATCATGCCGAGCGCCTGCATGCGCCCCAGCACATATTGCTGGCGCAGCTTGGCGCGCGGGAAATTGACCACGGGATTCATGGTCGACGGCGCCTTGGGCAGGCCGGCCAGCATCGCGGTTTCCGCCAGCGACAGCGCATCCAGCGGCTTGCCGAAGTACGCCTGCGCCGCGCTGCCAAAGCCATAGGCATGCTCGCCCAGGTAGACCTGGTTCATGTACAGCTCGAGGATGCGGTCTTTCGGCAGGGAGCGATCGATCTTCCAGGCCAGCAGGATTTCATACCATTTGCGCGAGAGCGTTTTCTCGCGCGACAGATAGAAGTTGCGCGCCACCTGCATGGTGATGGTGGAGGCGCCCTGGGCGTAGCCCTCGCCGATATTGGCGAGCGCGGCGCGGAAGATCCCGGGGACGTCCACGCCGGCGTGCTGGTAGAACTGATCGTCTTCCGCCGCCAGCAGCGCGTTGGACATCTGCTTGGGCATGCGCTCCAGCGGGACGAATTCGCGGTGCTCGTTGCCGAACTCGCCAATCAGCACGTTGTCGCTGGTAAAGATCCGCAGCGGCAGGTCGGGGCGGTAGTCCCGCAGCGCATCGACGGCGGGGAGTTGACGAAGGCTCACCACGGCGGCGAACCCAACTAACAGGGTGGAGGCTGCAGCCAGCGCCAGAGTGACGCTTGCTGCCTTTACAACGACTCTTTTCATGCGCGCATTCTACCTTGGGGCGAAGATGGGGAAGCCGGGCATGCCATCCGGGGCTTGCGCCGCTGCCGGCTCCACGCCATCGGCCCGGGGCACTTCCGGCGCAACCGGCCGGGCGCCGGGCCGGCCCACCTGCTGTGCGAACTCCGCCAGCGCGCGCCAGGTCTCGGGCTGCTCGATGATGGTGAAATGGTTGGTGCCCGCCATCATCTGCTGCGCTACGTGGCCGGGCCAGGCCGCGATCAGGCGCTCCGAGCATTCGTGGGGCACCACCTCGTCGACCTCGGCCAGCAGCACCTTGGTGCTCTGCACCACCTTCTTGCAGTGGGAGATCGAGTCGAAGTGATGGCGCATCAGTTGCCGCAGCGGCACCAGCGGGAAGCGCTTGCGCACGATCTCCAGCAAGGAGTCGTAAGGCGTGATCAGCTGCAGGCTCTCGAAATCCTGCAGGTCCGCCAGCTGGATGGCTACGCCGGTGCCGAGGCTGCGGCCGACCACATGCACGCGCGTGCCGGGGAACATGCGGCGCAGGTGCAGCAGGAACTGGCTGGCGTCCGCCACGGCGGCTGCTTCGGAGGGCTGGCCGTCCGAGTGGCCCAGTCCGCGGTAGTCCATGGTGGCAAAGCCCACGCCCGGCGGCAGCCAGGCCAGGTATTGCATGGTGTCCAGTACATCCTCGCCGCGCCCTGGCAGGTAGAACAGCAGGTCGCGCGCGGTTTGTGCGTTCCGCACGGTTTCCCCGGTTTCCGCGTCCTGGACGCCTTGGGCGCCGTAGACATAGCCGCGCAGGAAACCGCCCGGCACTTCGTGCGAGTAAGCGGAAATGCCCTCGGGCAGGTCCCGCGGCGGGCGGCGGCGAGCGTCGAACAGCAGCCTGTCCTGGTTCAGCGTGAGGTAGGTCCAGTAGCAGGTGAAGCCGCCTGCGGTCAGCAGGACGGCGGCGAGGGCCTTGCGTGAATGGGGTGGCATGGGTTCGGAGGGTTTGTTCTGCCTGGCTTTACAGCACAATGCGTGGGGGCGTTTCCTGGCGTTTCCTGGCGCTTCCTGGTGTTTCCCGGCGTCTCCCGGATCATTTTACGGGGGGGCACGGCATTCGACCGGGCAACCCGTGCGCAAGTTCTTGTCCGATTCTTGTACGATACGCTTCACATCAATGGCGGCCGGTGCGGCCGCGCACGGAGCCAAGGGCATGACCGAACAAAACGACCAGAAAGACCAGCAAAACGACCTAGATAACCGCGCGGAAGAAGCCCAGGCGATGGAGCGTGTCGTCAACGCCACCCGCCAGGTGCAGGTGGCCTTTACCGCGCTGCAGGGGCAGTTTGCGCCGCAGGGCAGCGGCAAGCCGTCAAAGATGGCGCTGCAGACCTTCGATGCGTCGCTGCAGGCGCTGGAAGATGCGCAAGCAGCATTTGACGACGTGCTGAACGACCTGCTCGACGGCAAGCGTTGATTCCGGTGGGCGCCGCTTGCGGCGCTCACTCAGTGTGCTGGATAGGCCGCCACTTCGATCAGGTTCCCGTCCGGGTCCCGGCAATAGACCGAGGTCATCGGGCCGAGCGCGCCGGTGCGCGCCGCCGGTCCTGCCTCGATCGGCACATGGTGCGCAATCCAGTGCGCGATCACGCTCTCCAGCGTGTTGTGGGTGATAAAGCAGAGATCGTCGCTGCCGGTGGTCGGGTGAACGCCGGTGAACCACGCCACGGTGTCCGTATCGATCGGGCGCAGGTTGATCTTCTGCTGGCCAAAGCGCACCGAGACCCGCTTGCCGGTGCGCGATTCGAAGTCCTCGCGCTGCATGCCCAGCACGCTCTCGTACCACGCCGCGCTGGTCTCGACGTCCTTCACATTCAGGACGATATGGTCGAAGCGATCTATCACAATGCTCATCGTGCGCCTTCCGAGGGAGTGAAACGGCAGAGGCCGGGCGCGCAGCGCGCGTGCGGCAAACATGTACTTTACACCCGACTTCCGGGTGGGGCGTGCGCGTTGCGCGGCCGGCATGTGATAAGGTTTGGCGGCAAGGTCGCCATGCCGCCAGACGGGCCGGCACGAAAGACGGCCTGACCCGGCCACGCCGGGATCCAGAACAGGAGACCTGCCGCCATGAGCAGCACGCTTGCCAGCCGCGCCGCAACGCCGGACGCCGATCCGGAGCGCCGCATCCTGATTGCCCGCGCGCACGCGCGCTCCACCAGTTTCGGCCTCGAAGCCACCCATGCGGCGGACTATCAAACGCTGGGCACGCGCGCGCTGCACGAACTGGTCGACGCCAACCAGATGCTGTACAAGCACGCGCTGCCGGTCATGGAAACCCTGCACGCGCAGATCGCCAATACCGAGAGCATGGTGCTGCTGACCGACAGCGGCGGCGTGATCCTGCACAGCCTGGGTGACGGCGATTTTGCCGACCGGGCCAGGCGCGTGGCCTTGGCGCCGGGTGTCTCGTGGGCGGAGTCGAGCAAGGGCACCAACGCCATCGGCACGGCGCTGGCCGAGGCCCAGCCCGCGGTGGTCCACGCCGACGAGCATTTCCTGCGTGCCAACCGCACGCTGACTTGTTCTTGCGTGCCGATCTCCGGGCCGTTTGGCCAGGTGCTGGGGGCGCTCGACGTCAGCGGCGATCATCGCGGCTTCCACAAGCACACCATGGCGCTGGTGCGCATGTCGGCGCAGATGATCGAGAACCATCTGTTCGCCACGCATTTCACCGATGCCGCGCTGGTGCGCTTTCACGCGCGGCCGGAGTTCGTCGGCACGCTGTTCGAAGGCATGGCGGCGTTCTCGGCCGATGGGACCTTCCTGGCGGCCAATCGCAGCGGGCTATTCCAGCTCGGCATGTCGCCCGATACGCTGAACCACCAGAGTTTTGCCGCCTTGTTCGGCATGCCGCTGGGCACCGCGCTCAAGCAGGGCGTCGATGCGTCGGGCCAGTTGCTGACGCTGACCCTGCCAAGCCGTGTGCTGGTGTTCGCGCGGATGTCGCTGCTCGCGCCGCCGCGCCGCGCGCAGGCCGCGCGTGCACCCAAATCGGCAACCACCTCGGCGCTGGCCGCTCTCGATACCGGGGACGCCCGCATGGCCGCCGTGCTGCAGCGGGTCGACAAGGTGCGCGGACGCGATATTCCCATCCTGGTGCTGGGCCGCACCGGTACCGGCAAGGAGTGGCTGGCGCGCGCCATCCATCGCGATTCGCCACGCGGCGCCGCGCCATTCGTGGCCGTGAATTGCGCGTCGATCCCGGAGTCCCTGATCGAGGCAGAGCTGTTCGGTTACGAGGACGGGGCCTTCACCGGCGCGCGGCGGCGCGGCAGCCCGGGCAAGCTGGTGCAGGCGCACGGCGGCACCTTGTTCCTTGACGAGATTGGCGACATGCCGCTGGCGCAGCAGGTGCGGCTGATGCGGGTGCTGCAGGAGCGCGCGGTGACCCCGCTGGGCGGCGCCCACGCGATTCCCGTGGATTTGCGCATCATCTGCGCCACCCACCGCGACCTGCGCGCCATGATCGCGGCAGGCACCTTCCGCGAGGATCTGTACTACCGCATCAATGCGCTATCGGTGACGCTGCCGGCGCTGCGCGAGCGCACGGACTTGCCGGTGCTGGTGCAGCGCATCCTGACGCAGCAACTCGCGCAGGCGGAGCATGGCGAGCACGGTGACGCGCATCCAACCCGCGTTGCCGCGGACGTGCTGGCGCATTTTCAGCGCCATCCCTGGCCGGGCAACCTGCGCCAGATGGTCAACGTGCTGCGCACGGCGGCCATCATGGCCGAAGGCGAAGAAGAGATTCGCGTGGAGCATCTGCCGGAGGATTTTGAGCGCGAGCCAATGTTCGCGCAGGACAGGGACGCCGCGCCAGCCTTCATGCCCCCAACGCCGGTGATGCCAGTGACGTCCGCCGGTACCCCCGAGCGCTTGCGCGATCGGGAAGCCGCCATGATCCACCAGGCGCTGGCGCGCCACGGCGGCAATGTCAGCCTGGCCGCGCGCGAGCTTGGCCTGTCGCGCAATACGATTTACCGGCGATTAAAGCGTGGCTAAAGCGTGGCCAATGCGCGGCTAATGCGCAGGTTTCACGTCATGCCGGCGCTTCACGGCGCCGGCTCCCGCTCCAGCCGCGCCGCCTCTTCGTCGCTGAACAATTCGGAGCGCGTCAGGAACCGCAACCCGGTCGGCCCTTCCAGCGAAAACATCCCGCCCGATCCGGGCACCACGTCGATCACCAGCCGCGTGTGCTGCCAGTACTCGAACTGCGCACGCGTCATGTAGAACTTCGCGCCACCGATCTCGCCGAGGCAGACATCGGCCTCGCCAATGATCAGGTCGCCGTCCGGGTAGCACATCGGCGCGCTGCCGTCGCAGCAGCCGCCCGACTGGTGGAACATCAACGCACCGTGCTGCGCGCGCAGACGCTCGATCAGTGCCAGCGCGGCAGGCGTGGCGACGACGCGCTGCACGGCGTCAGGTGACTGGGGGGCGGGCATCGGGCGGCTCCTTGCCTTCAGATGGCAACTTCAGATAGCAAACCTCAAGCAGCAAAGTCCATCACGACCCGGCCTTCGATATCGCCGGCGCGCATGCGCGTGAAGATCTCGTTGATCTTCTCCAGCGGCGCGGTGGACACGGTCGCCTTGACAGCCCCATGCGCGGCGAAGTCGAGCGACTCCTGCAGGTCGCTGCGGGTGCCGACGATGGAGCCGCGGATGGTAATGCCCTTGAGCACCACGTCGAAGATCGGGGTGGGGAAGTCTCCCGGCGGCAAGCCGTTGAGCGCCACTGTGCCGCCCCGCCGGACCATGCCGATCGCCTGGCCGAATGCCTTGGGCGATACCGCCGTCACCAGCGCGCCGTGCGCGCCGCCGATTTCCTTCTGCAGGAACGCCACGGGATCGGTGGTGCGCGCATTGACCGTGACCTCGGCGCCGAGCTTGCGGGCGAGTTCGAGCTTCTTGTCGTCGATATCCACCGCCGCGACGCGCAGCCCCATGGCGCGTGCATATTGCACCGCCACATGGCCAAGCCCGCCGATGCCGGAGATCACGACCCACTGGCCGGGCCGCGTGTCGGTCACTTTCAAGCCCTTGTAGACGGTCACGCCGGCGCAAAGGATCGGCGCGATCTCCACGAAGCCCACGCTGTCCGGCAGCAGGCCCACGTAGTTAGGATCGGCTACCACGTATTCGCCATAGCCGCCGTTGACCGAGTAACCGGTGTTTTGCTGCTTCTCGCACAGGGTTTCCCAGCCTTGCAGGCAGTGCTCGCAGTAGCCGCAGGCGCTATACAGCCAGGGCACGCCGACGCGATCGCCTTCCTTCACGCGGCTCACGCCCGCGCCTACCGCCGAGACATAGCCCACGCCTTCGTGGCCGGGAATAAAGGGCAGGGTCGGCTTGACGGGCCAGTCGCCTTCGGCGGCATGCAGGTCGGTGTGGCATACGCCGGAAGCTTCAATCTTGACCTGGATCTGGCCGCGCCCGGGCTGCGGCACGGGCACTTCATCGATCGTGAGCGGGGCGCCGAACTCGCGCACCACGGCGGCTTTCATCATCGCTGTCATCTCGACTCCTGATTCTGTTGGCAAGGACGCCCGCGCCGCGCGGCGGTAAGCCGGCGGGGGGGCGGGCGCCATGCCGATCATGTCATGGGCGCGAGCGCCCATTCTTGCGCTGTATCAAAAGAAGCCGAGCGCGTTCGGGCTGTAGCTCACCAGCAGGTTCTTGGTCTGCTGGTAGTGGTCCAGCATCATGCGATGGTTCTCGCGCCCGATGCCGGATTGCTTGTAGCCGCCAAATGCCGCATGCGCCGGGTAGGCGTGATAGCAGTTGGTCCACACGCGGCCGGCCTGGATGCCGCGGCCCATGCGGTACGCGCGCGCGCCGTCTCGCGTCCATACGCCGGCGCCTAGTCCGTACAGCGTGTCATTGGCGATTTCCAGCGCTTCCTCCTCGTCCTTGAACGTGGTCACCGACACCACCGGGCCAAAGATCTCTTCCTGGAAGATGCGCATCTTGTTATGGCCGGAGAACACCGTGGGCTTGACGTAGTAGCCGCTCGCAAGGTCGCCACCCAGCGCGTTGCGCTCGCCGCCGATCAGGCATTGCGCGCCTTCCTGCTTGCCCAGGTCGATATACGACAGGATCTTCTCAAGCTGCTCCTGCGAAGCCTGCGCGCCGATCATGGTGGCCTTGTCGAGCGGGTGGCCTTGCTTGATCGCTGCCACGCGCTTGAGCGCGCGCTCCATGAAGCGCTCGTAGATCGACTCCTGGATCAGCGCGCGCGACGGGCAGGTGCAGACCTCGCCCTGGTTCAGCGCGAACATGGCGAAGCCTTCCAGCGCCTTGTCGAAGTAGGCGTCGTCGGCGGACAACACGTCCTCGAAGAAGATGTTGGGCGACTTGCCACCTAGTTCCAGCGTGACCGGGATCAGGTTCTGCGAGGCGTACTGCATGATCAGCCGGCCGGTGGTGGTCTCGCCGGTAAAGGCGATCTTGCTGATGCGCGAGCTGGAGGCGAGCGGCTTGCCTGCCTCGAGCCCGAAGCCGTTGATCACATTGAGCACACCCGGCGGCAGCAGGTCGCCGATGATTTCCATCAGCACCAGGATCGAGGCCGGCGTCTGCTCCGCGGGCTTGAGCACCACGCAGTTGCCGGCGGCCAGCGCGGGCGCGAGCTTCCACGTGGCCATCAGGAGCGGGAAATTCCACGGGATGATCTGGCCGACCACGCCCAGCGGCTCATGGAAGTGATAGGCCACGGTGTCGTGGTCGATTTCGGAAATGCCGCCTTCCTGCGCGCGGATGCAGCCGGCGAAGTAGCGGAAATGGTCCACTGCCAGCGGCAGGTCGGCCGCCGTGGTTTCGCGGATGGGCTTGCCGTTGTCGATGGTCTCGGCCACCGCCAGCGTGACCAGGTTGGCCTCGATGCGATCGGCGATGCGGTTCAGGATGTTGGCGCGCTCGGTGGTGGAGGTACGGCCCCAGGCGCCCTTGGCGCGGTGCGCGGCGTCCAGCGCGGCGTCCACGTCCTTCTGGTTGGAGCGCGGCACGCGCGTGAAGGGCTTGCCGGTGACCGGCGAGATCGCTTCAAAGTACTGGCCATCGGCCGGGGCCACCCAGGCGCCGCCGATATAGTTTTCGTACTGTTCCTTGTAGGGATACGCAACGCCCAGCTGGGCGATTTCCGCCATGTTCATGTCTGTCTCCGTCTCGTGATGTCTGTCGTGCCGCGTTGTTCGCGCACAAGCATCCATCCGCAAAAGCTGTGCCTGGCGGACACGGCGCAGCGAGAACGGCGAAACCACGTAAAACCTGGCAAGCAGGGGGCTATGCAGGCGGCCGCCAGTGTGCCGCGGTGCGCCAAGGTGTACCAATCTGGAGCAGCGTGTGGCGCCTTGGCACAGGGGATTGCCGCCTAGCTGCCGCTGGCATGGATCAGGAACTCCCGCAGCGCATCGGCTGGCTTGTCCAGCTTGCGCCCCGGTTGCCACAGCAGCCCCAGTTCCATGTCCGGCACGCCTTCGGCGATCGGCCGCGCCTCGATCTGCTTGCCTTCCAGCGACCACGGGCGGTACACCATGTCGGACAGCACGGTCACGCCAAAGCTGTGCGCCACCAGCCCGCGCAGCCCCTCCATCGAACTGGTGCGAAACGCGATCGATGGCGCCAGCCGCTTGCTGCGCCAGTAGCGCAGCGTGGAGCGCTCGCCTTCATCCACCGTCAGCAGGATGTAGGGATGCGCCGCGATGTCCTTCAGCGTCAGCCTGGGCAGCGCCAGCAGGGGATGCGACGGCGACGCCCATAGCTGGCGCCGCGAGCGGATCAGCGTGTGATGGGCAAAGCGTTGCAGCTTCTCGATATTGGACAGCAGCCCGATGCCAAGCTCGATCTCCCCGGCCAGCACCGCGCGCTCGATGCCGGGACGGTCCATGTCGTGCAGGTCGAAATCGATATCCGGGTAGTTGGTGCGAAACCGCGCCAGCAGGCCCGGCAGCAGGTAGCCCAATACCGTGTAGGACGCCGCCAGGCGCACCGTGCCGCTCAGGTTGTGCGCCTGGAAGCGCGGCTCGCGCAGGGTGTCCTGCACGGCGTCCAGGATTTGCCGGGCGCGCTGATGCAGCCGGTGACCCTCCGCCGTCAGGGCCACGCCGTGCGGCAGGCGGTCAAAGAGGCGCACGCCAAGCTGCTGCTCCAGCATCAGCACGGCATTGGTAATGGCCGATTGCGACACATGCTCGGCGGTGGCGGCCATGGAGAACTGGCCGGTCTCCGCCGCCGCGGCGAAATAACGGAACTGCCGCAGGGTGATTTCCTTGGCGATACGCTGCCCGCCGTCTTCCTTCCCATGCCGCTCTTTCGCCATATGCCACTCCGCTATGCGATTTTCGGATACCAGCTCTCTGAATTCATGATTTTACGATATCGGCCAGCCTTCCTACACTCAGTGACAGCCCACAAGAGCACACGGAGACAGCATCGATGAATGCCCCCCTATCCTCAGCCCAGCAAGATGCGCTAGCGTCGGTTTCCCTTGACGATAAATACACCCTGGAAAAAGGCCGCGTGTATCTTAGCGGCACCCAGGCGCTGGTGCGCCTGCCCATGCTGCAAAAGGCGCGCGACCTTGCCGCCGGACTGAATACGGCGGGCTTTATCTCCGGCTACCGCGGCTCCCCGCTGGGCGGCGTGGACCAGGCGCTGTGGAAGGCCAAGAAACACCTGGCCGCCAGCGACGTGGTGTTCCAGCCCGGCGTGAACGAAGACCTGGCCGCCACCGCCGTGTGGGGCACCCAGCAGGTCAACCTGTTCCCGGACGCGACCCGCGACGGTGTGTTCTCGATGTGGTACGGCAAGGGCCCGGGGGTGGACCGCTCCATCGACGTGCTCAAGCACGCCAACTCGGCCGGCTCCGCCAAGCACGGCGGCGTGCTGCTGCTGGCGGGCGACGACCACGCCGCCAAGTCGTCCTCGGTGGCGCACCAGTCCGAGCACGTGCTGCTGGCCTCCGGGATTCCGGTGCTGTACCCGTCCAATGTGCAGGAATACCTCGACTACGGCCTGCATGGCTGGGCCATGAGCCGTTACTCCGGCCTGTGGGTGTCGATGAAATGCGTGACCGACGTGGTGGAATCCACCGCCTCGGTGGAGGTCGATCCGGATCGCGTGCAGATCGTGCTGCCGGAGGACTTCGCCATGCCCGAGGGCGGTCTCAATATCCGCTGGCCAGATCCGCCGCTGGCGCAGGAAGCCCGCCTGCTCGACCATAAATGGTATGCGGCGCTGGCCTATATCCGCGCCAACAAGCTCAACCGCGTGGTGCTGGATTCGCCCAACGCGCGCTTTGGCATCATGACCGCCGGCAAGGCCTACCTCGACGTGCGCCAGGCGCTGTCTGACCTGGGCCTTGACGACGATACCTGCCGCCGTATCGGCATCCGCGTGTTCAAGGTGGGCTGCGTGTGGCCCCTGGACGCACACGACGCGCGCGAGTTCGCCACCGGCCTGGAAGAGATCCTGGTGGTGGAAGAAAAGCGCCAGATCCTCGAATACGCGCTCAAGGAAGAACTCTACAACTGGCGCGACGACGTGCGCCCCAAGGTCTACGGCAAGTTCGACGAGCGTGGCAACCACGGCGGCGAATGGTCGCTGCCGCGCGGCAACTGGCTGCTGCCCGCGCACTACGAGCTATCGCCCGCGCTGATCGCCAAGGCCATCGCCACCCGGCTGGAAAAGAGCGACCTGCCCACCGACGTGCGCGAGCGCATCGCCGCGCGCGTGGCGCTGATCGAGGCCAAGGAGCGCGAAGCCGCGCGCCCGCGCATCTCGGTGGAACGCAAGCCCTGGTTCTGCTCGGGCTGCCCGCATAACACCTCCACCCGCGTGCCCGAAGGCTCGCGCGCGCTGGCCGGCATCGGCTGCCACTATATGGCGATGTGGATGGACCGCAATACCGACACCTTCAGCCAGATGGGCGGCGAAGGCATGGCATGGACCGGGCAGATGCATTTCACCGGCGAGAAGCATGTATTCGTCAACCTGGGCGACGGCACCTATTTCCACTCGGGCCTGCTGGCGGTCCGCGCGTCCATCGCGGCCAAGGCCAATATCACCTACAAGATCCTGTTCAACGACGCCGTGGCGATGACCGGCGGCCAGCCGGTGGACGGCGTGCTGACGGTGCCGCAGATCGCTCACCAGGTGCTGGCCGAAGGCGCCAGCAAGATCGTGGTGGTCACCGACGAGCCCGAGAAATACGGCGACGGCGGCATGCTGCCCGCCAGCGTGACCGTGCACCACCGCGACAAGCTCGATGAGATCCAGGTCCAGCTGCGCGATACCGCCGGCGTCACCATCCTGATCTACGACCAGACCTGCGCCACCGAAAAGCGCCGCCGCCGCAAGCGCGGCACCATGGCCGACCCTGCCAAGCGCGCGTTCATCAACGACGCGGTCTGCGAAGGTTGTGGCGATTGCTCGGTCAAGTCCAATTGCCTGTCCGTGGAGCCGCTGGAGACGCCGCTGGGCACCAAGCGCAAGATCAACCAGTCCTCCTGCAACAAGGACTTTTCCTGCGTCAACGGCTTCTGCCCGAGCTTTGTCACGGCTGAGGGCGCACAAGTGCGCAAGCCGGCCGCGGCGGGCGGCAAGGGCGCGCTCGCCGATTTCAGCGCGCTGCCGCAGCCGGCGCTCCCCACGCTGGAGCGGCCCTACGGCGTGCTGGTAACGGGCGTCGGCGGCACCGGCGTGGTCACCATCGGCGGCCTGCTTGGCATGGCTGCCCACCTGGAGCAAAAGGGCGTGACCGTGCTCGACATGGCCGGCCTGGCGCAGAAGGGCGGCGCGGTGATCAGCCATGTGCAGATCGCCCCGACCCCGGCCGCGCTGCACGCCACCCGCATCGCCACCGGCGAGGCACGGCTGGTGATCGGCTGCGACGCGATCGTCTCCGCCTCGCCCGAGGTCTTGTCCAAGACCCGGGTCGACGTGACGGCAGCCGCCATCAACAGTGCCAATACGCCTACCGCAGACTTCATCAAGAACCCGAACTGGAAATTCCCGGGCGCCTCGGCCGAGCAGGACCTGCGCGCCAGTGTCGGCGACGCCTGTGCCTTTATCGATGCCAATGCGTGGGCCGTGAAGCTGCTGGCCGATTCGATCTACTCCAACCCGCTGCTGCTGGGCTTTGCCTGGCAAAAGGGCTGGGTCCCGTTGCGGCGCGATAGCCTCGTGCGCGCCATCGAGCTGAACGGCGTATCGGTGGAGAAGAACCTGCTGGCCTTCGACTGGGGCCGCTATCTGGCGCATCACGGCGAGGCTGCGCTCGCAGCGCAATTGCAGACCACGCCGCGTGCCCAGGTAGTGGCCATGCCGGAGACGCTCGACAGCGTCATCCGCCAGCGCGAAGCCCTGCTCACGGCCTACCAGAACCCGGCGTACGCGGCCCGGTACCGCGCCGCAGTCGAAAGCGTGCGCGCTGCGGAGAAGCGCGTGGGCGCCAACCCGCGCTTGCCGCTCGCCGAAGCCGTGGCGCGCAACCTCGCCAAGCTGATGGCCTACAAGGACGAGTACGAAGTCGCCCGCCTGTACGCCGACCCCGCCTTCCTGGACAAGCTGCGCGCGCAGTTCGAAGGCGAACCTGGCCGCGACTACCAGCTCAGTTTCCACCTGGCTCCCCCGCTGCTGGCAAAGCGGGACTCGCATGGCCACCTGGTCAAGCGCCGCTTCGGCCCGGCCATGCTGACCGCCTTCCGTCTGCTGGCACGCGCCAAGGGCTTGCGCGGCACCGCCTTCGACGTGTTCGGCAAGACCGCCGAGCGACGCGCGGAACGCAAGCTGATCGAGGACTACATCGCGATGGCGGCGGAGTTCGGCGCGACGCTGAATGCGGACCGGCTGGATACGGCGGTGGCGCTGGCGAGCTTGCCCGACGACATCCGCGGCTTCGGGCATGTCAAGCAAGCCAATATGGAGAAGGTGGCGGCGCGGCGGGTGGCGTTGCTGGCGCAGTATCGCGGGGCGGCGGCGCGGGTCGCGGCCTGAGCGGCGCGGGCGCAATGGCTGGCTGGGCGCGGATCGGGAGGGCGGGCGCTAGCCGTAGCGCAAGCGCTCCATCACGCTCCGCGCCGCTTCAACGCGGCTGAAAAACAATCATCGCCATCCCGGCAATCGCCACCGCCACCCCCGCCAGATCCCAGTGGCTAGGCTTCACCCCATCCACCAGCCAGAGCCACAGAATAGCCACCGCAATATAAATGCCGCCATAGGCCGCATAAACCCGCCCGGAAGCATCCGGGTGCAGCGACAGCAGCCAGGCGAACAGCGCCAGCGACAGCGCGCCTGGCACCAGCAGCCACACGCTGGCCCCCTGGCGCAGCCACAGGTAGGGGAAATAGCAGCCCAGGATTTCCGCGCAGGCCGTGACGAGGTAAAGGGCGAAGGTCTTCATGCGCCGCAGATGGGTGCGTTGCCGGCCTGGCCGGCGGCATCGGTGTCGTCGTTCCTGGCGCGCTTGCGCGCGGGCCTGCGTTTGCCGCCCCCCAGCTCGCCACCTTTGTATGGCACCCGCCCCGACGGCACCACCGCCGACGCCAGTTCCACATGCCCTTCCTGGTCGTCGAAGAACATATGCGCGCCGAACGCCTGCAGCACTTGATCCTTAGGCAAGCCGCCGAGGAAAAAGGCTTCATCGATGCTGACGTTCCACGCGCGCAGGGTATGTACCACCCGTGTGTGCGCCGGGCTGTTGCGCGCCGTCACGATGGCGATGCGCACCGGGCATTTCCCGGGCGGGAAGTGCGACTGGATCTCCGCCAGCCGGAGCAGCAGCTTGGCAAACGGCCCTTCGGCCATGGCCTTGTGGCGGTGTTTTTGCTCATGCCGGACGAAGGCTTCCAGCCCTTTTTGCTTGAAGATCTGCTCGGACTCCGGCGAGAACAGCACGGCATCGCCGTCGAAGGCAATGCGGATCTGGCCGGCGGGGGCGTGATAGTCGGCGGGCGCGGCGTACAGCTGGGCCGCGGCCACGCCGCCGTCGATGGCGGCCTGCACGTCGGTGGCCTCGCGTGAGAGGAACAGGTCCACCTTGAAGGCTTGCAGGTAGCGCGAGATCGATTCGCCGCCGGTGAATGCCGCGCGGGTGATGTCGAGCCGGTGGGTCTCGATGGCATTGAACGCGCGCAGCCCGGTGTCCGGCGAATTGCGCGAGATCACCACGACCTCGACCAGCCTTCGGTCCGGGATCAGGTGATTGAGTCCGAGCAGCGCCTGCACCAGCGGAAAGGCCGTGCCCGGCAGCAGGGGTTCGTCCTCATGCTGGCGCTGGTAGGCGGAGTAGGACGCCACCCCCTCGGATTGATAGATGCCGTTCTCGTGCTCGAGGTCGAACAACGCCCGGGACGAGATGCCGATGACGAGTTTGTCTGTGAGATCGTAGGCCATGCCGCAGTATAAAGGCAGACGATTCGGTGCTGGCGACGCGCCGGGTGGATGCGCCGCTCACCGGATGCATCCAGCGCACGCTGTCGTTCTTACAATCTTTGACATTTCTGCGCTTTGCGACGCAAGTGCGCGCGCGTATGCTGGCCCGCATTTGCGAATGCGCCGGGCATGCCGGGCATAGCCTTCCCCGATTTTCCATCCCCCAACGATGACTCCTGATTCCCTCCGCGCGCGGCCCGGGACCGGCCTGCGCGGCCCGGCCGCGCTTGCCGCCGCGATTGCCCTTTGCTTATCCGCCACGGGCTGCAGTTCCTTGCTGAGCGAGGGCACGGCGGCCGGTGCGGGCATTGCCGGCGCCAGCATTGCCGGTGCGCTGACCGACAACGCGGCGGTGGCGACCGGCATTGGCCTGGGTGTGCAAGCGGGCGCCAGGGCCGCCTTGCAGTACAGCCAACGCAAAATCCACGCGGCGGCGCAAGACCGCATCGCCATGGCCGCCGGCCCGCTGGCGGTGGATGCGGTGGCGGACTGGAGGACCGATCACGCCGTGCCGCTCGAGCCTGCGGAGCATGGCCGGGTCACGGTCAGCCGGGAGATCGGCGGCAAGTCCCTGCAGTGCAAGGAGATCGTGTTCTCGGTGGACGACGAAGCGAAATCCAGCGCGTTCTATATCGCGGCGATCTGCCGGGACGGCCAGACGTGGAAGTGGGCGTCGGCGGAGCCGGCCACCGAGCGGTGGGGGGCGCTGCAATGAGCGGCCCGCACCGGTTGCGGGTCATCGTGCCCGTGCTTGCGGCCGCCCTGGCCACCGGCTGCTCGTCGGTCGGCGACCTGACCGGCGCGGTGGCCGGCGTGGCGACCGGCGCGGTCACCGGCAACCCGGCCCTGGCCGCCGGCGTGGCCATCGGCGTCAGCGCCGCCACGGATGCCGGCGCCAAATACGTCTTGCGCAACTGGCAGCAGGCGGAGCAGGACAGCATCGCCGCCACCATCGGCGCCATGCCGGTCGATGCGCAGCAGCGCTGGGAAATCCGCCACCCCTTGCCCTATGCCAACGAGCATGGCTGGGTGCGGGTGGTGCGCGTCATCCGCACGCCGCTGGCGGAATGCCGGGAGGCGCTGTTCTCGGTGGACGACGACGCCAGGCAACAGCGCGCCTGGTTCCTGACCACCGCCTGCCGGCAGCCCACCGGCTGGAAATGGGCGGCGGCGGAGCCGGCGGTGCCGCGCTGGGGCAACCTGCAGTAAGGCAGGGCTTCAGCCCATCGTGAAGCCATCCTTCAGCGTCTCGCGCAGGTAGTCCACAAACACGCGCACGGCGCGCGGCAGGTAGGGGCTGTAAGGGCGGATGGCGAACAGGTGGTCGCCAAAGGCCCCCGCCGGGCGCCAGTTGGGCAGGACCTTGACCAGCCTGCCGGCGGCCACGTCCGCCTGGGCGGTGAAGTCCGGCAGCAGGGCGATGCCCAGACCGCCCAGCGCCGCCTCGCGCAGGGCCTCGCTGTTGTTGGCGGCAAAGCTGCCGTGGATGGCCACGCTGCGCCGGGGGGCGGCGCCGCGCAGCGGCTCGAAGCTCCAGGTGGGCGATTCGCCCCGCCGGAAGTAATGCAGACAGGCGTGCGCGGCCAGTTCCTCCGGGGATTCGGGCGAGCCATGGCGCTTCAGGTAGCTGCGCGTTGCCACCAGCACCGTGTTCGTGCGGCATAGCGTCCAGGCGATATGCGTATCCGGCGCTACCGAGGCATGCCGGATTGCCAGGTCGAAGCCTTCCTGCGCCAGCGCGGTGAACTTGTCGGAAAACTCCATCTCGATCCGCACCTCCGGATAGGCCTTCAGAAAGGCTGGGATGCGCGGGACGATCTGCTGCCGGCCCAGCGCCACTGGCGCCGTGACCCGCAGCAAGCCGCGCGGCTCGCCGGCAAGATCGCGCACGCCTGCAAAGCTGCGCTCGATGTCCGCGAAGGCGTTGCGCGTGGTGTCCGCGAGTTGCTGGCCCGCTTCGGTGAGCCGGACGCTGCGGGTAGTCCGCTGCACCAGCGGCACCCCGGCGCTGCGCTCCAGCTCCGCGATGCGCTGGCTCATGGCCCCCTTGCTCAGGCCCAGGCGCACGGCCGCGGCCGTGTAGCTGCCAAGCTCACCCAGCACGACCAGCGAGTAAAGGTGCGCCCAGTTGGGTTCTTTATTTTCGTCTTCCATCGCGGCATTGTTTACTTTGCTAAACAATGAGTCAAGCCGCGCGGCATTGATGGGGGAAGGGACCGTGACTACACTCGTCGCATTGGCTAATCCCTCTCTTTCCTTGAAGGCAGCAACGTGAAGACTCCCATCGCATACACCGAAGGCGGCCAGCTCGGCCACTACATCAACGGCAGCCGGGTTGCCAGCGCCAGCGGACGCGCGCAGGATGTCTTCAATCCCGCCACCGGCGCCGCCGCGCGCACCGTGGCGCTGGGCTCGGTCGACGAAGCCGGCACCGCGGTTGCCGCTGCGGCCGCGGCCTTTCCGGCCTGGGCGGACACGCCCCCGATCCGCCGCGCGCGGGTCATGCAACGCTTCTTGCAACTGATGAACCAGAATCGCGACACGCTCGCGGCGATGATCACGGCGGAGCACGGCAAGGTCTTTTCCGACGCGCAGGGCGAAGTCTCCCGGGGCATCGACATCATCGAGTTTGCCTGCGGCATCCCCCAACTGCTCAAGGGCGACTACACGGACCAGGTCAGCACCGGCATGGACAACTGGACGCTGCGCCAGCCGCTGGGCGTGGTGGTTGGCATCACGCCGTTCAACTTCCCCTGCATGGTCCCGTGCTGGATGTTCCCGATCGCGCTGGCGGCCGGCAACACCTTTGTGCTCAAGCCCAGCGAGCGCGATCCCAGCGCCAGCCTGTTCATGGCGGATCTGCTGACCGAAGCCGGCTTGCCGGCCGGCGTGTTCAACGTGGTGCAGGGCGACAAGGTCGTGGTCGACGCACTGATCGAACATCCTGACGTCAAGGCAGTGAGCTTTGTCGGCTCTACCCCGATCGCCCAGTACATCAGTGAGCGCTCGGCGCATTTCGGCAAGCGCGTGCAGGCGCTCGGCGGCGCCAAGAACCACCTGGTGGTCATGCCCGACGCGGACATCGAACAAGCCGTGGACGCCTTGATCGGCGCCGGCTACGGCTCGGCCGGCGAGCGCTGCATGGCGATCTCGATCGCCGTGCTGGTGGGCGATGTCGCGGACAAGATCCTCCCGCTACTGGCCGAGCGCGTGAAGGCACTGGTGATCGGCAATGGCATGAACGCCGAGGCCGAGATGGGTCCCATCGTCACGCGCCAGGCCCTGGAGCGGATCGAAGGCTACGTCGGCATCGGCGTGGAGGAAGGCGCCACGCTGGTGGTGGACGGACGCGATTGCCGCGTGCCCGGCCATGAAGCGGGCTTCTTCACGGGCGGCACCTTGTTTGACAACGTGACCCCCGCCATGCGCATCTACAAGGAAGAAATCTTCGGCCCGGTGCTGGGCTGCGTGCGCGTGAAGGATTTTGCCCAGGCCGTGCAACTGGTCAACGACCATGAGTTCGGCAACGGCGTGGCCTGCTACACCAGCGACGGCGGCGTGGCGCGTGAGTTTGCGCGGCGCATCCAGGTCGGCATGGTCGGCATCAACGTGCCCATCCCGGTGCCGATGGCCTGGCACGGCTTTGGCGGATGGAAGCGCAGCCTGTTTGGCGACACCCACGCGTATGGCGAGGAAGGCGTGCGCTTCTACACCAAGCAGAAGTCGGTCATGCAGCGCTGGCCCGACAGCATCGGCAAGGGCGCCGAGTTCGCCATGCCGACGGCGAAGTAATTTTCGGGCAACTGCACCGGATGCATCAGGTCCGGTCAGTCCCACTGATTGCAGTTTGAGGGTGCTGAGTACCCGCCTCATCAGGCGCGCTTTGCGTTGAGCCACGCTGGAAGCACCCGGCATGATCATCGTCCCCGCCGGGTTTTGCCGCGCCCGGGCAATCGATAGGCGCGCCGGCGATACGCCAAGCCCATCTGCCACCACTTGCAGCCGGCGTGCCCGTCCCCGCGGCACGTTGCGCTGCCAGCGGCCCAGCCGCAGCACGCTACGCTGCCGGCGGCCGGTGTCGCCTGCCAATTCGGCAGCTTCTGCCGCGGTCTCCTCCCTACAATCCAATAAAGAAGAACAAAGCCCACGGAGACCGCGATGCATGCCCTGCCAAAGACAGCCGCCATCCAGATTGCCCCTGGCGAAGGGCACGACCCCGACGTTGAGGAAACCAGCGAATGGCTCGACGCCCTGGCCGGCGTCTTTCGCACCGGCGGCGCGCCACGTGCGCGCTTCCTGCTGGAGCGCCTTGCCGAGCATGCCAGCCATCTCGGCCTTGGCGAACGGGCGCATCCCTACTCGGCCTACCAGAACAGCATCGGCGTAGGCGAGCAGCCGCGCTATCCCGGCGACCTTGCCATGGAGCAGCGGCTGACCTCGATCATCCGCTGGAACGCGCTGGCCATGGTGGTGCGCGCCAACAAGGCCTACGGCGAACTTGGCGGCCACCTTGCCAGCTATGCCTCCGCCGCCGAGATCTTCGAGGTGGGTTTCAATCACTTCTTCCGCGCCGACGATGGGGACCACAAGGGCGACCTGGTCTACTTCCAGCCGCATTCCGCGCCGGGCGTCTATGCACGCGCCTTCCTGGAGGGGCGGCTGTCCGAGTCCCAACTGGCGAGCTACCGGCAGGAAACCGGCGGCGGTGGCCTCTCCTCCTATCCGCATCCCTGGCTGATGCCGGATTTCTGGCAATTCCCGACCGGCTCCATGGGCATCGGCCCGATCAGCGCCATCTACCAGGCCCGCTTCCTGCGCTATCTCGGGCATCGCGGCATTGCCGATACCGCTGCGCGGCGCGTGTGGGGCGTGTTCGGGGATGGCGAGATGGACGAGCCGGAGTCGCTTGCCGCGCTCTCGCTGGCGGCGCGCGAGAAGCTCGACAACCTCACCTTCGTCATCAACTGCAACCTGCAGCGGCTCGATGGCCCGGTGCGCGGCAACGGCCAGGTGATCCACGAGCTGGAGGCGCTGTTTGGCGGCGCCGGCTGGCACGTCGTCAAGGTGGTCTGGGGTTCCGAGTGGGATGCGCTGTTTGCGCGCGACACCAATCACGCGCTGCTGCGGCGCTTTGCTGCGATGGTGGACGGCGAGTACCAGAACCTCGGGGCCAAGGATGGCGACTACAACCTGGCCCACTTCTTCAACACCGACCCCGAGCTCAAGGCCCTGGTCGCCAGCATGAGCAGCGCGGATATCGATGCGCTGCGCCGGGGCGGCCATGACTTTCGCAAGCTGTACGCCGCGTTCCAGGATGCGCAGGCGCACAAGGGCAAGCCCACCGTGATCCTCGCCAAGACCAAGAAGGGCTACGGCATGGGCGAAGCGGGCGAATCCCGCATGACCGCGCACCAGCAGAAGAAGCTTGATATTGACGCGCTGCGTGCCTTCCGCGACCGCTTTGCGCTGCCGCTGGACGACGATGCCGTGGCGGAACTGCGCTTCTACAAGCCGGCTGACGACAGCCCGGAGATGACCTACCTCCATGCGCGCCGGCAGGCGCTGGGCGGCTACCTGCCAGCCCGCGCGCGCACCGCGCCCGCGCTGCGCATGCCCGACCTGATGCAGTACGGTCGCTTCGCCATGGAGCCGGACGAGCGCGCCGTCTCCACCACCACGGGCGTGGTGCGCCTGTTCACCAACCTGATCAAGGACAAGGACATCGGCCCGCGCGTGGTGCCCATCGTGGCCGACGAGGCGCGCACCTTCGGCATGGCCAACCTGTTCCGGCAGATCGGCATCTACTCGCCGGTGGGCCAGCTCTACGAGCCGGAAGATGCCGGCTCGATGCTGTACTACAAGGAAAGCCAGCAAGGGCAACTGCTGGAAGAAGGCATCACCGAAGCGGGCGCGCTGGCGTCGTGGACGGCCGCGGCAACGTCATACAGCGTGAGCGGCGTCGCCATGCTGCCGTTCTATATCTATTACTCGATGTTCGGCTTCCAGCGCGTCGGTGACCTGATCTGGGCGGCGGCGGACCAGCGCGCGCGCGGCTTCCTGATCGGCGCCACAGCCGGGCGCACCACGCTTGCCGGCGAAGGCCTGCAGCACCAGGATGGCACCAGCCAGCTGATCGCCGCCACGGTGCCGAACTGCCGCGCCTACGATCCGGCCTTCGCCAGCGAAGCCGCGGTCATCATCCACCACGGCGCGCGCAGCATGCTGGAAGCGCAGCGCGACGAGTTCTACTACCTGACCGTCAACAACGAGAACTACGTGCAGGCGCCGCTGCGCGAGGACGCGCACGACGACGTGATCAAGGGCATGTACCTTTTCGGCACGCGCGGCCCCGAAGGCGCTGCCACCAGCGTGAGGCTGCTCGGCTCGGGCGCCATCCTGCGCGAAGTCATCGCCGCCGCGGACCTGCTGGCAAGCGACTGGGATATCAAGTCAGAGATCTGGAGCGTGACCAGCTTCTCCGAGCTCGCCAGGGACGCCCGCGAATGCGAGCGCGCCAGCCTGTTCGCCAGCGGCGGCGAAACGCAAAGCCATTTGCAGCGCTCGCTGCCGGGCGCTACCCCGGTCATTGCCGCCACCGACTACGTGCGGGCCTATGCGCAGCTCATCGCCTCGTACCTGCGCGCGCCGTTCACCGCGCTTGGCACGGACGGCTTCGGTCGCAGCGACACGCGCGCCGCGCTGCGCCGCTTCTTCGAGATCGACCGCTACCACGTGGCGATTGCCGCGCTGCGGTCGATTTCTCCGGCGCTGCATGCCAAGGGGCTGGAGCGCTATGGCGTGAGGACGGAGGTGGATGCGCCCTGGGCGCGTTAAGGCAGCGCCTGGGCGATAGCCGCCAGCAAGTCTGTGGCGAAGATGCGCGTGGTCGGGGCATGGAGCAGGTTGCGGTCTTCTTGCCGGTGGCCCCTGCTTCAGCCTGCCTCGTCCCTATGGCCCGCCGCCAGCTCGCTCATGACCTGCGCTTCCCGTGCAATCCCGGCTGCCAGCGACAGCACGTCGCTCTGGAACTCCGGATTCAATGCGCCAAAGGTGTCGCTACAAGCGGCATAGTCACTGAGCATGAACAGCAGGCTGTGGAGTTGCGCGGCCTTTTCGGCGGCAGCGCTCAAGGGGCTTTGGCAGGGGAAATGCGTGGTGAGGAAGAGGGCGGAGCCGGTTTGTTCGGCGGTGATACGGAAGCGGGTGTGCTTAGCCACGGGGCGTTCTCCTCTGCGTGATGGTCTCGGGCCCTCTTGCTCCGGCTCTCACCCCGGGTCGCTGTGGTTGCAGCGACATGCCTAGTATAGCGTGGGTGGCGCATCCTCTTTCAAGTGGCCGGCCTCTCCCTGTGCCTGGAAGCGCCCCGGCTACTTGCGTACTTGATGCGATAGGTGTAGCCGAGGATGTCGTTGTAGCACCGGGTCTCATTGCCCAGCGCGTCGGTGATGTAGGTCAGGCGGATGTTCTCGTCCCACGCCAACTGGTCGCCATCCAACCCATGGAGCGTGAAGGCGCAGCCGTGTGCCTTGTTCAGCCGCGCCCGCTCGTTGATCCGGTAGCCCTTGCCGTCATGGGGGTTGTCGAAGTAGACGGCCGACGACGACTTGCTGAGCCGCCGCCCCAGCGCATCGTACCGGTAGCGCACTTGCAGCTCCGGATTGTAGTAGCCCACCAGTCGGTTGAATCTGTCCCAGATAAAGCGCGCGCCCGTGCCGTTGGTCATGCGATGGGTAAGGTTGCCGCGCTCGTCCCAGCGGTAGTGGGTTCCGGCAGATTTCTTGAAACGCCCCGCTGACATACCTCAACGCTAGCGCTGCACCTGGGCAAGTGGATTGCCGGCGATCAGAGTGGCCCCGCACGCCGTTTTCATTCCATGTAACGCGACCGGCGTCCCACCAATGGTGTAGGCACGGTTGCCTTCGCTGATCGGAAACACGCCTTTGCATTTGGGACACGAAACCATGTGGCCACGTCCGGCGATCTGCCTGCCGTTCAGATTGGTGCCAGCGAATCCCTCCAGCACCACGCCACCGTGGTCGGTCATATCGCCGACGCAAGCAATGCCGTCCATCATGCGTTACTCCCGGAGGCCATCATTCTGCCAACAAACTACGACGAGCTTGCGCCAGCGCTGCCCTGAGCTTCTGCTGACTTTCTGGTGAGACTTTGAGCTTCGACATCAGATCAACAGACCGGTTCAACGCGTCGAAGATCATCGTCATCTGCTTTCCAGGGCTAGCCTGCTTGAACTCAGCGTGAAGAATGTGCAGGCGAAATTCCAGCGTCCGTCGCTTCAACGACCTTCGTACTATCTCTGGATATGCGTCCAAGAATTTTTCAGAAAGAATGATGGCGATAAACGACCACCTTTCCATATCATCGGAAAACGACAGATCACCCAGTACCCTGTTAACTTCCGGCTCAATTATATTAAACCGTTTTCTGTAATCCTCCGCAATGTCATCCTCCGTTTCTCCTGATATCCACAATTTCATTTCCGCTCCTCAATAGTCATTTTTGTTCAGACGTGGCCGTTCGCCGCCATGCGCGGCCTTGTACTCCAGAATTTTCTTATGCTGCCAACAGTGCATCTCTCGCTTGGTACCTGCTGCCACAGGGATTGCGTTCTCACTATTGAGATACTGATCCGTATATCTTGCTTTGCCGCGAGTGGTTTCCCCATACTTGAGGATTTCCCCTGTTGTCCGGTCTCGCAATATGTAGCCAATCGCCGGCACCTTGCTGTCCAGATCATTGCCGTGAAGGTCGCATCCCTTTGGCGGTAGTGGGGGCTTGTTCGGGTTCTGGCCCGAGCCAAACCGGCCATTCGAACGTCTAGGCTGCCCTGGCCACAATCCTAACGGATCAACCCACTCGGTCGGATTAGGCGCATATTGGTGGACGTTAATGCCACCCGCCAGCCCAATGGGATCCTTCGAGATGAACCGCCCGCTGCCCGGATCGTAATAACGATGCCGGTTTTAGTGCAGGCTCGTCTATTTCGTTCTCCAGCGCCCGCTTCACGGCACCAGTATGTCGTACAAATACAGCGTCGGCTGCGCAGTCTTGTCCTTCTTCACTCGAAGGATCATAAAAGCGTCCGAGCGCCCCTCGTCCGAGAAGATGGGTACCTCGATTGATAGCCCGTCCGATTTATGTCCGTCAATTTCAAATACATACCCATCCATTAGTTCCTCATCCGGGATCGGCGCAATCGCCTCCCCACCCAAGCAGGCTCTCAGCGCGGCTCTGTACTCCGATGCTGTACTTGGTGCAGCGAGACCTTTGCTTACGAGCTCCTCAAAGTGGTCATGGATCAGCTCATCGTAGATGTGCCTCACCAATGGGACATGCATCGGATAGTCCGCCAACTTACGTTCCATGCTATCTCCTATCTCCGATTCTTCACGGTTCGCATTGGAGTGTTTCCATTGAACCCGAGGTTTTCGAAATACGGATCAACGTGCGCTGCAAAAAGACACCTCGCCTCTTGGGGAGTAAGACCAGCTCGCCGGAGCGCCTTGTAACCAATTCTGCGCTCGGCGGCATACGTTCCCCCTCCGGCTTGTCGCTGCACATTTGTCGCTGCGTAATGCTCCGAGCCCACTTGTGTAGAAGGCCCGTCCAGTTGAACAGCGGGTGCTCCAGTATAGGTGTACCCTTCCGTACCTACTGGCACTGCGGCATGTTGGATAATGTGATGGCCGTCTGCGGGCGTTCCCGACTTTGAACCGTACGCCCGACCATTCGCTCGCATATTTGCGAGAACCTTTTCACAATCACACGGACAACGGGTCAATCCAAGCGGATCGATCCAGCCCACTGGATTCGGCGCGTACTGATATACGTTGATCCCGCCAGCCAACCCAATCGGGTCCTTGCTAACGAACCGTCCCGACACCGGATCATAATACCGATGCCGGTTGTAATGCAGCCCCGTCTCATGATCGTAATACTGCCCCTGGAACCGCAACGGGTTATGAATCCCCGCCTTGCGCGCCGCATCTGTTATCACCTCCTGCGCCGCACCCCACGCCTTGTACTGCACACTCCACGCAATCTCGCCCGCCTCGTCGGTCAACTCCTGCGGCGTACCCAGGTGATCGCACTGGTACCATGCGATCGCATCAAACGCCAGTGGCTCAATGGCCTGCGTCCACAGTGGATCCTCGTCAAGATCATAGTCCTCCGCATAGACTGGCTGCCTTGGCAGGGTGATGGCTGCGCGGCGCACCGCCTGTGCCAGCGGCACGAAGCTGCCCGGCTCATACAAATAGTGCGTGGTGCGTGCCGCGCCCGCAATGACCCGGAAATGATCCCCCACGCCCGCCTCCGGCTCCTGGCGGCTTTCCCATGCCAGTTGATCCCCGTCCCAGCCGTACATGGTGAAGGCGCAGCCGCGTTCCTTGTTCCGCCGCGCCCGCTCGTTGCGCCGGTAGATCGAGCCATCGAAGGCGTTTTCGAAGTAAATGGCTGACGACAACTTGGTGAGCCGCCGCCCTAGCGCATCGTACCGATAGCGCACTTCCAGTTCCGGATTGTGGTAACCCGCCAGCCGGTTGAAGCTGTCCCAGATGAAGCGTTCCCCCTTGCCGTTGGTCACGCGTTCGCTCAGGTTGCCGCGCTCGTCCCAGGTGTAGTGGGTGCCGGCATATTCCCTGAGCAGGTTGTCCACCAGCCTCGGCCGCCCCGACAGGCGGCTGTGGAACTCGGGCCTGCCGCGCGCCGGGTCGGCTGCGAAGGTGCGCGTGGTGGGGTCATGGAGCAGGTTGCCCGCGGGATCGAAGTCGAAGGTTTCTTCGCCAAGCGCGCTGTTGGCGCTCAGCAGCCGGCCCACCGGGTCGTAGCGGTATTGCAACTCACCGCGCCGGGTGTCGCCGATGCCGCAGAGTTGCCCCGCTGCATCGTAGTAGTACCGCCGGTGCACCATCCGCTTGCCGCCCCGGGCTTGATCCGCTTGCGAAAGCGTCTGCTCCAGCAGCCGCCCGGCCGGGTCGTATGCCTGTTCCTGCGCGAGCCGGTTGCCCTGGGTACGGAACACTTCGCGGTGCAGGTTATCGCGTTCGAACTGCACGAGTTCGCGGTCATCCAGCATCATGCCGTGCACATGGCCACTGCCATAGGTCAGCATGCCGATTCGGTGCCCGTCCGGGCGCACGGTGGCGATACGCTGGTTCAGCGCGTCATACTCATGCCGCCAGACGGCCACCAGGGGCGTCTTCAGGCAGAGGTAGTGCTGGTGCTCGCGTGTCACGTTGCCGCAGGCGTCGTGGAACCATTGCAGCCGGCTGTCGGCGTTCTCCGCCAGGATCAAGCGCCCGTTGCCGTCGTAGGCAAAGATTTCCACTTGCGGCTCGGCGACCATGCCTTCCTTGTCCTGCAGGCCGGCGCGGCGGCGCGTCAGGCGGCCCGATGCGTCGAAGTCGAACGCCGTCAACAACAGGTTAGCGTCGGTGGCCTGCACAAGCACCCCGCTGGCCGGATCGTAGTGGTAGCGGGTTGCCTTGCCGTCGAACCCGGTCTCGTGCAACAGCCGGCCCACCGGGTCGTACTGGAACGCCGTCCTGGCGGCGTTCTCGTTGGTGAGCGCAGCCAGCCGCCCTAGCTTGTCCCACTGGTAGCCCAGCGTCTGGTTGGCGGCGTCGGTGCGTTCGGCAATCAGGCCCGCGTCGTTGTAGCGCCACACGGTGCGCCGGTGCAGCGCGTCGGTGTGCGCCAGCAGCCGCCCCTCGGCGTCGCGCTCGAAGCGTTCCACCCGCTCGTCGGGGTGAACAATGCGGGCGAGCTGGCCGGCTTCGTAGTGGTACTGCGTGATGGCGCCCGCCGCATCGGTGAACCGGATCAGCTCGCCGCGCTCGCCGTGCTTCCAGGCGCTGGTCTTGCCCGAGCAGTCGGTGTAGCTGGCAAGCTGCCCCGACGGGGTGTAGGCCAGTTTCGTCATGCCGCCCTTGGCGTCCGTGATCCCGACCAGCAGGCCCGCCTTGTTGTAGGCGTACGCCGTCTTGTGGCCCAATGGGTCGATCTCTTCGGTCAGGTTGCCGTGCAGGTCGTAATCGCGCTGCCACAGGCCGCCCTCGGCGTCGCGGATCTTGATGAGCTGGTTCTTGTCGTCCCAGGCGTAGTGCACCGCGCTGTCATCCGGGCGGATGTGCTCGACGAGGTTGCCGTTGGCATCGTAGGCATAGCGCTCGACCGCGCCATCCGGGTGCACGTGCTTGACGACGTTTTTCGCATCGTCGCGGAAGAACCATTCGGACAGCCCGTCGGGGTACTTGATGCGATAGGTGTAGCCGAGGATGTCGTAGTAATGCCAGGTCTCGTTGCCCAGCGCATCGGTGACGTAGGTCAGGCGGATGTTCTCGTCCCACGCCAGGCGGGTATCGAAGCTGCCGTCGTCGGCCCATTCGCGCACCGCGCGGGCGTCCGGGCCATCGCCCAGCCACTGCAGGTTCATGCCGCGCCCGGTGCGGTCGGTGTAGCGGGTGACGAGGTGGTGCCGGTAGGTGTAGTCCCAGTGCGCGGCATGCTCATCCTGCGCCATCACCAGATCGCCGGCGGCGTCGTAGGTGTAGCGCGTGAGCTGGCGCACCAGCTGGCCGCCTGCGATCTGCCACAGCTCGGCGATGCGCCCCGCGTCATCCAGGCGGATGCCGACGTGGGCGAGCACGGTCTCGCCCTGGTAGGCGATCACCTCCGAGAGTACCGTGTCACCCGCCGCGTCACCGCCCACGCGATGGTCATAGTGCAGCGCCACCCCGGCGCCGCTGCGCAGCGTGATGCCGGTGAGCCGGAAGCGCTGGCCGTGGCGCTGGTACGCTTCCTGGCTCTCGAAGCCCCGCGCCAGCGTCAGGGTCTGCTCCGAGACCCGCACCAGGGTGACGTCCTCGATGGGATCATGGTGGAACTTGCCGACATCCGGCAACGGATAAGCGTGGCTGCGGCCGTCCGCGCCGTGGTAAAGCACCCCGTCCTTGACGATGTCAAAACGCGTCGTGTAGGGCGTGATCCAGCGCGCGCCGGATTCGCCGTGGTCATAGGCGGCCAGGCTGGAGCGGTAGGTGCGCGTCCATGCGATGGGCAACAGCCCCGGCAGCACAAAATCGGTGTGCGACAGGGTTTCGTCGCCGGTGGCAAAGCTGATGCTGGGTCCGGTCCCGGCTGGTGCCGGGCAGTTCTTGCAACCGGGCGCGCCCTTGGCCGGCGCCTGGTTGTTGACCGTGCCCAGTTCGCCGTCGTGCGCCCGCTTCCTGGCTTCGCCGGTTTGACGGGCAGGCACGTTGGTGCTTTGCCCGGCGCCTATCTTCTTGCGCCAGCGCGCCACCGCCTGGGCCAGCACCGCCAGCAGCCAGCCAATGCTTTGCTGCGCGGCCGGGTCCCCGAGCTGGGCCATCTGCGCGCGCAGCAGCGGCCCCATCTGGCGAAGTTCGGCCGCGCTGGCGACCACCTTGCGCTGGACTTCGTCCGGCACGGCCAGCCTGACCGCGGTATTCGCGGCGGCCTTCCCGGCCGCCTTGTAGACGTTCCACGCGGCACCGAAGATGTTGACGATGGCCGCCTTGGGATCGTTCACGATCTGCTTGATGGCGGTGCGGGCCTGCTTGCCCGCCGCCTGCGCGTTCCCCGCCGCGTCGAGTTTGCCCAGCGCCGCCCGCTCCAGGCCGCTGGCGATCTCCAGCGTCATCTTCTCGCCCAGCACGCCGGCGTCGTCCAGGATGCCGGCCAGCTTGCCTTGCGCCTTTTGCACGAAGTCGTCGATCTCGCCGACGATGGTTGCATTCAGGTGCCCCACCAGCACGTCGATCAGGCCATCGCCCAGCACGGCCCTCGCGCTCTGGCGCAGCTCCTGGCGCACCAGCGCCAGCGTGGGCCGCAGGCTCATGCGCGCCGCCGCCATGGTCGGCGGCGCGGGCAGCACGCCGATCAGGTTGATGCCCAGGCTCACCC
Organism: Cupriavidus sp. GW823-FHT07A04; assembly: GCF_058794615.1. Taxonomy (NCBI): domain Bacteria; kingdom Pseudomonadati; phylum Pseudomonadota; class Betaproteobacteria; order Burkholderiales; family Burkholderiaceae; genus Cupriavidus; species Cupriavidus sp. GW823-FHT07A04. The sequence goes on from NZ_JBXAHA010000013.1 coordinate 230,773, forward strand.
AGTCGACGAGGTGCCGCGACTTGCTGCGCGCGAGCGTCATCACGTCGCCCAGCGCGTCCACCAGCGCCATGATGTTGCCCACCACCGGCAGGCCGCCCGCCACCATCTTGATGCGCGCCAGCGTCACCACGCCGCCGCTGGCGCTTTGCAGCCAGGCATCGACCTTGGCGGCGCCCTTGCCGACGTCCTCGACGGCGATCGTGTTCAGGGGGGCGACTGCGGATTGCGGCTCGCGCGGCTTGGCTGCGGGGGTCGGGTCTGCCATGGATTCAATGCGAAGACGTGAAGGGGGAAGTGAAGGGGGCGCGTCGCTCAGGCGAAGCCGGGCGTGTGCAGGGAGGGGAGCCTGGGATGTTGCGTTGCCTTGGCCAGCGCCGGCGTGCCTGGCGCCGGCATGGCGCCGAGCAGCGTTTGCACACCGGACAGGCCGAGCGCGGCGGGCCCGGCCTTCACCGCCCCCGCTACCTGTTGCGCTACCTGTTGCGCCCCCTGGACCGCTTGCGTGGCCTGCCTGGTGGTGGTCAGCAACTGGCTGGCCAGGGCGTTCGCAGCCGGCGCCGGCACGCCGCCGGTGAGCGCCTGCGCCGGCGGCCACGTCGGCTCGGCGACGTAGCTGCCTTCGGCCCAGGTGTCCGCCGGGTCGATGCCAAAGACCACCTTGGCGGGCCCTGGCGCGATGCCGCTGGCAACCGCGAAACCCTGTGCGTCGAGCTTGCCGACGGTCACCTGGCCCAGCGCGTCCTCGACCCGGAAGTCGCCGCCCTGGATCCCGCGCCGGTTGGCGTAGTGGTTGAACAGTTCCAGGTTGCCCTTGCCCGGCTTGGGCGCGTCGGGGAACTGCGCGGCGTGCGTCTGCGCGCCGATGAAGGCATAGCTGCCTGCGTGGATCGTGTAGGCCGCACCCGTGCGGTGCGTGATGCCGCCCCCGTTGTAGGTCGTGGCGCTGCCGCCCCCGCTGACGACCAGTTCCTCCTTGGCCGACAGCGTGATGCGGTTGGCCGTGGCCGTGACATTGAGCTTGGCAAGCAGCTTGATGCTGTCCTGCAGCGCGCGCAGCTCGATGTCGCCGCCCGCGGCCACCAGGCGCCAGCCCATGCTCTGGATGAAGACGCGCACCCCGCGGCTCACGCTGGCCAGCAGGCGCTGGCCAACGGCAAGGCTGGTGTGGCCACCGCTGGTCAGCGCCAGGTGCTCGCCCGAGGCCAGGTGTGTCGAGCGCGCCGTGCTGGCCTCGATGCCGGCGGGGCTGGCCAGCACCAAGTGGGGCGCTGCCAGTTCGGGGAAACTGCCGGCCTCGCCGCTGCCGCGGATGTCGTCGTTCTGCGCCTTGATGGTCTTCGCCACCTCGGCCTGGTCGGCACGTTCCTGCGCCTGGTTTTCCTGCGCCAGCTCGGCCAGCGTCGCCTGCTGGCCGCGCGCCTGCGTCAGGCGCTCGAGCGTTTCGCCCATGTCCTTGTGGTGGGCGCTGGCGTTGCGGCGCGCCTCGGTGGTGATCAGCATGCCGTTGGCACGCACCACGCCCTGTCCGTCGGTGCGCAGCTCGAACCCCTCGCCGCGCTTGTCCTTGCGCCCGCTGCCGCGCAGCACACGGGTGAGAAAGCCCAGGCCCAGCCACGAAGTCTGGTGGTCGCTCTGAAGCTGGGTCTGGATCTCGCCCTCGGTGTCGTCCTGCACGAAGGTGTTGGTGCGCTCGCCGCGCAGTTCCTTGCTGACGAAGCCCGAGAGCGCATGCTGGCCGGGCATCGGCCACTGCGGCATGTTCAGCTGGTTCGGCACACTGCCCGTTACCAAGGGGCAATCGGGGTCGCCATTCAAGTGTTCAACGATGACCTCCTGGCCGATGCGCGGCACGTGCATCGCGCCAAAGCGCTCGCCCTGCCACGACGAGGACACCCGCACCCAGCAGGAACTGTCGGCGTCGCGCTTGCCCTGGCGGTCCCAGTGCATCTGGACGCGGATGCGCCCGTATTCGTCGGTCCATGTCTCCTCCCCGGCGGGGCCCACCACGGTGGCCGTCTGCGGCCCGTTGGTGCGCGGCTTCGGCTGGGTGCGTTCCGGGCGGAACAACGCGTTGGAAGGCTGGGCGGTGAAGTCCACTTCGCAGCGCCAGGACTGCTGGCCGCCCGAGGCCTCGGGCACCTCCTCGATCCACAATCGCGCAAAGAGAATCAGGTACTCGCGGTTGGCCTCGCTCTGGATGAAATTCGTGAGATGGAAGGTGCAGCCCGGCACCATGGCGCGCACGTTGCCACGGCCACGCGCGCGGGTGCCGTGCTGGCGCAGCGTCTCCATGCGGATGCGGGCAATCTGGTCGCCTTCCTGCCACGGGTCGTTGCCGGTGGCGGCCTGGCTGTGGTCGCCAGGGAACGCATAGATTTCCGCGTTGGCGTGCGCGGTATCGAGCGGATCGGAGGCCCGTACCGTCAGGTCGGCGCGCGGCCTGACGAAGTCGTAGTCCGAACTGGTCCACTGGCCCGATACCATCCGGTCGTGCAACTCGAACTCATGCAGGTGTTCTTCGTCGATCCGGTCGGCGGTGCCCTGCCAGCGGATGTCGTGATAGGCGGGGCTGGCAAAGGGCGCGAAGGCGCTGTTGCCATCGGTCAATACAAGCCGGTGCCGGCTCTCGCTGTGTTCAATGTGCCAGGCAATCCCCCACTCCTGCGTCAGGCGCTGGAAGAAATCGAAGTCGCTCTCGCCGTACTGCACCTGGTATTCGCGCTTGGGGTAGCGCGCCACATCCAGGCGCCGCTCCACCGGGAAGGTGTAGTCGGACAGCAGCGTATCGAGGATTTGCACGACGCTTTGCTGCTGGAAAATACGGAAATCCGTGGTGAGGGTCGTCAGCCACAGCCACGGGCGCAGCGTGAGGCGATAGGCAATCTGCCGGCCCATCGGGATCGGGCCGCGCACGTCGGTGACAAGCCCCGTGATCTCGCGCTCGCCCGCACCCACACCGCCGGACGATCCGCTGCCGCTGCCATCGAGCGCAATCGTTACCGTCAACTCCTGTCCGCGCAGCGCCTTGGTATCGAGATCCGCCGCGGGGCCAAAGTGCGCATTGCGATCGTCGGGGGTCTTGAGTTCCAGTTCGTATTCGAACAGGCTGCAGATCCCTTCGTTGCCAGACAGTTTGGAGAAAACCAGGGCGGGTCGCCCAAGGATTTCCGGTATGCCCGGACCCGTCACGCGGACAGTACGAGTGGAAGCCGATGGCAAACGAATACCCATGCGAAAACGCTCCGCCGCAGGTGAAGTAGCAAGATACGCAAGGCCATGAGGCTTGAACCTGATGCGCCTTGCGCCAGTGCTGGCGCACCGATCCGCAAGTGATTTTCATAAACACCAGGACGGTATCGTGCAGCGAGAAACGCTATGCCGCAATCGGACAAGTACGAAATTCGATGAGAAATTTGGCGATGAGGACGGCTATGAAACGATTAGAAGAGCGGCTACCGTTCGGTTCATTCAGCACATTGTGGGTGCTCAGACGCGAGCCGGCATGCTGCACCATTGAGGATGTGGAAGCGTTCTAACCTCCTACGGAACACCCTGCCCCTCACAAATGCGCAGGCGCTAGCTATTCACCGATGGCGCCTGCTTGCGCAACATCGGTTGCACGGCCACTGCCTTGCACCAGGGCACGAACCAGCCCCGGCTCGGTCCGGCTGAGCTTGCTGTACAGCGCGGTGATGGAAACCGGCAGCGCCGGACTGGCTTTGGCATGCCGCATACACCGACGGGCGCAGCCCCACGGCGACCAGCGACATGGTTTCCACCGTCGTCTAGAACAATTGAGAACGCATGACTGCGCCTTGGCGATGTGGGTTCGATAGCCATCCGGGTCTTTCCCGGAGACAGGAAGACTATGCTTCTCGCTGAAAACCGCGGCCGGCTGCCCTGGTGCGTGGGCCGATGCCTGCCTTGCGCATCGGCGCGCGCGAAATGCATCACTCGTTCGCTGGCGACGGCAGCCGTGCAATATCGCGGATGCACTCGGCGATGATACGGCGCAAGGGGGCCGATGGCAGATCGATGAAGGAGGCGAAGTATGTCTGCTTTGGGAACGGCCGGGAGAGCCCGAGCATTCTTAGCGTTCCCGTCTCGAGCTCGTTGCGGATGAGGTCAACCGGTAGCACCGCGTATCCAACGCCAGCGCAGGCGAGACGCAGCATCACGGACAAGGAACTGAGAACGTTCAGCTTGAAGCCGGCCAGGTGCGGCGTGTCAAAGTAGGTGGCAACCGAGGCGAAGAGGTCCGAGTCGACCGGATACGAGAGCAACATCTGCCGTCTTAGCTCCTCGACCGATGGCGATACGTTGCCGGGAATCAGGCGCGGGCTGGCCACCCAGGCGTAGTCAAGCTCCAGCAGTTTCAAATTGACCACGTCCGGTTCGTTGACGCTGCCGAGGAGAAGGCCAATATCGAGCGCGCCGCTCAGCAGCCTGTGCCGAATGTCGGTGCTGGTGAGAGATGGCAGATGGATATTGACGTCAGGCCATCTGGCATAAAGTACGTCAACCAGCGGCTCGAGTATTGCCCCGGCGACCGTGCCGCTCATGCCGATGGTGATCTGGCTGGGCAAGGCATCCCTTGCGGCAAACCGGTGGGTGAACGCGTCCGCAAGGGCAAGCAATTCCTCCGCGGGCGCCAGCATCTCGGCGCCCTCCGGGGTGAGGCACAGTTGCTTTCCCTTTTCCCGGACAAAGACCTTTACGCCCAACTCTGCTTCGAACGCGGCGATGCGCGCGGAGATGGTGGCATCGGTGGCGTGCAGCCGCTGCGCAACCAGGGTCATCCTGCGCAGCCGGGCTGCCCAGACGAATGTTTCAAGAAATCGAAGGTTCATGGGCTGGCATCCTGCGCATGGCTTTCGGCTTACGCTTCCCCGCCTGGCTGCCTCAGGCCTGGAAATTGACCGATGTCTTCGGCCGTTCGTCAACCGTCATTGAAAAGACATCCGGGCGAGAATAATGGCCGACCACGTCAAAGTCGTAGCGTGCACGCACCAACTCGCCGGTATCGATCTCGGTGGCTACCAGGCCTTGCGCATTCAGCAAAGGGCCCGGCGATGATGTCGCCCATCGGGCCAATGACCACGCTGCCGCCGCGGATCAGCGGGCGATCTGCCTCCCAATGCGGTATGTCGATGCCGAGCTGCCGTGGCGAGGCCTGGACCCAGCAGATCGCGGCGCCCACGCGCCCGGCGGATGTCTGCAAGACTGGCAACGTCGCGCCGTGTCCCTGGCCCCAGATGAGGCGCTCCGTTCCCGTCGGCATCAGCTCGCGGTGCTTCGCGGCGAGACCAGCGGCGGGATCGAAGAACAGAGCCGTACAGTACAGCGTATTGCCGTCTCGTTCAATGACCCGCACCACGAGGCTCGCGTCCGTGCGCGTGGACAGCGCCGCCAGCGCTTGCGTTTCGGGGCCGGGTACATCGATGGCGTTTTCGAAGTAGCTGGCGAATGCGTCGCGGCCCTCGGGCAGGCGATAGCCCAGCTGCGTACCGAAGATCTCGCCTTTGGGATACCCGCCCAGGAGTGCCTCCGGCATGACGACGACGCTTGCGCCGGAGGAGAGGATCTTGTCCTCGGACGCCAGGATCCGAGCCAGGGTTTCGGCCTCTCCCGAGGGGGAGGAACCAATCTGGAGGGCGGCGCCGATGGCAGCGGGCATGAGGTGTGGCTCCGGGAAGCGGGTTGCGCTATGTTCACGCCCACGCCATCTTGAATCAAGATGGATATGGATGTATCTGATATGAATGCCGTAAATATCGAGGCGATGGACCTCAACCTGCTGAAGGTCTTCGAAGCGCTCTACGAAGAGGGCGGCGCCAGCCGCGCCGCGATCCGGTTGGGTCTGACGCAGTCCGCGGTGAGCGCGGCGATCGGCCGCCTGCGTCGCGTCTATGGGGACCCGCTGTTCGAGAGAGCCGGCCGTGGCACGCGCCCCACGGCGCGCGCGCAAGAACTGAAGCCCGTGGTCAGTGAAGCGCTGAACCACTGCCGCAAGAGCCTTTCGATGGTGGCGCCTGGCGGCAACGTCTTTCACGAAAGGACGATCTCCATCGGGCTATCGGATGACTACGAGATCGCCGTGGGGCGCCGCTTCGTTGGCCGCCTGGCGGAAACGGCGCCCGGCATCCGCTTGCTGTTTCGGCAGACACACAGTCAAAAGGCCGTGGAGATGCTGGTGGATCGCTCCGTGGACCTCATCGTGGCAGCGGGGGGAAGAGGAAGCCAAAATTTCTTTGTCTGAGCGTAATTTTTATTTGATTTACCAGCGCACCGGCTTACGGCACGATCTCACTCGTCAAGTGTGTTGCTTCATCACACTCATGTCACCGAGATGCCGCATGCCCCAATTGTCCCGCCTCGCCGTCGCCAGTCTCGCTGCGCTGTGCTGTGCGGCGCCAACCCTTGCCGTGTCGGCCGAGTGGCCGGCCAAGCCCGTGACGCTCGTTGTGCCATTTCCCGCGGGGGGAGGAAACGACGTGGTCGCGCGCCTGATCTCCGCCGCGATGAGTACGGCGCTCGGGCAGTCCCTCGTCATCGACAACCGGCCCGGTGCCGGCGGCACGATCGGTGCGGGATTCGTCGCCAAGGCGCCGCCGGATGGCTACACCTTGCTGCTTTGCTCCACCGGGAACCTGGCGGTCGCTACGGCGCTATACCCAAAGCTGTCCTATGGGATCAAGGACCTGGTCCCGGTGAGCCATGTCGTCAATACACCGACCATCTGGGTGGCAGCCCCCCAAATTCCCGCCAACAGCCTCAAGGATTTCATCAACCTGGCCAGGCGCGAGCCCGGCAAGTACAACTTCGCATCCGGCGGCAACGGGACGACACCGCATCTCGCCGCAGTGGCCATGAAAATGCGGAACAACCTGGACATGCAGCACGTGCCTTACAAGGGCTCGACGCCCGCCTATACGGACCTTACCGCCGGCCGCGTCAGCTTGATGATGGATAGCGTCATCTCCGCGTTGCCTTTCGTTGAATCCGGCTGCGTCAAGGGCCTCGCGATAGGGACGGCCAAGCGCTTGCCGCAGCTTCCCGCGGTGCCCACACTGGCCGAGCAAGGCCTGGGCGAGCTGAGCTTTACGGGGTGGGTAGGCATTTGCGCCCCCAGTGGAACGCCGGCCCAGGTGGTGTCCAAGGTCAGCCAGAGCGTGAAGGAGGTACTTGCGCGGCCGGAGGTGCGCGATGCCTTCGCCAGGCAGATTGCCGAGCCGGTTGGCGATGGCCCCGCGAAATTCGCGGAGACGATCCAGCGCGATGCCCTGACCTGGCGAAAGATCGTCGCCACGTCACATGCGGAAATGGACTGAAGCGCAGAGCCGGAAAATGAAAATCGCTGCCATTCAGATGGTGTCTTCGCCGAGCCTGGCGGACAACCTTGCCGTTGCGGAGAACCTGATCGATGAAGCCGTGCACGGCGGTGCCACGCTTGTCCTGTTGCCTGAGTACTTCTGCCAGATCGGTCTTCACGAGACCGACAAGTTCGCGATTGCCGAGGCGTTTGGCGAAGGGCCAATCCAGGCTTGCCTGGCCGCCAAGGCAAGGCAGCACGGCGTATGGATCGCGGGTGGCTCGCTCCCGCTGGCTACCACGCAAGCGCCAAAGGTTACCAACACGACATTGTTGTTCGGGCCCACGGGAGAGGTCAAGGCGCGCTACGACAAGTTGCATCTCTTCAGCTACCTGGATGGCACTCGCGACATCGACGAGAGCCGGACGATGGTTGCGGGCACCGAAATGGTCACGGCGCAGACGGAGTTCGGCCGCGTGGGGCTATCCATTTGCTATGACCTGCGCTTTCCGGAGCTCTACCGGGCCATGCAGCAGGTGGATCTCATCCTCGTGCCGTCGGCATTCACGCAAACCACCGGCCGTGCGCATTGGGAGGTCCTGCTCCGCGCGCGCGCGATCGAGAACCAGTGTTATGTGCTGGCTGCCGCGCAAGGCGGGACGCACGCCAATCAGCGGCAGACGTTTGGCCACAGCATGTTGATCGACCCGTGGGGAGACGTGGTTGCCAGCCTGCCCCAGGGCGAAGGCGTTGTCATCGGCGAAATGAGCCAGGACCGTTTGCGCAGCGTCCGCGAAGCCATTCCGGCGCTCAAGCACCGACGGATTCCGGGGCCGACGGCCCTCGGTTTGTAATACAGCAGGCCGCGCCGGCGCACCTCAAGCGTTCCAATCAAGCGTGCCAATTCTTCCCGCACTCGTTCAAGACGAGGGTGTGGTCCTCGCATTGCCTAACGGTTTGAAATCCATGAAGACAAATACCGCAGCATTGGCTGCAGTGACGGGGCTGAGCATCTCGGTCTGCACCTGGGACGCAAAGGCCGAATCAACGGTCTTTGGTGTCGTGGATATGGCGCTCGATATCTCGAAGCAAGGACTGGGAACGCTGACCCGCCTGCAGAGCGGCAGCGACTGGGGCTCACGTTTCGGCATCAAGGGGGACGAGCGCATCGCGCCGGGCCTGAGCGCCGTTTACTGGCTGGAGAGCGGCTTTGGGGCAGACGACGGGATGTCCCAGCAAGGCGGGAGGCTGTTCGGACGCCAGATCTACATGGGGCTTGCCAGCGAGCAGGCGGGCCGGCTCACGTTCGGTCGCCAGTACTCTCCCGAGAACCGGATGTTCTGGAACATCGATGCGTTCAACGCGGGGCTGGCCGGCGGCCTGCCGGCCATCATTCCCGCCGGTGTGGCGCGTGCAACGCTCGGCCGGGTCGACAATTCCATCCTATGGACGTCCCCGGATCGTTGGCCCGGTGTCACTTACGTGATGTACGCGCCGGGAGAGGTCACGGGGAACCAGCGGGCCGGGCGGATGTGGGGCGTGTCCACGCGGCAGAAGAACGAGGTCGTCGACTTCAACATCGGCTTCGTGACACAGCGCAACGCGACCGACACGGGAAGGCTGCAGGCCTTCACCATCGGGGGAAACTACACGGTGGGGCCGGTGAAGCTGTTCACAGGCTGGCACCGCGACTGGAATAGCCAGGCGAACACGCCGGCAACAAAGGGCCCGGAGCAGGTCTACGACATGTTTCCCTTCGGCGTGAAGTACGGCGTCGGTGCGCACACCACGCTCATCGCCCAGTTCGTGCTGGTCAAGGACCGTACGCAAGGCGTGGCAAACAGAAGCACCAATCTCATTGCTATCGGCGGCCACTACGCGTTATCAAAGCGCACTGTCCTGTTCGCGGCGGCAGGGCGCATTCTCAATAAGAACGGATCACAGTACTCCCTTGGCGGTGGCTTGTACGCCGGCGGCACTGTCGGAGCGGGTAACCCAACGGCACGCACTGTCCAGATCGGCATGCGGCACAACTTTTGAGAGATTCCATGATTTCAAACTGGATCGCACAGCATGCAGGATGCATCCGCGTATTTAGATTCGAGGTGTTGCCCGGCCAGGAACTGGCCTACCAGGAATACTTGCGGGATGTGGTGGAGCCCATCGACGAGGTTGCTTTTGCCGATGGCGCCTTCCTTGAGGTGCTTAGCCTGACCCAAGCCAATCCGCGCGCCAAAAGCGCGGTGCAATGCCGTGTGTTCACGTTCCGGGATGTGGCGCAACGCGATGCCTTTCCCGGGCTGATTGCCGAAGCTGCCAGGCAGTTCGATCAGACCGAGGAAGCACGCGATCTACGCAAGGCCTACGCCGATACGCTTCGGACCGTGGTCGGGGTCGACGACTACGAATTGAGCGCGTAGGAAGGGGCGCCATCCCGCGACAAGGGGACCGCCGACGCGCGGCGTAGATCAATCCCCGCTCGCATCCTCTGAACGTTCGTGCAAGACGTGCCCGAACTCATCCAGTTCCTTCTGGATCCTCGCCATGCTGGCGTCAATGGTCTGCTGCGTAACTTCACCATCGACGAACTCAACCGAGACGCGGGTAACACGGGAATCCTTGTCGACGATGCCCTGCAGCACCTTGTCAAATAGCTTCTCCCCGGCACGCAAGCCGAGCGGGCGGGGAACAAGCACCTTGACCAGCAGGATCTCCGCCTCACTCTCCGATTTCTCCGTTTGCGCCACATCGGCAAAGGCAGTCCGCAGATACGATTTGAGTTTCAAGACACTCAGGTTGCCGGGAACACCGATATGCGACACCCGAACCTTTTTCTCAGCCATGCTAGCTCTCCGCCGAAATTGAACGCGAGGACTATACCGCAGGCGGCGTCGGAATCGGCGCGAAGCCTGCAAGGGGCGTGCCGCAGAGGATGGGGGATGCACAGCGAGCACGCGCGGTTACCCCGCCTTGGCGTCGATGGCAAGGCTGGTAAATGACTGTTGCAAAATCAAACAAAATGTCAGGTGCCTCGGCGCTACAGTGGTCCTTCCCATGCCTGAAGGCGTTTTTAGGAGGTACACGAATGAAGCAACATCTGGCGAAATCCCTGTTGATGGCTGGCGCGATGATCGCGTCCTACCCGCTGTTCGCGCAGCAGGCCCAGCCCATCCAGCCGGCCCAGCCGATGCCGATGACTCAGCCGATGCAATCCCCCCAGCCTATGCAATCCGCCCAGCCGGTGCCATCCGTGCAGCCTGTGCAAGCCATGCCGGCGGCAGCGCCGTCGGCCCAGGCGACGCTGCCGGCCGCACGCGACCCTTATGCGCAAAGCGCCGAACAGCCGGTTCAGCCGGGCATGGCGAGCGCACCGGTCGACCCGACGCTGGCCCGCAGCCCCAGCCCGGCAATGGACGCCGCCAGCATGAGCCTGGCTCCCGATGCGCTCGGGACGCGCCTGGGCCAGCGCAATCCTTTCCTCGACGGTGCCTGAGCGCCTGTCAGCCTTCCTGAGCCCCAACCCTTCGGAGTGCAACGTGCCGTGAACCGGGCAGCGCGCCGCGCTGCACGCAAAAGCAAGTAGCGATGAAGTCGCCGGTTGAACCGGCGGGCAGGGCGCCGGCACGTCCGCGCCGGCGCCCTCGCTCAATGGCCCTTGCCCGCTTCCGCGCGCAGGGCCTTCACCTTGTCCGCGCTCACATCGCCGGGTTGTCCGCCGTAGCTCGCCCGCAGGTAGTTGGCCAGGTCCGCCAGCTCCGCGTCGCTCAGGCGCGACGCAAAGCCGGGCATGTCCTGCATGCTCTCCAGCCCGGGGAATTTCTGCGCTTCGATGCCGTCGAGCATGGACACGATCAGGTTATGCGGATCGGCGTTGCGCACGGTGGAGTTGCCCAGCATCGCCACCGCCACATGCGGCTTGCCCTCGCCCTCGCGGCCGTGGCAGCCGGCGCAGACGGCCAGGTATTGCTGGCGGCCAGGCTTGAACTGGGCCGCATCCGCGTTGGCCGGCTTGAGTGGCTGGGGCCGTGGCGGCTGGTCGCCAAGCAGGTAGGTCGACATGGCGGCAAGGTCGGCCTTGTTCAGGTACTGGCTGCTGAGATGGACCACGGGGAACATCTCGCCGTAAGCCGAGCCTTGCGGCGCCATGCCGGTGGCGAAGAAGGTCTGCAGGTCGGCGCCCGTCCAGCCCCGCGCGGCCAGGCCCGCCGGCGTGATGTCCGGCGCGGCCACGCGGCCGAGCGCTGCGCCGGCCAGTGGCTTGGCTGCGTCCAGGCGGCCGAACATGGCGCGCGGCGTGTGGCATTCGGCGCAGTGGCCCAGCGCGTTGGACAGGTAGCGGCCGCGCTGCCAGGCCGAGGTCTGGCCGGTGGAGGCATCGGGCAGCTGGTCTTTCAGGAACAGCAGGTTCCAGCCGACCAGCGCCACGCGCATGTTGTACGGGAAGCTCAGGTCGTGCGGCCGGTTGGCCACGGCGGCTGGCTTTAGCTGCATCAGGTAGGCGTACATCGCATCGGCGTCGCCGCGCGACAGGCCGCGGTACGAGGTATACGGCATGGCCGGGTAGAGGTGCTTGTCCGGCGTGACGCCATCATGCAGCGCCTTGTAGAAATCGTCGGCGCTCCACTTGCCGATGCCGTGGTCCTTGTCCGGCGTGATGTTGGTGCCGTAGAAGGTGCCGAACGGCGAGGCCAGTTCCACCCCGCCGGCAAACGGCGCACCCTGGGCGCTGGTATGGCAGGCGGCGCAATCGGCGGCGCGTACCAGGTAGCGCCCGCGCGCGATCTGGTCGGCGGGCGAGAGCCTGGCGGCGGGCTGCTGGTCGGCGGCAGTGTCGATCGGGGCGCCGTGGTCGCCGCAGCCAGCCAGCAGGGCCGCGCCCAGCGTGGCCAGGGTCGCCAGCGTGGTGCGCGCGTGTCGGAGGAAGTCGGGCTGGCTCATCATACTCATCATCACTTGTCTTCCTTTACCAGGCCCGGGGTGTTGACCACCACGTCCTTGACGGCTTCGAAGTAGCGCACATAGCCGGTGCAGCGGCAGATATGGTCGTTGAGCGCCGCGGTGATGGTCTCATCCACCTTGCCTCTGGCCACCGGCTGGCGCTTCAGGCGCTCCACCAGGATGGTCGCGCCGTTGACGAAGCCGGGCGTACAGTAGCCGCACTGGAAGCTGAAGTGCTCCAGGAACTTCTGCTGCACGGGCGAAAGCTCCACCACCTCGCCCTTGTCGTTGCGCTTGGCGTGGCCCTCCACCGTGCGCACCTTCTTGCCCTGGAAGTAATGCGCGCCGGTGATGCAGGCGCGCACTTCCTCGCTGGTGCCGTCGGCCTTGTCGTGGATCACCACGCAGGCGTGGCAGATACCCTGGCCGCAGCCCAGGCGCGACCCGGTGAGCGCAAGGTACTCGTGCAGGAAGTCGATCATCATCAGGCCTTCCGGCACATCGATGGGGCCAACGTCCTTGCCGTTGATATTGAGGGAAAGCGGTTGGGTGGCGAGGCTCATGCCAGGATCTCCTGAATCTTTTCGGCGCTGACCGGCAGGGCGGTGAAGCGATGGCCGATGGCATGCGCGATGCCGTTGACGATGGCGCCCACCACCGGAATCATCACCACTTCGGCGATGCCCTTGGGCGGATCGGTTTCGGATACGGGCGGCAGGACCGTCCCGGTTTGCGTCCATACGGCCACGTCGCTGGCGCGCGGCAACGCGTAGCGGTTGAAGTTCCAGGTGCCGTTGCCGGGCCCGTCCTCGTACAGCGGCAGGAACTCGTGCAGCGCATGGCCGATGCCCATGGCGAGGCCGCCCTGCAATTGCCCGGACACCAGCGCCGGCGACAATTGCGAGCCGCATTCCATGATGGAGTGATGGCTGAGGATTTCCACCTTGCCGCTGGCCGCATGCACGGACAGCTCCACCAGCGTGCCCACCGCGCTGTAGTAGGTCACGCTGGCGTTGTTGCGCTGGGTCGGCGCGATGTAGACCTTCTTGCGGTCCAGCACCTGGTAGCCGCCGCTGGTGGTCATGCGCGCCTTGCGCGCGGCGTCGGCGCCGTCGCCGTAGCGCACCGACAGCCCGTCGATGGGCAGCCGGGTGGCCGTGCCGTCGACGTCGAAGTCGGCTTCGGTCCATTGCCAGCGATTGAACACGTGCACCGTGGCGCCCGTGACCAGGCCGAGCTCGTGCGCCTTCTTGGCCAGTTGCTCGTAGGGCAGGGCTTGCAGGCCGCCGGCGGTGAGCTTGCCTTCGACCCAGCGCGCGTCCTCCACGCGCACCACCAGCGAGGCCGCCTGGCCGCCGCCAAAGCCCTGGCTCCAGATTGCCATGGCCGCCGGCCACAGCCCGTGCATGAAGACCACGCGGGCGGCTTCACGGGTGCTGTGGGTGAAGTAGTAGGCCGAGTTGGTCGCACTCGATGGCGACGCATACGCCGGCGACCAGCGTGGGTTGGCCGACAGCTTGTCCTGGTCGGCCTGGCTCATGATGTAGGGATCGCCGGTGGCGGTGACGGGCAGGTCGGGCCAGTCGGTGAGCGCCACGCGCACCTCGGTGGCGGGCTTGCCCAGCCAGCGCGCCACGGCCACCGCTTGCGAGGTGGACATGCCGGTGCCGATCTCCGCGCCGCAGTGATGCAGCGCGATGGTGCCGTCCGCGCGCATCTCCACCTTGGCGAACGAGGCCTCGGCGCCGGTGCCGAAGTCCTTCTGCACGCAGGCAAAGCCCACGCCGTAGCGCCGGCCGGGATGGCTGGCTTCAAAATCCGCTTTGCGCTTCGCGCGGTTGGTCCACAGCGGATGGGCCTTGGCCGCCTGCAGCACCTCATCCACGCGAATCGCGCCGGCAGGGATCGCGCCCTGCGTGTTCTTCATGCCAGAGCGCAGCGCGTTTTTCAGGCGGAACTCGATCGGGTCGAGCTTCAACTGCTCGGCGAACTCGTCGACCATCATCTCGGTCGCCGCCATGCTCTGCAGCGTGCCGTAGCCGCGTGCGGAGCCCGCGTCGATGGCGCGCGTGGCGATCGCCACCGCGGTCAGGTCATTCTTCGGGAAGTAATAGATCGACTGCGCCGCGGTGGCGCCCACCATCGCCACGGACGGCGAGAAGTTGGCGCGTCCGCCACCGTTGGCCTCGAAGTCGCCCTGGAACGACTGGAACAGCCCGGTGTTCTTGTCCACCGCAATGCGGTAGCGCATCTTGAAGGCGTGGCGCTTGATCGAGGTCTGGAACTGCTCATAGCGGTCGTTGGCCAGCCGCACCGGCTTGCCGTCGGCGTAGAGCGCCGTCACCAGGCCGTAGAAGGGGAAGTTGTAGTGATCCTTGGAGCCGTAGCCCACGGTGTAGCAGGGATGGACAAACACCTGCCTGACCGGGAACGCGCCCTTGGCCTTGGCCATCATCTCCGCCGTGCTGTCGCCGACTTCGATGGGCGACTGGGTCGGCACCACCATGTGCAGCGCCTGGGTGCTGGCGTCGTACCAGCAGTTGGCGTTGTCCGGTTCCAGCGCGGCGGTGTCGATGGACTGCGTGTTGTACTCGCGCTCCAGCACCAGCCAGTCAGCCGGCGGCTGGTCCAGCTGCTGGCGGATCTGCCCGGCATGGAACATGCCTTGCTCGCCAAGCTGGCCGTGGTCCTTGCCATCGGGCCAGACCGGTTCGTGCTTGCGCATCATGCTGGGGAACAGCGGCGCGTTTTTCAGGCTGGAGAACACGTCGTCGTCGAACGGCGTCTCGCCGCCCACCCGCACAAAGCGGAACGTGCCCCACGGATCGCGCTCCAGCGGCCCGGTCTCGGCGCCGTAGCGGATGATCTCGTCGTGGAACTTGAGCTTGTCCTTGGCAAAGCGGAAGCGGGCGAAGTCGTGATAGATCAGGATGGCCACGGCGTGGCCGAGATAGGCCGGCGTCTTGCCTTCCGGCAGCAGCATGTCCTCGCCGTAGAAGGCGGGAAAGGCCACGCCGTCGCGCGCCAGGTCGGCGGCGGTGACCACGCGGTCGGGCTTGAGATCGTCACCCAGCAGCGCCAGGTCGAAGCCCGCATAGCTGCGGTCCGCCCTGGTGGCGCGCAGGATGAAGGCATGCGATTGCGCCTTGGGCCAGTGCGGCATGTCGCGCGCGCGGATATCGCGCGCGAAGACCTTGTCGCCGGTGACCTTGGCCATGCCGTCGATGCGGAACCTGGGGGCGCCGGTCTTGGGGTCCCACTGGACCGGGGTCAGGATTTTTTCTTCGAACAGGGCTGCGAAGGCCTTGCCGCCGATCGGTGCGATATACACCGACACCCCGGCCACGACGCTGGCTTTCAGGAAAGTGCGGCGCGTTGGGCTGAAGCTAGCCATGGATTTTCCTTGAGAATGCGCGGATGCCGCCGCAGCGGCGTCCGGGCGAGATACGCGGCCTGATGCGTCCGGCCTGGGCGGCCGGGCGAACGAGACGGGAGAAACCGGAAGGCGGGGGGCAGCGGCAATCGAGGTCTCCGTGCATGAGGGCGCGGGCACGAAGTACGGCACCGGCGCGGATTACGACGCAAGACTGGGCTGGTGATCTGTGGGGCAATGCAAGGTTTTATTCTAGGCGTGGAAGTGCACGCCGGGGCGCGGATTCTGCGCCGTCAGGGGTGCGGTAGCAACAGGGCGGGCTGAATAATGCTTATCACGGCCGTGTCATTCCGTTTGGAGTGACATTGAGGTAGCGCATTGTGCGGAGCACAAATCCACGTCGCGCCGGCGTGCCACGCCTGCGATCGCCGTCCGCCGTCGCCTGCAATGCCTGATCGTTGTAGCATCGCTGCCATGGACAACCTGCTCAGAAAACTCGACCTGACCTCGCTGCGGCTGTTCGTTGCCGTTTGCCAGGAACAGAACATTGCCCGCGCCGCCGAGCGCGAATTCATTGCGCCGTCGGCGGTCAGCCGCCGCATTGCCGAAATCGAGGCGCTGATCGGCTTGCCGGTGATCGAGCGGCATCCGCGCGGCATCACGGTGACGGCGGTGGGCGAGACGGTGCTGCGGCATGCGCTGGCCATCATTGGCAATATCGAGGCGCTCGGCGCGGAACTGTCGCGTTTTACCTCCGGCGCGCGCGGCAACGTGCGCCTGGTGTGCAACCTTGGCGCCATCGTGCAGTTCCTGCCTGAGGACCTGGCTGCCTTTGGGCGCGTGTATCCCGATATCGGCATCGAGCTGGAGGAGCAGCACAGCCCCGAGGTGCTGCGCATGGTCGGAGAGCGCAGCGCGGACTTCGGCATCTGCAATGCGATCCAGGGCGTGGAGCAATTTGTCTCGCTGCCTTACCGGGAGGACCAGCTTTGCGTGCTGGTGCCGCGCGGGCATGCGCTGGCATCGGCGCAGCAGGTGAGCTTTGCGGACTTGCTGGGCGAGACCTTCGTCGCGCTGCGCGATGAGAGTGCGTTGAGCCGCCTGCTGGCGGAGCAGGCGGCGCGCTTGAACGAGGCGCTCAAGATCAAGATCCGGGTGGCGAGCCTGGATGCCTTGTGCCGCATGGTGCACGTCGGGCTAGGGATTGCTGTCGTGCCGAGGCAGGTGGGCGAGCTTTACCTGAACACCCTGGACGTGGTGGCGCGGCCGCTATCGGACCCCTGGGCGACACGGCAACTGGTGGTGGTGTTTCACTCCCGGGAGCATCTCTCGGCGAGTGCCTTGGCCTTGGTCGGCTTTCTTTGCCGGGAATAGGAACAAGGTGGGAGTAAGGTGCGAATAAGGTGGGCAAAGCGAAGCGAGCGTGGGCAAATAGCCAGCCGTCGCAAACCGAGATGCCTGCCATGCCGACTGCGCACTTTGCCCCGGCGGCGCCAAACCATATAGTGGGATCACCACAACGAGAAACCCCGCAATGGAAGCCACCATCCGCTTCGATGGCCGCGTGCTGTACCTGTCGCAAGACCCCGCCTGCGTGCGCGCCCAGCTCGACGGCAAGCCGATGACCCGGGCCGAGGCCGGCCCGCTGCGCGACAACATTTCCACCGACGAGATCACGCCCGTCACGATCATGCTTACCTACGATGAGCGTCTGGGGCAATTCCCCTACGTGGGGTTCCAGGCGGGGGGCGAGCAGCCGATCGGCCGCGATGCCATCCGCAACGGCGGCTTTGCCGTCACGGTGGCGGGCAAGCGCTATGGCAAGGGCTCCTCGCGCGAGTCCAGCCCGCTGGCGGAGCTGTCGGCCGGCATCCGCCTGATCGTGGCGGAGAGCTTCGAGCGCATCTACCAGCAGAACTGCGACAACATCGGCATCCTGACCACCACGGATTTCACCGTGCTCGACCGCGTGCTGGCGGGCGAGGCGATTCCCATCGAGGCCTTCCTGACCGGGCGCGATGCGCTGACCCAGCAGGTGATCCGTGCCGGCGGCCTGCTGGCCTATAGCCGCGCGGCAAGCTGGCCGGCGGCGGGCGAGGGCGCGCAGGGCACGGAGGCAACTGAGGCAACCGGCAACGCCGCACCGCGCACCTTGGTGGAAAAGATCATCGCCCGCCATCTGCTCCCTGGCACGCCGAGCGCTGAGCGCGGCCAGGGCGTGTTCGTCGCGGCGGACTGGCGCTTCTCGCACGATTACTTCACCGGCATGTGCGCGCACCTGATGCACCGCGCGTTCGGCAAGCCGGCAACGTTGCACGCGCCGGATCACATCATCGCGTTCCAGGATCACCTGGTGCTGGCGGCCCAGAGCTTCCCGCATGTGCGCGACGGCTTGTTGCCAGGGGTGGCCAACCTGATGCAGGGACATAGCCGTTTTGCGCACGACTACCCGGTGCGCTCGCATCACGCGCTTGCGGGCGAAACACCGGGCTCGGAAGGCATCTGCCATGCGCTGATGGCCGAGCAATACGCGCTGCCGGGGCAGGTGGTGGTGGGCACCGATTCGCACACGCCGCATTCCGGCGCGCTCGGCTGCCTGGCGTTTGGCGCGGGCGCCACCGATGTCGCCAATAGCTGGGTCACGGGCTACGTGCGCTGCAAGGTGCCGGAAACCCTGCGCGTGGAGGTGGAGGGCGAGCTGGCCGAGGGCGTGACGGCCAAGGACATCGTGCTCTACCTGCTGCAGATGGAAGCAATCCGCTCGGGCGGCGCCATCGGCGTGGTGTTCGAGTATGCCGGCAGCACGGTGCGCGCCTTGTCAATCGACGAGCGCGCCACGCTGACCAATATGGTCGCCGAGCTGGGCGGCTTCACCGGCATCGTCGAGCCAGACGACAAGACCGTGGCCTTCCTGAAGGCGCCGCGAGGCGTCGATTTTGCGATCGAGGACTGGATGCGCAGCGACGCAGGCGCGACCTACCGCGACGTGATCCGCATCGACGCCGGCGTCATCGCGCCCATGGTGGCGCGCCCCGGAGACCCCGGCAATGGCATCGCGGCCAACACGCTGGATGCGCCGGTGCCGGTGGACATTGCCTACGGTGGGTCCTGCACCGCAGGCAAGCGGGAGGATTTCGACTACTACCACGAGGTGCTGCGCTGGGGCCTGGAGCATGGCCTCAAGGTGTCGCCCCGCACCCAGCTGTTCCTGCAGTTCGGCACCCTCGGCGTGAAGGCCTACTGCGAAGCGCGCGGCTATATGGACACCTTCGCTGCCGCCGGCGCCACGCTGGTCATGCCGGGATGCGGCTCGTGCGCCAACTGCGGGCCGGGCGCTTCCACCACCCGCGAGCAGGTCACCATCAGCGCCATCAACCGCAATTTCCCCGGCCGCTCGGGGCCGGGCCAGGTCTGGCTGGCCAGTCCTTATACGGTGGCCGCGAGCGCGCTGGCGGGGCAGATCAGCACATTCGGGCAATTGCAGGCAAGCCGCGCCGCCCCCGCACCCTAGCAGCACACCCCGGCGTCCACGCGCAAGCGGGGGCGCGGCGGCATCCATAGCCGGGCGACAGATCCCGGCAGCCATCCACAGGAGACAACGATGTTCCCCAATACCTCGCGCGTCCTGCGCGCGGCGGGGCGGCTGCTTGCCGTCGCCGCCATCGCATTCCCCGTCATCGGCGCGCACGCCGTACATGCAGCGCACGCTGCGGACAAGTATCCCGCCAGGACCGTGCGCCTGATCGTGCCGAACTCGCCGGGCTCCACCGCCGACGTGGTGGCGCGCGTGGTGGCCGAGGGCATGGGCCAGGACCTCGGGCAACCGTTCTACGTGGAGAACCTTCCCGGTGCGGCGGGCATCCCCGGCACGCGGCAACTCGTATCCGCCGCTGCGGACGGCTACACGCTTGCGGTGGTGTCGTCCAACCATGCCATCAACCCGGGCCTGTACCGCAATATTCCCTATGACAGCGTGAAGGACATCACTGCCGTAGGGCTGATCGGCACCACCCCGCTGGTGCTGGTGGTGGGCGCGGGCTCGCCGTACAAGACCGTGCAGGAACTGGTCGCGGCGGCGCGGGCGCATCCGGGCAGCCTGAGCTACGGCTCGTCAGGCAAAGGCAGCGTGCTGCATCTGGCGGGAGAGCTGCTTAAATCGAAGGCCGGCATCGATATGCTGCACGTACCCTACAAGGGCGTGAACACGTTGATGACCGATGTGCTCGGCGGACAGATCAACGCTGCGTTCCTGGCCACGCCGTCAGCCCTGCCGCAGATCAAGGCCGGCAAGCTGCGGGCGCTGGCGGTCAGCACGCCGGCGCGGCTCGACAGCCTGCCGGCGGTGCCGACCCTGGCGGAATCGGGCGTCAAGGACTATGCCTACGATGCCTGGATCGCGCTGGTCGGTCCCGCCGGGTTGCCCAAGGACGTCGCCGCCCGGCTACAGCAGGCGCTGGTCAAGGCGCTGGCCGCACCCAAGGCGCGGGAGCTGTTCGCCGCGCAGGGCTTTGTCGTGAAGAACGGCAATGGCGAAGAGACGGCCCGTCTCATCCGCGACGAACTGGGCAGGAGCCAGGCACTGATCAAGAGCGCGTCGATCGTGGTGGAGTGAAGGCGCAGCCGTCACGAATTTGCAAGCGATGCCATTCGTCGCGGGCGCGGTGGCACCGCTTTGACAATCCCGAGACCTTGACCACCGCGCCCGCCCCACCACGAAACCATTGGCGGGCGCAGTGTCGTGGTGCTTCGCGCCGGTAACGGCAGATTGGCGAATGGGCACGGATTCCGCTACCGGGGGCCGCACCACGCATCCCGGAAATTGGCAGCGTCGTGGCCCGAAAGTGTCAACCATGTCCTCGCACACCTGTCACCTATGTCCCCGGTCTATACACCGACGCAAAGAAGAGTGACCGGCAGCCCCCGCAGGGGGATGTCGTATGGCACTTGGGTGCTTAAACCAACGCCGACGAAGTAAACAGCGACACCCCCAGCAGGGCAATGTCGTAAGGCACCTTGGGCGCAAAATGCCAACACCGCTCAAAAAAACAGCAACACCCTCTATACCTCCACAAACACCTCCCCATTCTCAACCCTCACATCAAACACCTCAATATCACTAGTCAGCGGCTCACACATCGCCCGCCCGGTGCGCACATCGAACTTGCCCTGATGCAGCGGGCATTCGATTTCGTGCCCATCGAGAAAGCCATCGCACAGGCGCGCGTTGCCGTGGCTGCAAGCGTTGTCCGTAGCGTAGACTTCGCCGTCCACGCTATACAGGGCGATCTCCCTGCCCCCCGCATTGACTGCCACGACATCATCCTTGGGAATTGCGACCAGCTGTATCACTTGAATCCACTGCTTCGACATGGCACACCTCAAATCGGATAAATGATGGAATTGGCGATCATTTCGCTATCGAATACGCATAGCCGGGACTCGAACTTCAAGCCCGCCCCGGTGCGCCGGATCACATCGATATAGCGGCCCACGTTGTACACGGTGGATTGCCCATCCGGCTTGGTGCGAAAGACGGCGTAGCTGGCCTCGGCGTCGATCCGCTCCACATCGGCCTTCAGGATGCGCGGGATGCCGACCACATGCCGCTGATAGTAAGGATCATGGAAGATGGTTTCGGTCGCCCCGTAGATGCGGTCCTTAAGCATGCCGCGGCTCTCGAAGGAAAGCGTGGCAAGCGGAAAGCCGCCATCGTAGTTCTCGCGCGGTTGTAGCTTGTAGACGCACGCCTCGGTGAAAAAGTCCGGCCACTTCTCCCATTCATTATTGTCAAGCGCCGCAGCGTAATCCGCATACAGCGCCAGCACTTGCGAGTAGGTTTCAAAGTCGAGCATGTCTCAGGCCTCCATCACGCGGCGCCAGTAGTTGTACATCCCGCGGATCAGCGTCTCGGTCACCATGTGGTCCGTGTCGCCGATCTCGCGCCCGCCGAGTTCCGCCACCGTCCGGTGGAACGGCTTTTGCTCGAAGCCTTGCTGGGAGAACTCGATCACCTCGCCGTCGTCGGCCGAGACAAAGCCGGCCGGGCCGAACAGGTTGGCCTGGCGCAGCCGGCGCCGGGTCATGTCGGCATCGTCGCCCTCGAAGCCGAAGTGCGTCCACACGAAGTTGAACGAGCCGTGGCCGGTGGGCTGGATATGCCGCGTCGACACCGAGTTGACCTGCTGCTGGATGATCACGCTGGGGAACAGCGTCATCATCACCGCCGTGGGCTCTCCCCACCAGGGTTCCTGCACCACGTCGAGGAAGCGGTCGTCATGCAGGCTCATCTGCTCCTTGAAGCTGGACACGCCGCTGGTGACATCGCCCTTGCCGCCCTGGCCGCGCGTGGAGATCATCGCGGCGTGGCGGAAATGCTCGTCCATCTTGAGCGCCGACTTGTTGTCGGCGCGCCAGAGCCCGAAGGTCACGAACCACGTGTGCAGCAATCCCGGGTGATACGGGTCTTTGATGTTCTCCTGCATCAGCTTCCAGTTGCCGGGAATCTGCTGGCGGCTATAGCCGAGGATGGTCAGCTTGCGGCCGTCGAAGACACGGTCGAAGTAGGCCAGGATGGTCGGGCCGAGATAGTCCTCCAGTGCCGGCACCTCATGGTCGAACGAGGCGAAGATCACGCCGTTGCGGCGCGCCACCTTGAGCTTGGTCAGGCCGTGTGCCTTCGGGTCGAAGTCGGCAGGCATGCCGCCATTGACTTTGCCGTCGAGCTTGACGCCGCGCCGGAACGGCACGCCGACCAGGTTGCCCTTGAGGTCATAGTTCCACTGGTGATAGGGGCAGGTGAAGTCCTTGCGGTTGCCGGAGCGCTCGCGGCAGAACTGCACGCCGCGATGCGCGCAGACGTTCTCCACCACGTAGATCTCGCCATCCGCCGCGCGGCTGGCAATGACCGAGCGCTCGCCGATGACGGTGCGCTTGAAGTCGCCGGCGTTCGGGATTTCCGCTTCCAGCCCGATATAGCACCAGTGGCCGGAGTAGAAGAAGCGCTCCAGCTCCTGCCGGTAGACGTCGTCATCGGTATAGGCCCAGAAGGGGATCCGGCTGGAGCCTTCGTCCTTCCATTCTTTTTTCTTGAATACAACAGCTTGCTCGCGCATGGTTTGTCTCCGCGATGTTCGTGATGTGGGGCTCAACGGGTCAGACGCCGCTGGCGTGGAAAGCGTCGGCATGGATGTGGTCGGGGTCCATGCCTCTTTGGCGGAGCAGGATGGAGGCGGCGTCGACCATGACCGGGGCGCCCGCCAGGTAGGCGCGCCAGCCCTGCATGTTTGCCCAGTCGTCGGCCACCGCCTTGGTCACCACGCCGCCCCGGTAGCCGTTGCCGTCGCCGGCCGATGCCACCACCACGTGCACATGCATTGCCGCATGGCGCGCCTGCAGCTCGCGCAGCCATTCCAGGCCATAGAGGTCGGCATGCGTGCGAACACCAAAATACACGTGCACCTCGTTGCGCATGCCGCCGTCGAGCATGCCGCGCAGGATCGACAGGATCGGGGCTAGCCCGGTGCCGCCCGCGATGCAGATCACGGGCCCGTCGAACTTGCGCCGCAGGTACGCCGTGCCCAGCGGGCCGGCAACGCGGATGGCGTCGCCAACCTTGAGTTCCGACGCCACATAGGACGTCACGCGCCCGTCGGGCACCAGCCGGATATGGAATTCGAGCTCGTCGGCGCCGTGCGCCACCGCCATCGAATAAGGCCGGATATGGCGCGGCGTGAACTGCAGCGTGGCGTACTGTCCCGGCGAGAAGTCGAGCGGCTTGGGAATTGCCACGCGGACCCGCTTGATGTCATGGGTCAGGTCGTCCAGGGCGGTCACGGTGCCCTTGAGGATCCTGGCGGGATGCACCACGACCTCGTCGAGTTCCGGGATCTCGATCGCGCAGCTCTCCACCAGCGTGGTCTGGCACGCCAGCACCGACTGGCCGGCGGCCATGGGCGCGCGCGAATCCTCGGGGCCGCTCGCCTGGGTGCGGCCGGCCAGGACCTTGCAGCGGCAGGTGCCGCAGCGCCCCGCCATGCAGCTATATGAGATGGGCACCTGGTTGGCCCGCAGCACGTCCAGCAGGTTGTCGCCGGCTTGCGCTTGCAGCGTCCTGTCCAATGGGTGGATGGATACTTCCATGGGGGCGTCTCCAGCTAGTTCTTCTTGGCATCCGTTTGCCGATGGGCGTATGTTGGCGCCGAAGGTAGAATTAATAAATAGAAGGAAGGTGATACGTCATATCACTGTGAGTGATAAAGGGGGCTGGGATGGAGTTGCGGGAGATCGACCTGAACCTGCTGGTCGTGTTCAATGAACTGCTGCGCCTGAGGCGGGTGTCCGCCGTGGCCGAAACGCTGGGCACTTCGCAGCCGGCCATCAGCAACGCGCTCAATCGCCTGCGCAAGCTGCTGGGCGACGAGCTGTTCCTGCGGACCTCCAAGGGCATGGTGCCCACGCCGTTCGCGGAGAACCTGGCAGAGCCGATCGGCTACGCGCTCGGCGCCATCCACAACACGCTCAATGCGCAGTCCGTGTTCGAGCCGGCCACCAGCGCGCGCGGCTTCACCATCGCCATGACGGACATCGGCGAGATCTATTTCCTGCCCGACCTGATGAAACGGCTGTCCGAGGTGGCGCCCGGCGTGACCATCAGCACGGTGCGCAACCACACGGTGAACTTGCGCGAGGAAATGGAAAGCGGCCGCGTCGACCTGGCGATCGGCTTCATGCCCGACCTCAAGGCCGGCTTCTTCCAGCGGCGGCTGTTCCGCCAGCGCTACGTCTGCCTGTTCCGCCAGGGCCATCCGCTGGCCCGAGAGGGCATGACCCTCAAGTCATTTGGCAGTGCCGAGCACGTAGCCATCGTCGCGGCAGGCACCGGGCACAGCATGGTGGACGAAGTGATCCAGCGCGCCGGCGTGCCGCGCCAGGTCCGCCTGCACGTCCCGCACTTCGTGGCGGTGGGCCATATCCTGCAGACGACCGACCTGATCGCGGTGGTGCCGCAGGCCTATGCCGAGCGCACGTTAAAGCCCTTCGGGCTGGAGACGGCGCCGTGCCCGGTGAAGATCCCCGATATCGTGATCAACGTGCTCTGGCACGCCAGGAACAATCGGGAGCCGGCCAACCAATGGTTGCGGCAAGTGGTATTTGAGGAATTTTCGAGGTAGCGGTGCGCCAAAAATGGGCCCAAGGGAGCGGTGCTTAAGGCGCACATGATCGCGCTCTTTCAATGAGAGCTTGAGTTTGTTTCTGGAAACTTATAATTGACTTATAATTTGTGCCCATGAACTCGATCAACTGGACCCTGAAAGCAGCCTGGCAACTCCGTAAGCTGGACCGCCAGCATCAACGGACTGTGGTGGATGCCGTTGGCGATCTGGCCGCAATGCCGGATTGTCAGAACGTGAAGGCCCTGACGAAGCACGACTACGGGTACAGGCTTCGGGTTGGCAACTACCGGGTTCTGTTCGATTGGGACGGCGGCATCAAGATCGTCGAAATTCAGGAAGTGAGGAAACGCGATGAACGCACCTACCAACGTCCAAGTGATCAATGGGCCGGATGGGAATCCCGCCTTTGTGGTGATCCCCTACGCAGAGTATGTGGCCAGCCACACGAGCGAGCGCAATCTTGTGCCGCATGATGTGGTTACGCGCACCGTCGGCGGTGCGAGCCCCGCCCGGGCCTGGCGGGAACACCTGGGCTTGACCCAGGCCGAGGTTGCCGAGCGTCTTGGCATCTCGCAACCGGCATACGCGCAGCAGGAGCGCAGTGACAAACTGCGCAAGGCGTCGCGCGGAAAGATTGCTGCCGCCCTTGGCATTGCTGCCGCCCAGCTGGATTTCTGACGAGGCGCATCCGCACTGGCGGCAAACGCGCCGGTCCGCGCTTACGCCCCCAGCACTTCCTCGCAAACCGAAAACCACGCCCGCGCCGCATGCGACAGGTAGCGGCCCGGCGACCAGATATGGGCGAGCGCCCAGTCCATGGCCGGCTCCGTCAGCCGTGCCACGGCGAGCTTGTCGCGGATATCGAGCTTGTCCAGCAGCGGTTGCGGCAGGAAGGTGGTGCCCAGCCCGGCCGCGGCCATCGAGGCGAGGAAGTCCCAGTGCCCGCTTTGCGCCACGATGCGGGGCTCAAGCCGGGCGTCGAGAAAGGCCTGCCGCAGTTTTCGGGTCAGGGAGAAGTCTTCGGTCAGCATCAGCAGGGGCTCGTCGCGCAGCGCGGCCAGGGTAACGGTCTTGCCCTTGGCCCAGCTGGCCTTGCGGGGGCCCGCGACCCAGATCGGGTATTTGGCGAACTCACGTGTGGCCAGTTCCAGGCCGCTGTCCCGGGGCAGTACGGTGGCGCCGACTTCGAGTTCGCCACTGGCCACTTGCTGCTCGACCATATGGCCGCCGTGTTCGGCCAGGCTGAGCTCCAGGTTGGGATAGCGCTGGCGGAAAGCGCTGACGGCCGGCGAGAAGAACAGGTTGGCCATGGGCGGAATCCCCACGGTCAGCTGGCCACGGCCTAGCGACGAGAGATCGGCCACTTCCAGCGTAAGCCGGTGCACCACGCCAAGCGCTTCCTGCCCGCGCTCATAGACCACGCGCCCCACGTCGGTCAGCCGCACCTGCTTGCCTTCGCGGATCAGCAGTGGCTGGCCGATCTCGTCTTCCAGTTGCCGCACCATCTTGCTGATGGTGGATTGTGTGACGAACAGGGACGTCGCCGCCTGGGTGAAGCTTTTCAGGCGAACGGTTTCAACGAAGTAGCGCAGGGCGCGGATGTCGATGGGCATTGGGTGCTTCCTTTCCCATGAAAAAAGCGAATGTGATTTGCAATTTTAAATCATGTGAGGAATGTCTGCCAGTTGGCTACACTTCGGGCCTACGCTCTTTCCAATGGATATTCGCGTCATGGCTAGCTGGCCCAGCGCACGACAGTGGCTCTTTTCACTGAAGGCGTTTGCCGCCTCGATGCTAGCGCTCTATATCGCGCTCGCGCTGGGTTTGCCACGCCCTTACTGGGCCATGGCAACCGTCTATTTTGTTTCTCACCCGCTGACCGGCGCCACCCGCTCCAAGGCCGCTTATCGCGTGGCGGGCACGGTGCTTGGCGCGACGGCCGCGGTGGTCACGGTGCCCTTGCTGGTTAATGCGCCGGTGTTGCTGATGGCCGCGATCGCCCTGTGGACGGGAGGCTTGCTCTATTTCTCGCTGCTGCAGCGCACGCCGCGCAGCTATGTCTTCCTGCTGGCCGCCTATACGCTGCCGATCGTGGCGCTGCCGGCGGTCAGCGAGCCGGCGCAAGTCTTCGACATCGCCGTGGCGCGCATCGAGGAGATCGTCATCGGCATCCTGTGCGCCGGCATGGTGGGCGCCATCGTCTTCCCGGCCAAGGTAGCGCCTGCGCTGCGCGCCCGCTCCGCCACCTGGCTGGCCGACGCGGCATTGTGGGCCACCGACATGTTGTCCGCCGATCCTGATGCCAATGCCACGCGCCACGGCAGCCGCCACCGGCTGGCCGCCGACATCCTCGCGCTGGACCAGCTCATCACCCAGCTCTCCTACGACACGGAAAGCGCGCACACGCTGCGCCACGCCCGCGCCTTGCGCGAGCGGATGACGATGCTGCTGCCCGTGCTGTCCTCGCTGGCCGGCGTGCTGCAGGCATTGCGGCGCCACGCCGAGGGCATACCCGATAGCCTGGCGCGCCAGATGGCCGCCATGTCTGCGTGGATTCGGGCGGGCTTCGACGGCCCGGCGCCCGCGCTGGAGCCGGAAGCGCTCCCGTGGGCGGACTATGCGCGCGCGCCGGGCTGGCATGGCGGGCTGGTCGCCACCGCCAACGATCAGCTGCGCACGCTGGCCGCGCTGTGCGAAGACTGCCACGCCCTGCAGCATGGCATTGGCGACCAGGCGGCCAGCGCCGCCGCGCCCTCCGTGCGCGCGCTTGGGCGCGGCGCCGAGCGCGCGGACCGGGCGCATCACCACGATCACGCCATGCTGCTGTTCTATGCCTGCTCCACCAGCCTGGCGGTGTTTTGCGCGGGCATGCTTTGGATCGCCTCGGGATGGGAGGACGGCGCGGGATCGGTCGCGGTGGCGTCCATCGCCTGCTGCTTCTTTGCCACCATCGAGGAGCCCCGGCCGGTCGCGCATTCGTTCTTGCGCTGGAGCGGATTCTGCTTTGCCGTATCGTCGTTCTACCTGTTCCTGGTGGTGCCGAACGCGCACAACTTCGAAACCCTGGTGGGTATGCTGGCGTTGCCCTACATGGGTATCGGCATGCTGATATCGCGGCCCGGCTTCAACCTGATCGCCATGCTGCTGTCGGTCAATACGGCGTCGTTCGCCAATGTGCAGAGCGTCTACGACACGAATTTCCTGACCACCTTCAACGGCAGCCTGGCCAGCATCGGCGGCATGCTGTTCGCGCCTTTGT
This sequence comes from Cupriavidus sp. GW823-FHT07A04, assembly GCF_058794615.1. Taxonomy (NCBI): domain Bacteria; kingdom Pseudomonadati; phylum Pseudomonadota; class Betaproteobacteria; order Burkholderiales; family Burkholderiaceae; genus Cupriavidus; species Cupriavidus sp. GW823-FHT07A04. Next base: position 258,828 of record NZ_JBXAHA010000013.1, read on the forward strand.
GGGCCATGGCGACGCGGCCGTTCGGCGCGCGCGTGGCGGCGCACCGGCTGATCCGCGCGAGCTGGAAGGACCTGGCGCAAGCCGCCACGCGGCGCGAGCCGGACGAACACGCCCGGCTCGGCGGCCGCATGCTGGACCGGCTCAGCCAACTGGTGCCACGACTTGCGGCCAGCGATGACAAGATGGCTTCGGATGGCTTTGCCGAGTTGCAGGTCGGGTTTGGCGCGCTGGCGCTGCAGCGCAGCCTGCCCGGGCAGCGCCCGGCCGCGCGCCGCGCCGTGGCCAGGGTGCTCAACGCGGTTGCCTTGCATTTCCGCGCGCGCCTGAAGGCCGGCCACGCGATGGCGCCGCCGGATGCGCTATCCGAGCGGATCGACAAGGCGCTGCGCGAGGTGGCCATGCAAAGCGGCGCGTCGCAAAGTCCCGGCGAGCATGCGCGCAGTGCGCTGGGCGCGCTGATTGCGTTGCGGGTCACGCTGTATCCGACGCAGACGCAGGCACTGCCGCAAGCCGCGGCGCCGCAGGTGCAGTTGTCGCGGGCCGTGCCAATCCCGTTACGCGCGGAGCCCCGATGCTAAGCGCGGAAATCGATCTCTACGGCGTCTTCGTGCCCGGCTTGCTGGCGTTGATGCTCCTCACCTTCGTCATCACCGCCTGCCTGCGTGCGGCCCTTGCGCGCGCGGGCTTTTACCGGCTGGTCTGGCACCGGTCGCTTTTTAATCTGGCTCTTTACGTCATCGTGCTGGGTGGCGTGGCCGCCATGGCCCGCTGGCCGCAATCATGAAATTCAAGTTCCGTTTGCTGGTCCCCGTGATGTTGACGCTGCTGGCCACCGTGGCCGCGCTCTTTGTCGGCAAGCATCTGTGGGATTACTACACCGTGGCGCCATGGACGCGCGACGGCCACGTGCGGGCCGACGTGGTGCAGGTTGCGCCGGATGTCTCGGGGCTGGTGACGCAGATACTCGTCAAGGACAACCAGCGCGTGCGGCGCGGGCAGGTGCTGTTCGTGATCGACCAGGACCGCTACCAGCTGGCGTTGCAGCAGGCCATGGCGAGTGCCGCCGCGCAGCGCGCCACGCTGGCGCAGGCGCGCCGGGAGGCCATCCGCAGCCACGCCTTGTCCGAGGTGGTTGCCACCGAGGTGGTGGAAGAAGGGCAGGCGCGGGTGCAGCAGGGCGAGGCAGCGCTGGCGCAAGCGGAGGCGGCGGTGGCGCTGGCCAGGCTCAACCTCGCCCGCACCCGGGTGGCCAGCCCGGTGGATGGTTTTCTCAACGACCGCCTGCCGCGCCTGGGCGACTACGTGGCTACGGGCCGGCCGGTATTGTCGATGGTCGACCTGAACTCCTTCCACGTCGAAGGCTATTTCGAGGAAACCAAGCTGGGGGGCATCCGCATCGGCAACCCGGTCTCCGTGCGCATCATGGGCGAGCGCACGATCCTGCACGGCCATGTGCAGAGCATCGCCGCCGGCATCGAGGACCGCGACCGCAGCAATGGCGCCAACCTGTTGCCCAATGTGAACCCCACGTTCAACTGGGTGCGGCTGGCGCAGCGTGTGCCGGTGCGCATCGCGCTGGACGATGTGCCGGCGGATGTGCGGCTGGTGTCGGGCCGCACGGCGACGGTCTCCGTGGCCCAGCCACGCAAGACCATCGCCGTGCTGCGCGACGAGACCACGGAGGAGGGCGCGCAATGAGCAAGCTCAGCCTTGCCCTGCTGCCAGCACTGGCTCCGTTGCTGTTCGCCTGCACCACCGTGGGCCCTGACTACCACGTGCCGGAGCAGGCGGCCGTGCGTGCGCCCGAGGCCAACGGCCCCTTGCTCGGCACGGAGGGCCCGGCCGTCTCGGTGGCGCCGGTCCCGGACGACTGGTGGCGCCTGTACGACGACCCCAAGCTCGATGCACTGGTGCAGCAGGCGCTCAGCGCCAATACCAGCCTGCGCGTGGCCGCCGCCAACCTGCGCCGGGCGGTGGCGGCCTATCACGAGGTGGAAGCGGAGAACCTGCCGCAGGCGGCCTTCTCCGCCAAGGCCGAACGCGCGCAGATCGCGGGCGAGAGCTTCCTGCTCAAGGAGAAGGTGCCGGTCTTCAACCTGGGCGATGTCGGCTTCTCGGTGTCGTATCTGGTGGACTTCTTCGGCAAGCTGGCCCGCGCCGACGAGGCCGCGCTGGCCAGCGCGCAGGCAAGCCAGGCCGCGCTGGACATGGCGCGCGTGAGCGTGGTCGCGCAAACCGTGCGCGCCTATGTGCAGGGTTGCGCCGCCACGCACGAGCTGGCGGTGGCGCAGCAGCAGCTCGCGCTGCAGACGCGCGGCGTGGAGATCGCCGGCAAGATGGTAGCCGCCGGCCGTGGCCAGCCTGCCGACATGCTGCGCGCCCGCGCGCAGGCCGAGACCTTGCGCGCGGCATTGCCGCGTTTCAAGGCGCAGAAGGAGGGCGCGGCCTACCGGCTCGCCGTCATGCTGGGCCAGCCGCCGGCAGCGTTGCCGCAAGCCGTATCCGAATGTCATGAGGAGCCGACGCTGCGCCAGGCGATGCCTGTTGGCGACGGTGCCGCGCTGCTCAAGCGCCGCCCCGATATCCGCCAGGCGGAGCGCGAGCTGGCAGCGGCCACGGCGAAGATTGGCGTGGCCACCGCCGATCTCTATCCCTCGGTCCGCATCGGTGCGTCGGCCGGCCTGAGCGGCATCCTGAGCGATCTCGGCACCGGCCCGACCGCGCATTGGGGCATGGGCCCGCTGATCACCTGGAACCTGCCCACCAATGGCGTGCGCCCGCGCATCCACGGCATGGAGGCTGGCGCGGACGCGGCACTCGCCCGCTTCGACGGCGTGGTGCTCAAGGCGCTGGAGGAGACGCAGAGTGCGCTAAGCGCCTACACGCGCGAGCTGGAGCGCAACCAGTCCTTGCGCGTGGCGCGCGACGATGCCAATGAGGTTGCACGCCAGCACCGGCTGCTGTACCAGTCCGGCCGCGTGCCGTATTTGTCCAGCCTGGATGCCGACCGCACGCTTGCCGGGGCCGAGGCAGCACTGGCGGCGTCGGACAGCCAGGTGGCCCTCAACCAGATCAACCTGTTCCTGGCGCTGGGCGGCGGCTGGCAGAACAGCCCGAAGGTGGCAGAGCGTGCCCCGATGGAATAGGGTTTGACAAAGACTACCCTCCACTTGTCTGCGGCACGGAAATGCGTACTCTCCGCAGAATCTGCTCTGTCGAGTGCTCGGGATGCTTAGCGGAATCCTTCATTTGCTGGAACTTTTACCCGAACATAGCTCAGTCAGCGCGTTTCCATACGATTTTCCGGGTTCCGCCCGTTGCCACCAATAGTTAAGTATCCCTCTGGTGCAGGGCCGTAAGGCTCCGATGGCTTGTCTGCGTCAATACTCCTGACCGACACCAACGTCCAGCCACCAATGAGTTGCTGTCTCAACGAGCTGGACTTTTCCGCCACAGAGCATGACAACATCACTGGCAGCAGAATGCTCACCAGCCATACGATGCCGTGACGTTTGGCAATGAATGTCGTCATAGCGTTTTCCGTGAGCATCTGAACGTTGAACTGACTTGTCGCCAGCACGCTATGATCGAATCGGCGGAACGATCGATATCCTCTTCGGTCGTCGCCCAGGAAATGACAGAGAAGCGCATCACAAGACGATCATGCCAGGTAGCCTCGGCAACGTAGCAAGTCCCTGCAGCCTGGATGTTTTCGATGGTGGCCCTTGTCAAATGATCACGGCGCTCAAGTGGCTCCCCCACGCCGAACTGTACGACAAACTGATTCAGCTCCACCTGATTGAGTACCGCCACACCGGCTTCGGATGTCAGGCGCTTCGCCATGCGTCTGGCGAAAAGACAGTGTCGTTCGATCATTGCCGCAATGCCACGCCGTCCGAACGCGCGGATAAGTGCCCAGGTCGCGAAGCCGCGCGCACGTCTTGAAAGTTCGGGTACGTAGTGAAAGGGCTCCCTGCATTCCCCGCCTGCTGTCGGCAGATAGCTCGCTTCGTACGCCATCGCGCGCCGATGGGCATCCGAGTCCCGGACGATCGCGTACCCACAATCGTAGGGTGTCTGAAGCCACTTGTGGCCATCGGTCGCCCAGGAGTCCGCTTGCTCAACGCCTGCGGTCAACTGGGCTAACGCCGGGCACGCGCGCGCCCACAAGCCAAACGCACCGTCGACGTGAAGCCATCCACCATAGCGATGAACGACGTCCGCAATTTCATTGAACGGATCGAATGCACCTGTGTTGATTTGACCGGCCTGCGCGATGACGATGAGCGGCCCGCCGCACAATGCCAACGCACTGGACAGGGCGGGAACCAACATGCGGCCTGCATCATCCGTCGGGATTCGCATGACACGATCGTGGCCAAGTCCCAGATAGCGCAACACGGCAAAGATCGCGGCATGCGCATCGTTGCCGATGCATACATTGACCGGCGGCGCGCCGAACAAGCCATCTGCGTCGGCATTCCAGCCCGCCAGGCGCAATACTTTGCTCCTCGCCGCAGCGAGGCAAACGAAACTTGCCATCGTCGCACCCGTCGTGAAGCCTATCGAGCAGTCCGTGGGTAGCGCTAGCAAATCCAGAAGCCATGCTGACGCGACTTGCTCGGCGACGGCACCTGCGGGGGACCCGTGGTAGCTCCCACTGTTCTGCCCCCACATACTTGTCATCCAATCGACCGCTACGCCGACTGGATGAGAGCCTCCCATGACCTTTGCAAAGAACCGAGGCCCTGCCGCCCCCATGAGGCCGGCATCTACCCCTGCGGCCAGTTGCTTGATGACTTCGGTAGCTGTCACCCCTTCTTCCGGCGTTGGTACGTACAACGCCGCCCACAATTCTTCGAAGCTAGCTGTCGCCGCGGGGTGTCGGGACGCGCGGGAGTCATGAAAAGCGAGGGCCCGCGAATACGCCTGATCGAATGCGGCGCGAAACTCGTCTGTCATGGTGCCCCCCTTGCGCGTCAAGCCTTTTATTTATAGCCGCTGGGGAATGCAAATTATAGGCAATTCTGCCCGCCAGGAATGTTGGGTATTGGCCGATGCAGCCGCCCAATCCGGCGACCGTTTTCGACCGAGGCACGGTCAGTTGACAGCCAATAGCGAATGACGTTTCCCGACTGCGGATTCAACCGGTCGAGCCGTCAGAAGTTCAACGGCAGGTTTGAACCCCACACCGGACACGTTCGAGAGGGAGACGCACACGTGCCTTGCTTCGTTTCGTCCATCTGGCCTGATATTTGTTAGACATTGGCGCAGCACCTGCCATCGGCGCCGTTACCGAAGTGATCGTCCTCCTGAGAAAAAAATGCTTAAAGGTCTCCGGGGGGGGGCTTATTCGGTGCGGCGGACTCCGCCTTACTGGCCCTCGATCCACTGAATGGCGAAGCGCATCAGCTCCTTGCCGCTAGGAATATCCAGCTTTTCCTTAATGTTGGCCTGATGTGCCTCGATGGTCTTGACGCTCCGACTCAGTTTCTCGGCGATCTCGCGGGTGCTGAAGCCGAGTCCGATCAGGTGCAGGACCTCGAACTCCCGTTCCGAAAGGCTCGCGATTGAGCCCGCCGGAATCTTCTGGGGAACCGTCAGAGTCCGCGCCAGCTTTTCATGCATTGCGGCGCTCAGGTAGATATTGCCCGCCAGCACCTCGCGGATGGCGTTCATAATCTGCTCTGTGGCCTCGAGTTTCATCAGGTACCCGTTTGCTCCGGCCCGCAGCGCGCGTTCGGCAAACAGGGTTTCGTCATGCATGCTGAGGATGAGGATTGCCAGCTTTGGATAGTGTTGCCGGAGCGTCTTGACAAGATCCAGACCGGAGTTCGAGTGCAGACTGAGGTCCACAATGGCCATATCAGGCTGGCAGGCCATCACCGCCAGGGCATCTTCGGCACTGCCGGCCGCACAGCAGACGTGCAGATCCTCATGCAGATTCAGCAAGTGTGTTAACCCCTCCCGGACGATGGGGTGGTCATCCACGATCAGGATCTGAGTCGCGTGGCCCGGGCTAGATGGCTTCATGTCCCGGACTCTCTGGTATCGGATAGCTGATGGCAACCGTGGTGCCGCCCAAAGCATTGCGGGTGACCATGCAAGAGCCGCCCAGGAGGCTCGCCCGGTGGCGCAGGCTGTGAAGTCCCAGTCCCGAAGCACGCTCCATTTGTTCCAGATCGACCCCCATCCCGTCGTCACTGATGGAAAGCCTCTGCATGCCGCCGTCGCGCTCCAGGTCGATCCAAATGTGGCGGCCCTGGCTATATTTCAGCGCGTTATTGACGGCTTCCTGTGCCGCACGGTAAAGGTTAATCTGCATCGGCGGATCCAGTAAGTCCACATTTGACTCGATGCGGAGCGTGCAGCCTATGCCATTCAGCGCGCGGGTCGTCTGCGCCAGCCCTTGCAAGGCGACCGTGAGGCCACCAGATTCCATGGCGACCGGGTCCAGGCCATGGGCAATCTTGCGGGTCATCAAGGACGCCTGCTTCACCAATTCGACGATGGTAGCCGCCTTCGCGGCGGCTGGGTGGCTATGCTTCTGTAGTTCTTGATTCAAGGTGGCGCAATAGAAGCCCAAGCTGGTGAGGTGCTGCCCGAGGCCGTCATGCAGTTCTCGGCCGATGAGTCTTTGCTGCTGATCGCCGAATCGGATCAGTTCTGCTTCCAATAGACGACGTCGCGCCATCTCCTGCTTCAGTTCATGGTTTGCTAGCTGCAAGTCCTGGGTTCGCTCTTGCACGCGTCGTTCCAACTCGACATGGGATGCCAGCAGGAGGCTATGGATGCGCTTTTCCTGAGCATGTGCCGCCACCAGCAGCAGTCCGGTTACTGCCACGACATTCGCGAAGGCGCACCATCTCACGAGGCTATCCACCGGAGATTCAGCGGCAAAGGGACCGGTGCCGTTCGTGGTGCCCCAGATGGCCACGATTGAGGCCAGCAAGGTTAGGAGGCTGGTGCCCAAGTGATCGAAGCGCAGAGCCGCCCAGATAATGAACGGAAAAATCGCCAGGGCTGCCGGATAGTAGCTGTGCCCGGCAAGTTCGGTGGCGCCGAAAATGACGTAACTCACCCAGAAGATCGCAACGGTCAGTCCGCACGCTTCCACGGCCTGCTTTGCGGAGCGGATAGGGCTCGGATACGTGAACAAGCTGAGCAGCGGCGGGGCCACCACGAGCACCCCCATCATGTCACCGAGCCACCATTTCACAAAGGCCGCGCCGTACTCGGCGACTGACACCAAGCCCCCTCCAAAGAGGGCGGTCGCACCGATCAGCGCACTCACTGCCGTGCTGACAGTCGCAGCCAGGATGATGAAAGCTAACACATCCTTGATGCGGTCCAGGGTGTTCTGGAATCGGGCTACCCGCTTTAACAATAATGCAGCCGTCAAGGCTGCAGTCGTCGCGCCCAGGCCAATCACCGCGGCCACTGGCAGGGGCACCCCCGCCGACATGTTGGCCAAAATGGAACCAATGGCAATGCCGGGGGCAACGGCGAAGCCCATAACGAGCAGCGCAACGAGGGCGATGCCGCTGGAAGGCCACACCAGGGACACCGCACCGCCCACTACCGCATAAGCAAGTCCCAGCTTTGCACCTGCGTAGTACGCCAATGCGACAAATCCGGTGTGAACGAAGAGGCTAAGCCTCGAGTTGCTCGGAATGATGACCATGGTTCGCTTCAAATTCTGGGGACAGTCCCTGCCACATCCAGCCGTTTTCTCGTTAGCCGCAGTGACAATACGCTTGCGAAAGTTGGTGTCCGATGCACCTGTGGCAAATCACGAATTTGCCCCGAATCGGTGCTAGGCGAAGTGCTGGGACGATCCGTTGAATTCACCCTATGAATCTACGTCAGAACTCTCCTGTGCGGTAAGCGTAGCCGATGGATTCGATGAGATACAGCCCGGGTTGGACGCCAGATTCCGTATGAGCGCGAGCATTGTCGTGCCGGGTTTCGGGTCCTCGGCCAGAATCCAGGCGCAGTTGGCCCTTGGCACCCGGATGCGGTCGACGTCGTATCACCCGCAGATTGCTCAGGACAGATAGCACATGCAGTTGCGCATGGGCGAACGGATCGCTCCCCTCGCCATGCAGCAATGTACGCGGCTGCGTGACATCGTTGACCATGGCTGCCGTGCCCAATAGGGCAATCCCCTAGGCCCTTTTCGGAAGAAGACCTTATTCATGCGCTTGCCTTCAGCGCATACATTGGAGTCGTACAAAGTGGCGGCACTGGAGCGAAAAGGAATGCGTCTCGGTGTTCTTGCAACCACCTGAAAAGGAGGTGAAAGAAATGGTAAAAACAGTCTTACTGCTCGCTGCGGCGGGTGCGGCGCTTGGCGCCGGCGTAGCCTATGCCGGCATCGGGGCGCGAGATGTCTACACCGACGGCGCCAGTGTGTTGGGGCCGCGAGACCCATACTCAGATGGGGGGATGAGCACAAAGTTTGATGTCTATTCAGATGGGGCGAGAGTCACAGATAGACGAGACGTATTCACCGATGGCGCGAGAATCACCAACCGCGATGGGCTGGTTGAGGACAGCATGTAAGCAACGGCAGAAGGGTCCGCAAAAGAACACGTCGTCAGCGCTCAGCGTTCACCGCCGCGAATCAAGCATCTCCCCCGAATAACAGCCTCGGGGGATTCCTTTTTTTACAGCGCCCCCCCCCGGAGACAGGTCAAACCAGCAGACCGCTAGCGTTTGCGGCGTGCCTATTTCGTCAGTTACTGCACCAAGCTGTTGCAGGACTGAAACAGCTTGTGCGGTGAGCCAAGCCACTTGTGGCTCCGGAATGAGTTGCTGGCGACTGCTGCACGCGTGGCAGAAGCCCGGCGTTTGGGATCGTCTCCACCAAGTGTTGTTGGCCATGTTACGTGCGGTGGATAGCATCGACGGGTCACGTGTGATCGCCGATTCCTCTTCCGTTCGTGTATGACTGCTTGATGAAAATCGCAAGCCTTCGTATTACCGCATGATTCCGCTAGAGGAAGGAAGCGGCTACGTGCCATACCCGCTTGCGCAGAAGCAGAATGGACGCAGGCAAGTTCTGATTCTTCCTGGGGGCGCGCAAATCTCGCAAGCCATGTGCGACACGCAGCAGGTGGTGCCGGACACCTGGAGTCACCGGCGTATGGTTGCCGAGAGAGCCTGGAGGTTTTTACGATCTGTATTCCTCCGGGGCAGGCAGAGCACAGGATCAGCGAGGCACACTGAGTGGCTGCGGCCCTATGGCTTGCCGCGTGCGTGTTTTGCCTTGGTGCCGGTGACATGCCGGACCGATTCGATAAAGCGTTGCACGCGTGGCGAGCGGTGCGCTGCCGAATATACGAACTCGATATCGACACCATCGGTCAGGTCGGCCAGCGCGATGAAGGCGATGGTGGGCGGCGCGTGCAGTTGTGAGCTGGCGGGCACCAGCGCGCAGCCCATGCCGGCGGCGACCAGCCCCAGGATGGTTGGCGTGTCGGTGCCGATCTGGACGATATGCGGCGTGAACCCGGCCTTGGCGCACGCCGCAATCAGCAGGCTGTGCTGCGCGCTCGACTTCTCGCGGTTGAACCACACAAAGCGTTCGCCGGCGATGTCGGCCAGCCGCCGCGCGCGCTTCGCCGGCGAGACATGCTGCGCCGGCACGGCCAGCACAAAGCGCTCCCGGTACAGGGCGATGCCGCTCAGGCTGGCATCGTCCGGCGTGCGCCAGGCCATGATGCCGCCGTCCAGCTCTTCGCCGCGGATTGCCTGTGCCTGCTGCAATGACAACAGCGGCTCGATGGAGAGCAGGATCTCCGGGTTGTGCTCCCGGAAGTGCGCAAGAATCGCCAGCGTCACCGGCGAGGCCAGGTAGCTGGGCATGATGCCGAGCGAAAAGGAGCCGGTCTGGCCCTGTGCAATGCGATAGGCCCGGTCGCGTGCCTGTTCCAGCTGCAGCAGCGACTGCTTCGCGTCGTGCAGCAAGCTGGTGCCGGCATCGGTGAGTTGCACGCCCTTGGCATGCCGCTCGAACAACGGGGCGCCGATCACCCCCTCCAGATCCTGGATCTGCCGCGACAAGGCCGGCTGCGTGATGTTCAGCGCCCGGGATGCCGCGATGATGCTGCCTTCTTCCGCGACGGCGATGAAGTAGCGCAAGTGCCGCGTTTCGATGTTTCGCATGCTCTGCCAGTTGCCCTCTGAATATTGCTATGCCTTGCAAGTATAGCTTTCGGGATTGATAGGCATTTGACCGCATGGGCGGCAGGCTTCTAACATTCAAGGTTCTTCATGCCAGAACCAAGAAGCGCCACCATGCCCCATGCTGAAAATGCCCTGCCCGTGAGCCTGCACATCGTCACCCCGCTGCTGCGATCCACGTCCTACTCGGCACGGCTGGGGCGCTCGGTGTGGTTCAAGATGGAGGCCTTGCAGCCCCCGGGCTCGTTCAAGGCGCGCGGCGTCGGCCATGCATGCCAGACCTACAAGGAGTGGGGCGCAAAACGCTTCGTGTGCTCGTCGGGCGGTAATGCGGGCATTGCCGTCGCCTACAGCGGGCGGCTGCTTGGCGTGCCGGTGACCGTCGTCGTGCCCGAGACCACCTCGGCCGCGGCGCGAGAGCGTATCGCGGCCGAAGGCGCCGATCTGGTCGTGCACGGACGCGCATGGAGCGAGGCCAACGATCACGCGCTTTCGCTGATGCGCCCGGAGTATGCGTTTATCCACCCGTTTGACGATCCCCTGCTGTGGGAAGGCCACGCGACGATGATCGACGAGGTGGCCGCCGCCGGCGTCAAGCCGGGCGCGGTGCTGCTATCGGTAGGCGGGGGCGGCTTGCTGTGCGGCGTGCTGGCCGGGCTGGAACGCAATGGCTGGCACGATGTGCCCGTCATCGCGGCCGAGACCGTTGGCGCGGATTCCTACGCCGCCTCGCTGGCGGCCGGCGCGCAGGTCGAGCTGCCCGCCATCACGAGCATCGCGACCTCGCTGGGTGCCAAGAGCCCTTGCGCCAAATCGCTCGAGTGGTCAAAACTGCATCCGATCGTCAGCGAGGTGGTCACGGACAAGGAAGCGGTGGGCGCGTGCCTGCGCTTTTTGGCCGAGCACCGGATCGTGGTGGAGCCGGCATGCGGCGCGGCGCTGGCCGCGCTGGAGCGCAAGCCTGCCGCGGTGACGGCGGCGAGCGACGTGCTGGTCATCGTCTGCGGCGGCGCCGGTGCCACGGCCGAACAGCTGCAGGCCTGGGATCGCGCCGCCTGACCGAAGCCCGGTGTATGGCCCTGGCGCCTCAATACTCGTGGCGCAGGTGCCTGGCCTGGCGCGGCAGGCGCAGGCTGACCCCGAACGCCAGCGCCATCATCGCCGTCACATACCAGTAGAACACCGATTGATGGCCGGCTGACTTCAGCGCCAGCGCCACGTACTCGGCCGAGCCGCCAAAGATCGCATTGGAGATCGCGTACGCAAGCCCCACGCCCAATGCGCGCACTTCCGGGGGAAACATCTCCGCCTTCACGATGCCGCTGATCGATGTGTAGAGACTCACGATTGCCAGTGCGATCGAGATCAGCACGAAGGCCGCGAGCGGCCTGGAGACAATCTGCAGGGCGCTCAGGAGCGGCACGGTGGCAACCGTCCCCAGCGCGCCAAAGGCAAGCATATTGCTGCGCCGGCCAATGCGATCGGACAATGCGCCAAACAGCGGCTGCATGCACATATAGACAAAGAGGCAGCCGGTCATCACCGTGCTTGCCGTCTTGATGGACATGCCGGCGGAGTTCACCAGGTACTTCTGCATATACGTGGTGAACGTGTAGAAGATCAGCGAGCCACCGGCGGTATAGCCCAGTACGGTAAGGAACGCCGCCTTGTGATGCCGGAACAGCGCGGCGAGGCTGCCTGCCTCCTTGTTGCCGCGCGTAGCCGCGGATGACGTTTCGCGCAGCGTGCGGCGCAATGCCAGTGCCACCACGGCGGTGAGCGCGCCGATCACAAACGGAACGCGCCAGCCCCAGCTCCGCAGCTGCGCCTCATCCAGCAGTTGCTGAAGCACCACCACCACCAGCACGGCCAGCAACTGGCCACCGATCAGCGTGACGTACTGGAACGATGAGAAGAACCCGCGCCGCCCCTTGAGCGCGATCTCGCTCATGTACGTGGCCGTGGTGCCATATTCCCCGCCGACCGACAAGCCTTGCAGCAGCCGCGCCAGCAACAGCAGCGCGGGCGCCCAGTTGCCGATGGCGCCGTAGGTGGGCAGGCAAGCGATCAGCAGCGAGCCGAAGCACATCATCAGCACCGAGATCAGCATCGAGTTCTTGCGTCCGTGGCGGTCCGCAATCCGCCCGAACAGCCAGCCGCCGATCGGCCGCATCAGGAAGCCCGCGGCGAAAACGCCGGCGGTATTCAGCAGTTGCGCAGTGGGGTCGGACTTGGGGAAGAACGAGGGGGCGAAGTAGATGGCGCAGAACGCGTAGACGTAGAAGTCGAACCACTCGACCAGGTTGCCGGAGGATGCGGCAACGATGGCGTAGATGCGCTTGCGGATGTCTTCAGGGGAGGGCCGCTGGAGCGGTGCAGGGCGAGGAGAGTCTGTCATTCGGGGGCGGCCGGGAGTGTTCTGTTTCTTGTGATGGCAGTCTGGGGCCAGGGGAAGGGCGTGCAGAGTGTACCCATGCCATACGCGCGGACAACATGATTTAAAGTCGCGCGGGCCAGTCGGGTTTTGCATGCGCCGATGCGGCCATGGCGCGATCCATCACCGTACACGCGCGGCTCGTGCGGTTTTGTGTTGTGAAAAATTCGACTGGAAGTGAGACGTTTAATTCATCCCAGGAATGATTCGCCGTGGCTACACTGTGTGCTTGTACCGCGCTGCTCAACGCATCGAACGCATCGAACGCATCGAACGCATCGAACGCATCGAACGCATCGAACACGCGGTGCAGATCAAAAGGCGAAACAGACGACATGCGGGACGCAAGAATCCGCCTATCCCGCTCCACACCCAGTGGAAAGTGCCGCCCAATCTGGAATTAAGCAGCAATCATGAATAAGAAGCGCTTCACGACCCTTGTTTCCGCAGCCGCCTTCGGCGTCTGCCTCCTGGCCGCAACGCAAGCCGGTGCAACGGGTCCGAAAGATAGCACCAACGCCGGCGACAAGTACGGCTACGCACTCCACAATGGCAAGCGCGACCCCTTCACCGACGGTGCCCGCGTTGGCGACCGCCGCGATCCCTTCACCGATGGCGCTCGCGTTGGCGACCGTCGCGACCCGTTCACGGACGGCGCGCACGGCAGCGCAGCTGCGGCACTGAACCTCGCCGGGCGCGACCTGACCGGCGTGTCGGCCCCGCCGGCGCATGGCGCGGCTGACAACCGCCAGGCCAGCGCCTGATACAGCGCTGCCGGTCCGGCCCCGGGACCCCTCCACCCACGGCCGGACCGGCAAGTATGCAAATATCAAGATCCTCCACGCAATGTCATTGCCATTGCCATTGCCATTGCCATTGCCATTGCCAATTCTGTCTCAAGACAAATCATGAAAACCATCGTGCTGGCGCTGCTGAGCGTCACGACCCTCGCTGCCTCGCTGCCCGCCTTTGCCGGTCCCGACTGGAGCGTTATCGAACGCGCGCGCGCCCAGAAGCAGGCGCAGGCAAAGCAGCAAGCGCAGACGCCTTGCGCACTGAAGTCCAACCAGGCAACGGCCACGTCCGGCCCCGACGGCAAGCAAGGCTGAGCCTTACCGTTATCGCTAGTTATCGCTCCCCCGTGGGCCGGCTCTGCAGCAGCGCCATGCCCACCGGGCAACCGAGCGTATGCCCGAAGGCCGCCGAGGTGACAAAGCCCGCCGGGCGCACCGCGCCGCCGCCCGCGCGCAGCTTCAGCAGTGCCTCGCGGCCACGGAACGGGATCGGCTTGTCGAGCTTGCAGGCGAAGGATAGCCCCGCCTCGAAGGGGTTGATGTCGGTGGTCAGCTCGCAGCTCCAGGCGCGGTAGCCTTTCTCGATGCGCAGGGATTCGATGGCGTAGTAGCCGGCGTTGGCCAGGCCAATAAAAGACACAATATGCAGCATAACGAGCAATGAAAAAAGCCACGCCGGAATGACCGGCGTGGCTTGGCTCAGTCTGATGCAGCGCGGCTCAGGACTCCAGGACGATGACCATCCACATCAAGCCGAAGCGGTCGGCCGTCATGCCAAAGCGTGGCGAATAGAAGGTCTTGCCCAGTGGCATCATCACCTGGCCGCCCTCGGCCAGGGCGTTGAACACGCGGTCGGCGCTGGCCACATCGGGCACGGTCACGGACAGCGAGAAGCCCTGGAAATCGGGCTTGCCCGTGCACCGGCCATCGGACATCATCACCGTGGTCTCGCCGATGCGCATGGACATGTGCATGATCTTCTCTTCGGTGCCGGCCGCGGGCGCGCAAGCGCCTTCGGGCGGGGGAGACTCCGGCGGAGGCGCCTCCTTGAAGCGCATCATCATGACCACCTCGGCGCCGACGGCGCGCTTGTAAAACTCAGCCGCCTCCTCGCAACGGCCTTCAAAGAACAGATAGGGTTGGACTAGCATCTTGTCTCCTTTCCACTTCCAGGGTTGAAACGCGTCAGGGGTTGAAACTCACCGGCATCGATGCGTGCTCATGCACTACCAGCCATCGGCCAGCGATCTTGCGAAAACAAATGGTGGCGCGCACCCAGGGTCCGCAAGTGCGCGGGCGGCGCCACATCGAAGATGACCACGTCTTCAGCATAGTTGCGCATCATGGCAACGGCGTCTTTCGCGCGCATGGCGTTGACCCAGGTGTCGACCAGGGCACGCACTTCGGCTTCGCTGGCAAGGTGCGAAGAGGACGAGGGCGAGGGCGACGAGGGGGACGATGTGGAGTTTGCCATCCTTGCTCCTTGAGCGACGGGGGGCCGCAGGGTCATGGCGACGATCCGGTCAATCATTGTGTACACTGTCCACTACAATAGTAAAGAAAATGGACGCTGTCCACATGGTGAGGAAATGACCGGCGCAAAGCGCTCTTCAAGTATCCCGCGCACCACGCGCATCGCGAGCCCAACGGATTCGGCCGACGCCGGCGGCACTGCCGTTCCCGCCGTTCCCGCGGATGCGGCGGCAGCCACCACCCCAGCGCTACGCAGCACCTACCGGCACGGCGACCTGCGCCGCGCGTTGCTGGAAGCCGGCATGGAGCTGGCGCGCGATGGTGGCCCGGATGCGGTCGTGTTGCGCGAGGCCACCCGGCGCGCCGGGGTCGTGCCCAATGCCGCCTACCGCCACTTCGCCGGCCGCCAGGACTTGCTGCAGGCGGTACGCGCCGCTGCGCTGGCGTCGCTGGCGCAGGCCATCGAGGCTCAACTCGCCGCGCTGGACGCCAGCGCGGCGCCCGCGGACTTCGCGCGCGCCAGCCTGCGCGCGGTCGGCACCGGCTACATGCAGTTCGCGCTCGCCGAGCCCGGCCTGTTCCGCACGGCATTCTCGGTGCCGGACGAACTGGAAGGCGTGCCGGTCCCTGACAAGGCGGGCGACAGCGGCCTCAACCCCTACCAACTGCTCGGCGCGGCGCTGGACCGGATGATGGAGGCCGGCGTGCTGTCCGCCGCGCGCCGTCCCGGCGCCGAATACCTCGCGTGGTCCGCCGTGCATGGCTTGTCGATGCTGGTCATCGACGGGCCGCTGCGCATGGTGGCGATGTCGCCAGGGCAGGCACACCAGATCGGGCAGCGGTTGCTGGATATGGTGGAGAAGGGGCTGCAGGCGGCCGATGAGCTGTGACCGGTAACCGGTAACGCGCCGGGATTGCCTCGCGCATTGGCGCAGCTTGTCCGTTCCCGACCTGAAAGCGGCGCGACGCCAGCGTATCCGGCGCAGCAGTCCTTTCCCTCCTCCGGGAACCAAGTGCTAAGAAGCCCTAACAAAATGCGCATCAAGGTGTTAACTTCAAATATCTTTTGTTAGCCTTTGCGTTGCTTCGCGCGCAAAGGACGTGGCCAAACCAATACTTGACGACGGACCGTGGGCGCTTATCCAGCCACCGCTATCGCCGGCTTGTCAGGGATGGAAGGGGAGCATCGCATGAGTCCTGACAATGGGGAACAGAATGGGGAACAGAAAGCTGTGGCCCTTGCATTGCAGGGCGGTGGCATGCATGGCGCGTTTACATGGGGGGTCCTCGACCGGCTGCTCGAGGATGGGCGACTCGGCATCGAGGGCGTCAGCGCGACGAGTGCGGGCGCCATGAATGCCGCCGTGCTGGCTTATGGGCTGTTGCAGGGAGGGCGCGACGGCGCGCGCCAGGCGCTGCACGATTTCTGGCTCGCTATCGCCCAATCGGCTGAACGATACAGTCCATTGCGCTGGGTGCCGTGGATCAAGGGGACACACACCCTGGGCCTGGACCATTCTCCGCTGTATGCGATGGCCGACATCGTTCTGCGTCTCCTGTCGCCATACCAGTTCAATCCCAACAACATGAACCCGCTGCGGGATGTGTTGGCGAAGCAGGTAGATTTCGAGGCGTTGCGCCAGCGCTGCCCCATTCATCTTTACCTGTGCGCGACCAATATCGAGACCGGAAGGATACGTATCTTTTCAGGCGAGGACCTGTGCATCGACGCGGTACTGGCATCAGCCTGTGTGCCAACGCTGTTCCAGGCAGTGGCCATCGATGGCCAGCACTATTGGGACGGCGGCTATGTTGGCAACCCGGCAATTTTCCCGCTGATTTATCACTGCAATACCCACGACGTCGTGATCGTGCACATCAACCCGATCGTGCGCCGTGGCGTGCCGACCACGGCCGCGGACATTCTCAATCGCGTCAGCGAAGTCAGCTTTAACTCATCCCTCATCCGAGAGATGCGCGCCATCGCATTCGTGACTTCGCTGATCCAGCAAGGCAAGATCGACCGGAGCGAAATGAAGGAGATGATGATCCACTCGATCCGGTCGGATGAGACGATGGCCGCGCTGGGCGTGTCGAGCAAGTACAACGCTGACTGGGCCTTCCTTTGTTCGCTGCGTGACAAGGGAAGGACTGAGGCCGGGACGTGGCTGGAGGCGCACTACGACCACATTGGCCAGCGTTCGACCATCGATATCAGAGGGGAATTTCTTTGATGCAAGACGAGGCCCCGGATGCCGCCGGCTGCGCAAGCCGCCACGCCAGGTTGCGGCGTGCGCGCGCTTCATAGCGAGCATGGAACAGATCGGTGTGATAGATGCGAGGGCGATCAAGCAGGGCGCGCAGGAAAGCCCGTTCGGCGCAATCATAGGCAACCTCATCCAGGTCAGGACGCTCGGCCCGCAAGTGCGCGCCGTTCTGGCGAAAGCGCGCGCGGGCACAACCCAGCACGGCAAGGTCGATGTCGGCGGTAAATTGGCCTGCCAGATTCGCGGCCATGCCGGCATGTGAGGTGCACAGGATCATCCCGGCGATGCGCTCCGTTGCGGCAATCCGGCCTCCGGCCCAGTAGCGGAGCCACTCAACGCTGCGTTGCTCATTGTCTTGCGCCCCGGGAATATAGATGACGTCGTGGCACCAGAGCGCCAGCTCGACGGCGTCAGTATCGGGAATCGCGCTGCGCGCCCAGTCCAGATCGCGCAGGCAGCGGCGAACATGGTGGAGCGTGTGATAGTGCCGTGCCGGCTCGGCATAGCAGCGCGCAAGATCCGCATAGGCCTCGACAGCCTGCGTGCCGCCCGAACGCGACCACAGTGCCAGGAAGCGGGTTTGCATCTGAGTCATTCGGGAGAAGGCACCGGGGTCGTGCCATCCTGCCGCGTCAGATCATCCAGGAGGGCTTTGGCCTCTTGCCAGTCTGCGGTATCGGAGCCCTCGCGGAAGCTGCCATGGATTACCGCCAGCGCACGGCGCGCCGCGCTCAGCTTTCCTTGCCGGCGCCATAGGCCGGCCAGGCTCAGCACGGCTTGCAGTTCCAGTGACCGGGCACCCTGGTCGCGGGCGACCGCGATCGCTTTCTGAAAGCACGCTTCGGCTTCATCGCTGCCGGTGGGCGACAAGGGTGCCAGGCTTGACTGCCGGAGTATCAGTTCTCCCTTGAGGCGATACAGCGTCGCTTCGTCAAGCCGCTCTCCCGTCTCTTCTGCCAAGGCTTGCGCCTCGGCCAGCGCAGCTAGTCCGGCATGGATTTGCCCCGCCTTTCCGTAGGCATCCGCGAGCAGGGCCAGAAGATTTGGCTGTCCCAGCGCTGCGCCGGTCTCCTGATAGGCGGCCAGGCCCCGCTGTATCTGGGCTATCCCCTGCGCATGATTCCCCTGTTCGGCAAGCACCCAGCCAAGCAGGACGGTTCCCCACGCCAGGTAGATCGGGAATCCCTGCTCGCACGAGACCGCGATGGCGGCCTCGGCGTACTCGCGGGTCAGTTGCACCTCCCTGCGGCACAGGTGCACTTCAGCCGCAAAGACAAGGCAAAGTGCGAGGTTAAAGGCGTCCGGGCGTGTCCTGGCCATCGCCAGGGCCTCCTGGCTGCGCGTGCGGGCCTGATCCGGCATGCCGAGGTACCACAGGATCCAGCCCAATGTGCTCGTGGCGTGGACGGCCGGATCCCGCCCGTATCCGAGGAGAAAGTCATACACCGGCGGGTCCGGGCGCTGCAATGCCAGCACCTGTTCTATATGGTCGCGGGCCATGTCCAGCTTGCCAAGGCGGAACACCGTGGCGCCGATCGCGCGATGCGCCTCGGCAAGCTGCTTAGGCTTCTGCGTTTCCAGGGCGAGGCCAAGCAACCGTTCCCCAAGGGGGTGTGCAATCTCGTACTGCGCACGCAGCTGATAAAACGCCCACAGTCCGAGCTGAGCCGAGAAGGCGTATGGTGTTTGCCTCTCCTGCTCGCACAAGGCCAGCGCGCGCTTGTAGTTTGCCTCCACATCCGGGGAGGCCTGACCGCGAGCGGCCATCAGGGCCGGGCCGAGGGTGAGCAGCAGCGTGAGTTCCTGGCGCGTGCGTTCGGGGTTGTCCGGCATCCGCTTGAGCAGTTCGATGGCGGTACTCAGGTGCCGGATCGCTTCAGCCTGGGCCGAACGCTGGAGGGCCTGCTGGCCGGCACAGTGGAGGTAGGCAACAGCCTTTGGAATATTGCCACTACGGCTGTAGTGGTGCGCGAGCTCGCTGCAGTAGTCTTTCAGCCGACCATGGAAGAGGGCCTCGATGGCCTGGCCCGTACTCTCATGCAGCGCGCTGCGTCGCTCGGTGAGCAGCGAATTGCCGGCAACCTCCTGCGTCAGGGCGTGCTTGAAGGCGTACTCGATTTCCGGGAATGCGGGCCGCTCGTAAATGAAATCCGCCGCCTGCAGGTCGGCCAGAAGCGGGCGCAGCTTGTCTTCGGCCAGGCTGGTGACGTGCAGGATGAGACTCAATGGAAACTCCTTGCCGATTACGGCCAGGGTTTGCAGCAGTTCTTTCTGGGCGAGCGGGAGCCGGTCGATACGGGCCGCGAGCACGCCTTGGACGGTGGTCGGGATGTGCAGCAAGGCGGGCGCCTTCTCGATGCGGTAGCAGCCGGGCTGGCCGAGCAAGGCGGTCTCCTCGACCAGAGTCTGGACCACTTCCTCCATGAAAAACGGATTGCCTTCGGTCTTGTCCAGGATGCGTCGCTTCAGCGGCACCAGGCTGCGATCATCACCGAGCAGCGCGGTGAGCAGTCCCTGGGCTTCGGTCGGGCCCAATGGCTGCAGGCTCAGCTGGGCGTAGTTGTCTTTGGAGCCCCAGTCATGGGAATACTCCGGGCGGTAATTGACCAGCAGGATGATCCTTGCCCCCGGCACATGGTCGATAAGCAGATTGAGGAAGGCCTCGGTTTCGCTGTCCAGCCATTGCAGATCCTCGAAAATGACCTCGAGGGGCTGATTCAGGCTCTCGCGGACCAGCAGGCAAGCAATCGCTTCGAAGGTGCGTTGACGTCGGATCGAAGCGTCCATGGTCGGCAGTGCCGAGCCGGGTTCGATGCTCCCGAGCAGATAGAGCAAGTAGGGCAGATGACTTTCCAGGGAGCGCTCCAGCGTGAGCAGCCTGCCGGTCACCTTCTCGCGGCAGCTTCGGTCGCTGTCCTGTGCGGTGATCTGAAAGTAGTTCTTCAAGAGCTCGATCAACGGTAGATAGGCGAAGGCCTTGCCGTGCGAAACCGAGAAGGTCTCCAGCGCCAGGCAGTCCGCCTGCGATCTCGCTTTGAACTCATGGAACAGCCGGGATTTTCCGACCCCGGCCTCGCCAACCACCGCAACGACCTGCCCGCGGCCCGCCTTGGCCAGCGCCAGCGCGTTGTGCAACTGTTCCAATTCGGCCTGGCGGCCCACAAACCTGGCCAGGCCACGGTGCGCCGCGACTTGCAGGCGCGTGCGCATTGCCCCGAGGCCCATCACCTCATAGACCGCCAGCGCATCCCGGACGCCTTTGACATGTGTGGTGCCCAGGGCCTTGAACTCGAAATACCCCTCCGTCAGCTTATGGGTGGATTCGCTGACGAGGATGGACGCCGGCGTCGCGATACCTTCCATGCGCGAGGCGATGTGGATCGTATGCCCGACCGGATCGTAGTCCGTGTGCAAGTCATCCTTGCGAATCGAGCGCACCACGACCTCGCCCGTGTGGATGCCGATCCGGATCTGAAGCGGTATGCCTTGCTCCAGACGGACCCGGTCGCTGTGCCGGCGCATCGCTTCCTGCATGCGCAGGGCTGCGTACAGGGCCCGCAGGGCATGGTCCTCGTGGGCAATGGGGGCGCCGAACAGCGCCAGGATGCCGTCGCCGAGGAACTTGGCCACGTAGCCTTCGTAGTGGTGCACGGCCTCCATCATCAGCGTCACCACGGGGTCGATGAGGCGGCGCGTTTCCTCGGGGTCCAGGTCCTGGGTCAAGGCCGTCGAGCCCGCCATATCGGCGAACAGGGCCGTGATGGTCTTGCGCTCACCGGCCGTTTCGCCCCGGGCCTCCATTGCCGCCTGCTCAGCCAGGATGCGCTCGGCCAGATGGGGAGGCGTGTAGTGGACAGGGGCCGGGACTGCTGGCCCGGAAGGCAGAGGCGATCCTGACGGGGAATCCATGAGCGGAACGCCACAGGCGCGGCAGAATTTGGCAATGGGGGTGGCCTCCGCGCCGCACTGCGGGCACATGCGCGCAAGCCGCGCCCCGCACGCCTCGCAGAAGTTGGCGCCTGCGAGGTTCGCGTAGCCGCAATTCGTGCAGCGCATATCGCCCTCCTGCCGCCTCATCTTGAAACAGCCTCCAAATGATTAGACGCGCGATCGGCGCTTGTAGCAAGCCAGGCGTCTCGGCGGATCCGCGTCCCTAAGTTCCCATCTCCACCCGCTCCGCCAGGAAATCCAGCAGCGCCCGCACCCGCGCCGGCAAGTGGCGGCCCTGGCCCAGGTATACCGCATGCACCGCCTCCAGGTCGCCGGGGTTGAACGCTTCCAGCAGCGGCACCAGCCGCCCGGCGGCGATGTCCTCGCGGACCTGGAACACGGCCATCCTGGCCAGCCCCAGCCCGCCGACCACGATCCGCCGCAGCGCGTCGCCATTGCTGGTCATGGCATTGCCCAGCGGCGCCACCATGGTGGCTTGCCCGCCTTCGAGCATCGGCCAGCCTTCGATCGCGCGCGCGTAGCCTAGCTTCAGGCAGTTGTGCCCGGCCAGGTCGGCGGGCACGCGGGGCGTGCCGCAGCGCGCCAGGTAGGCGGGCGCGCCCACCACCACCATACGGGTCTCGCCCAGCTTGCGGGCCACCAGCTGCGAGCTCTTCAGCTCGCCGGCGCGGATCGCCACGTCGGTGCGTTCCTCCATCAGGTCGATGACCTGGTCGGTCAGCACGATATCGAGCTGGATGTCCGGATACAGCGCCAAAAATTCCGGCACCAGCGGCAGCAGGAAGTGGTCGCCAAAGGGCACGTTGGCATTGATGCGCACGCGGCCGTGGGGCACGGCGCTGGCGGCGGCACCGCGCTCGGCATCGTCCAGGTCCGCCAGCACGCGCACGGCGCGTTCATAGAAGGCACTGCCTTCCGCCGTGAGCTCGATGCGGCGCGTGGAGCGGTTGACCAGTCGCGCGCCGAGCCGGGCCTCCAGCCGCGCCACCAGCTTGCTCACGGCCGACGGCGTCATGCGCAACGCGCGCGCGGCGGCGGAGAACCCGCCCTGTTCCACCACCCGCACGAACACTTCCATCTCGCCGGAGCGGTTGACTTCGAGCCTCGACATTGTGAATTCAATTCATAAATGTTGTTCGTGTGGGCAGTCTACCGCACCAATCTCCCCGTCCCCATACTTCGCAGCATGCTGCTCCGGCTTCCTGGATTGCATGTAACCCATACCGCATACCGCATACCGCTTCACATACTCCCTATGCCACTCGCTCTCTATGCCTTGACCGCCGGCGCCTTCGGCATCGGCGTCACAGAATTCATCATCATGGGCCTGCTGCTGGAGGTCGGGACCGACCTCGGCGTCTCCATCGCGGCGGCGGGCTTGCTGATTTCCGGCTACGCGCTCGGCGTGGTGGCCGGCGCGCCGGTCATGACCGCGCTGACCGCCCGCTGGCCGCGCAAGACGGCGCTCCTTGGCCTGATGGTGATCTTCACCATCGGCAACGCGGCCTGCGCGCTGGCGCCAAACTATGCGCTGTTGATGGCCGCGCGGGTGCTCACCGCGCTGGCGCACGGCACGTTCTTTGGCGTGGGCTCGGTGGTTGCCACCGGGCTGGTGGCGCCGCACAAGCGCGCCTCGGCCATTGCCGTGATGTTCACCGGGCTGACGGTGGCGAGTGTGCTCGGGGTGCCGTTCGGCACCTGGCTCGGCCAGGCCTACGGCTGGCGCGCCAGCTTCTGGGCGGTGGCCGCCGTCGGCTTGGTGGCGGTGCTGGTGATTGCCTTGGCGGTGCCGGCCGAACGCGAAGCACCGCAAGCCCCGGACCTGCGCCGCGACCTGCGCGCGCTGATGCGCCGGCCGGTACTGCTGGGGCTGCTGACCACGGTGCTGGGCTATGCCGGCGTGTTTGCGGTGTTCACGTATATCGCGCCAATTCTGACGCAGATCACCGGCTTTGCCGACAGCGCCGTCTCGCCCATCCTGCTGGTCTTCGGCGTGGGCCTGGTGGCCGGCAACCTGCTTGGCGGCAAGCTGGCGGACCGCCATCTGCAGGCCACCGTGCTTGGCAGCATGCTGGCGCTGGCCGTGGTGCTCGGGCTGATGAGTTTTGTCCTGCACAGCAAGGTGCTGTCCGTGATCTTCATCGGCCTGCTGGGCGTGGCCGCCTTCGCAACCGTGGCGCCGCTGCAGATGTGGGTGCTGGAGCGTGCCCGCGGTGCAGGGCAGAGCCTGGCTTCGAGCTTCAATATCGCGGCCTTCAACCTGGGCAATGCCATTGGGGCGTGGCTGGGCGGGGTGGTCATCACGCGCGGGCCAGGGCTTGGCGCCGTGACCTGGGTGGCGGCACTGGTGCCGGTAGCGGCAGTGGCCGTGGCGCTGCTGGCCATTCGGCTTGATCGCGGGACGCCGGCGGATGGTGGAGTCAAGCTGGCCTCGCCGCCTTTGCATTGATTTCGGCGCATTGCGTTGCGGTCGCGCGGAGGGTCGCTTATGCTGGCGGCTGTCCTGCCAACGGCCATCCGCCCTTCGTTTGATGCAAACCGCTCTGATCGTGATTGACGTACAACGTGGCCTGTTCGACGACGCGCCACGGCCGGGCGATGCCGATGCCGTGCTCGGCCGCATCAACGGCCTCGCGGCACGGGCGCGCGCAGCCGGCGTGCCGGTGGTGTTCGTGCAGCACGAGCAGGCTGGCGGCGCGCTGTCGTTCGGCTCGCCAGGCTGGGAGTTGGAGCGCACGCTGGTCGTAACGGCCGACGACCACCGCGTGCGCAAGACCACGCCCGACTCCTTTCTGCATACCGAACTCGCCGCGCTGCTGGACCGCCTCAGGGCGAAGCACCTGGTCATCTGCGGCTATGCCACCGAGTTCTGCGTGGACACCACCGTGCGCCGCGCCGCCGGGCTTGGCTATTCGATCACGCTCGCCGCCGACGCGCACACCACGCACGACAAGCCACATGCCAGCGCCGAGCTGATCCGGCGCCACCACAACGCCACGCTGCCGGCCATCACCAGCTTCGGCCGGCCGATCCGGGCGCTGGCGTCGGAAGTCATCGGGTTTGGCGGCGGCGCGGCGGGCGGCTGAGGCAAGAGAAGGCCGCATCGTCAAAGCAAAATCAACCCAGGACAACCACCCCACCATGATCACCTGCTACCTGCGCTATATCGTCGACCCCAACAAGCTCAAGGAATTCGAGCACTACGGCAAGCTGTGGATTCCGCTGGTCGAGAAATTCGGCGGCCAGCATCATGGCTACTTCCTGCCGTCGGAAGGCGCCAACAACGTGGCGCTGGCCTTGTTCTCCTTCCCCAGCCTTGCGCTGTACGAGGTCTATCGCAACCAGTCCTTCGAGGATCCGGCGTGCCAGGCGGCGTTCCGCTACGCGCAGGAAACGCAATGCATCGTCAGCTACGAGCGTAGTTTCTTCCGGCCGGTATTCGAGTAAGGCGAGTAAGGCGAGTAAGGCGAGTAAGGCGAGCAAGGCGAGCAAGGCGAGCAAGGCGATTAAGGCGGGTAGGGCGGAGCAAACCAACGCATCGCGTGCGCGGCCGCGCCGTGAGCCTTCACCGGGCCGTCACCGCACCATCGCCTGCCCGATCAACTGCCCCAGCAGCTTCACTCCTTCCTCGATCCGCTCTTCCGCAATGGCCGTATAGCCCATGCGCAAGTGCGGCGACGGCGCATCGGTAGAAAAGAACACGTCGCCCGGCTCGATGATGACGCCGTGCGTGAGCGCGATCGCGGCCAGCTTGCGGGCGTCGAGCCCGGGCGGGCCTTCCACCCAGAACGATGACGCGCCGGGCGAGTTGCGCGCGCGCGCCTGCGGCAGGTGGCGCGCCAGCATGTCGCGCAGGATCTCGGCGCGGCGCTGGAAGATGGGCGCCACGCGCCGCAGCAGCGCGTCGTGGTGGCCCAGCGAGATGAACAGCGCCGTGGCGCGCTGATTGTTGGCGGGCGGATGGCGCAGCATGAAGCGGCGCAGCGCGCGCGCTTGGCGGATCACGGCGGCAGGGGCGACGATGTAGCCGAGCCGGATGCCGGGCACGAAGGATTTGGACAGGCTGCCCACGTAGATCACGCGGCCATCGCGGTCCAGGCTTTTCAGCGCGGGGATGGGCTGGGTCAGCGCGGGGTTCTCGGTGTCGTAGTCGTCCTCGATCAGCACCACGTCGTGGCGGCGGGCTTCGCGCAGCAGCGTCTCGCGCCGTTCCAGCGGCATGGTGACCGTGGTGGGGCACTGGTAGCTGGGCGTGATGAAGGCGTAGTCGCACTGGGCCAGCGCGTCGTCGGGACACAGGCCGGACTCGTCCACCGCCAGCGGCACGACCTCGCGCGCGCGCATGCCGAAGATGTGGCGCGCATCGTTATAGCCCGGCTCTTCCAGCCCGACCCGCGCGCCTTGCATCAGCAGGTCGGCCAGCAGGTAGAGCGCGTTTTGCGCGCCCATGGTGACCATGATCTCGTCGGGGTTGGCCCACACGCCCCGGCGCGGCAGGATGTGCTTTTGCAACTGCTCGATCAGCAGTGGATCGTCGCGGTCGATCAGGTCCGATGCCCAGCCGCGGATCTCCAGCACGGCCAGCGCCATGCGCGAGCATTCGCGCCAGTCGGCGGTGGGAAACAACGCGGGGTCGAACTGGCCGTAGATGAAGGGGTAGGGATAGTTTTGCCACTCGCTGGGCTTGACGATCGCACGTTTGCCGGTCATGTCCGGCAGCCGCGCGTCCCAGTCCGGGCCGCCTTCGCCTGCGTCCTCGGGGATGGCCGCGCCAATGGCCCGGGCCTGCGCTGAGCCAGGCCTGGCGGCGCTGGGCAACTGTTCCACCACGAAGTAGCCGCGCCGCGGCTTGGTCTCCAGGAAGCGCTCCTCGACCAGTTGCTGGAAAGCCAGGATCACCGTGTTGCGGGCGATGCCCAGCGTGGCCGCCAGCTCGCGGCTGGAGGGCAGGGCGCTGCCTTCCGGCAACTGCCGGGCGAGAATGGCCGACACCAGCTGCTGGCGCAACTGCGCCTGCAGGCTGACGCCGGAATCGGAGGAAAGCTGCAGCAGCCGGTTCCAGAACGTGTTTGCCTTGCCTAAGCTTGCCATGCCGCTCCCGTTGCTGTGGCCATTGCCGTGGACGCCGTTGTGGAGGTGCGCCGGGCCGTTGTCATGTGCGGCAGATTATGGGCGAAGCCGCGCGCGGGGGAAATGCGGGTTGCCCGCAGTCCGGCGCCACGGCTTCTCAGCGGCCGAGGATCCATCCCGCCAGGCTTTGCAGGTCTTCCTTGGAGAGTGCGGCATAGGCCGGCATCGGCACTTGCCCCCACTTGCCCGCGCCGCCCGCGCGGATGTTCTGCGCCACCAGCGCCGCAGCGCCCGGCTGGTTCGCGTACTTTGCCGCGACCTCCTTGAACGCGGGCCCCACCACCTTCTTGTCGACGGCGTGGCAGGCGGTGCAGCCATTGGCCGCGAGCAGGGCCTGGGGATCATGGCTGCCGGCAATCAAAGCTGGGGCAGCCGGCGCTGGCGCGCTGCCTGGCGCCGCGGGCGCGGCAGCGTAGGCCGTGCGCTCCGCGCCGTAGGTCTTGGTCAGGTAGTCGACCATGGCAGGGATGTCTTCATCCGCGAACGGCGCGCCGAAAGGCTTCTTCATCTTCTTGACCGTCGCCTCCCAGTAGCCGCGCGGCGACGATGGCGGTTGCGTCAGCACGTACTGCGCGGAGTGGCAGGCCATGCAGTTCTGCTGCACCAGGCGATAGCCGGGCAGGTCGCTCGACGTGTAGCGCGCGGTTTCCGGCGGCAGCGTGATTTCCAGTGCCAGCGCGGCGCTCGCCATGCCAGCCGCGCACAGGGCAAGGGCGAGTATCGCGCCATGGCGGCGCAAGGGCTTGGCGAATTGCATGGCGACCTCCTTCATGCTGCCACCACGCGCGTGGTTTCCACCACGTTGCGCATATAGCCGGCGGGGTTCCACAGCGCGGTGAGCGGCTGGCTCTGGCCGATGCGGTTGCTGGCGCGCACCTTCAGTTCGTACTCACCCCTCCTTGGCGGCGTGAACGCCGCCGTCCATTCGCGGAAGGAGTAGCGGCCCAGGTCCTTGCCCAGTTGCGCCGCGCGCCAGGTGCGCCCGCCGTCCGTCGACAGGGCCACCTCGTCAACGCCATGGCCGCCGTCGAAGGCGATGCCGCGCAGCACGGTCTGGCGCCCGGCCTGCACCCTGGCGCCATCGGCCACGCTGGTGATGAAAGAGCGCACATTGAAGCGGTTGATCGGCACCGTGCGCGCGGGGGCCGTGCCGGGCGCCACGCAGGCGCAGGGATTGTCGGGAATGCGATAGGCCGCGTTCATCCAGAACCCGTCGAACGGCTTGTCCAGCACCTGGATATCGGCCAGGTGCTTGACCCAGTAGGTGCCGTAGTAGCCCGGCACGATCAGGCGCAGCGGATAGCCGTTGAGCATGGGCAGGTCCGCGCCGTTCATGGCCCAGGCGAGCATGACCTCGCCGTCGAGCGCGTGTTCGATGGCCAGTGCCTTGACGAAGTCCGGGCTGCCTTCCAGCGGCGGGCGGTCCATGCCGTCAAAGCTCACCTGCATGGCGCCGGCTTGCACGCCGGCCTTGTCCAGCAGCGCTTTCAGGGGCACGCCGGTCCAGCGCGCATTGCCCATGGCGCCGTTGCCGAGTTGCCCGCCGTTGGCGCGCGGCGAGAAAAAGCCCCGGCTGTTGCCCGAGCACTGGTTGACCGCCACCAGGTCCACCGGGGTGGCCAGGCGCTTGATCTCGTCGAGAGAGAGTTCCAGCGGGGCGTTGACCTTGCCGCCCACGCGCAGCCGGTAGGTTTGCGGATCGATGCTGGTGGGGATGCCGCTCCAGTGGTAACGCACGAAGAAGGCATCGTTGGGCGTGATCGGGCCCTCGTTGAACACGCCAAACGGGGTCTCCAGCTGCGGCGGCCGGCTGGTCAGCAGGATCAGCGGGCGCTTCTGGGGGAAGGCCACCAGTTCGCGCTCGCCGTTCTCGAACGGCATCTCGATGCGCGCATCGGCGGCGGCCGCCAGCGCTTGCAGCGCCGGGTGGGTCAGCGCGGCGCCGGCGCCGAGTGCGCCGAGCGAGCGCAGCACGCCGCGGCGGCCTGGCTGCGGGGGTACGGATTGATGGCCTCGGCCCATGCCTGGCTCCTCGTCTTGAGTGGGATAGCGGTTCTCGGGGGACCCCGCATTTATTAACCTTCAACCTTCAACCTGCAGCCTTCCAGGTTCAGATCACTTCATCCTTCATGTGATACCAGCGATACAGGAACCACTGCCCGAAGCGGCGGAACGGCGCGAACGCCTGCGCTTCCACCATCTCGCGCACATTCGGGAACGGCAGCGCCGAGCGGAAGATAGGCAGTTCCGGCCCCGCGCTCTTGCCCGCGATCAGCGCCGCCATGCGCTTGCCCGCCTGCGCGGAATACATCACGCCGTTACCGCCGTAACCCATTGCGTAGTAGATGGTCTGGGCCGGGTCCGGCTGGAAAATGCGCGGCATCATGTCATGGCTCACGTCGACCCAGCCCCACCAAGAATAGTCGATCTGGATGCCTTCGAGCGCAGGGAACTTGCGGTGCAGGTCGGCAATGAGCTTGTCCTTGTACTTATGCTGCGGCGCATCGTTGCCGGTAATGGCGCTGCGGCTGCCGATCTGCAGGCGGCCGTCCGGCATCAGGCGGTAGTAGTGCCGCAGGATGCGGGTATCGGTGATGACCTGCGTCGTGCGGAAATTGCACGCCTCGCGCTCCGTGGGCGTCAACACGCGCGTGACGATGGAGTTCGACAGGATCGGGAACAGCCGGTTCTTGAGCTGCGCGTGCAGGCTCGGCGAGGTATAGCCGCCGGTGGCCACGCCCACCGCGCGGGCGCGCACGATGCCGCCAGGCGTCTTGAGGTAATGCACGCCGCCGCGCGTCTCCCAGCTCAGCACCGGGCTGGAGGGATGCACCTTGGCGCCCAGCGCGCGCGCGCGGCGCAGGTAGCCGAAGGCCAGCTTGCCGGCATGGATGCCGATGCCTTCGGGCTCATGCATGGCGCCGGCGGCTTCCTTGTCGTCGACGTACTCGCGCTTGACGGTGTCGGCATCCAGGATGCGCGCGTCGTACTTGAACACGTCGCGCAGCACCTTGGCTTCCTTTTCCAGCGCGGGCATGACCTTGGCGCGGTGGGCGATGTAGAGGTGGCCACCGGGCTGCGGTTCGCAGTCGATGTCCTTGATCAGCCCCTTGAAGGTCTCCATGCCGTCGCACACTTCTTCATGCAGCCGCAGCGCGGTGTCCAGGCCGTAGCGCTGGATCCACTGCGAGCGCTTGAGCCGGCCCGAGGCGCATTGCGCCTGGCCGCCGTTGCGCGTGCTGCAGCCCCAGCTCACGCGGTTGGCCTCCAGCACGGTCGCCTTGATGCCGTGCTCCTGCGCGAGGAAGATCGCGCAGGTCAGCCCGGTGAAGCCGGAGCCGATGATGGCCACGTCCACGTCGATATCGTGCGTGATCGGGCCATCGTCGGGCGGCGGCTCGCCGGCCGTGCCGATCCAGTAGGTGGGAGCGTACTCGCGGCCCTGGCCGGGCGTGGGCGCGACCAGCGGGTCGTAGGCCGGGTCGTACGGCTTCGAAGGCGCGGTGGCGTGGCCTTCGGGCAGGATCAGTCTTGCGGCGGTGGCGTCCATGTTTGTCATCCTCAAATGCCCTCTGGCGGGGCTGGAATCAGTTGGCGGCGACGGAGCCGGCGGCGGCAGCGGGCGGGCGATCCTTGCGGTACGCGTTCTTCACCGCGATCTTGCCGTCGCGGAAGGTGAACACGTCCACCATGCGCGCCTCGATGCGCGTGCCGTCCGCCTTGGTGCCGCGGAAGGTGGATTCGCTGACGCCGCGCTCGCCAGCGACGAAATGCTCGCCGTCAAGCCACGCTGCATCGGGAAACGCCTGCCAGGCCAGCTGGAAGCCCTCGCGCACGGCGGCGCGGCCTTCGAAGCTGCGGCCGAACAGTTCGCTGCCGGCCACGGCGTGGAACACGCAGTCCTCGGCCATGAAGCCCATCAGCGCTTCGATATCGTGGCGGTTCCACGCGTCGCTGAAAGCTTGCAGGGTGGCTGCGGTTACCTGGGGGTTTGCCATTTGCGTCTCCTTGATGTCCTTGTTGGTGCCGGTGATCCGGGTGCCGGACCTGTGCGGCTTATGACTGCAGCATAGAGAGGTGAAGCGCAATGCTGTAGGGCCAGATCCGATGAATCGTTTGGGCCAGTGCGCTCCCGGAATGCCGTGCATCAGGTACACGGCCGGGCAGGCGCGGGCGGGCCGGCGCGGAGGATGGCCGCGGCGGCCTGCAAGGCGTTGGGAGGCGTTGGGAGGCAGCGGGAGGCCGCGATGGCACGCATCGCGGCAAGCCGGTTCAGGCGCTGGGCGTGTCAGTCAGCCCGCCGCACCTCGCCCAGCGGCGCGGCGGCCGCGTGCTTTCGGAGCTGCTGGCGCACGGCGTACGCCAGCACCAGGATGCCAAGGCTGGCCACGCCGAGTAGCAGCGGGGTGCGCTGGTCGGGGATAAAGGCCATGGCCACGACGATCCCGACCATGCCAGCGATGGCGACCCAGGTCAGGTAGGGGAAGGCCCACATCCGCACCTTGAGCCGGTGCGGCGCCTCGCGCTCCAGGCGGGCGCGCAGGCGCAACTGCGAGATGGCAATCAGGATGTAGACAAAGATGGCGACGGTGCCATAGGAGTTGACCAGGAAGGCAAAGACCTTGTCCGGCGATACATAGGACATCACCACCGCGCCGTAGCCGAACAGCGTGGCGAACAGGATGGCCCTGACCGGCACGCCGTTGCGGCTCAGCCTGGCCAGCCCCTTGGGCGCATCGCCGCGCTTGGTCAGCGCGAACAGCATGCGCGACGAGGCGTACAGCCCGGAGTTCAGCGCCGACAGCACGGCGGTGAGCACGACCGCGTTCATGATCTGCGCAGCTGCTGGGATGCGCATGGCATTGAGCGCGCTGACATACGGCGTGGCGATGCCGGCGGAGTTCCACGGCACCAGGCACACCACCAGCAGCACCGAGCCCACATAGAACACCAGCACGCGGGTGATGACCGAGCTGGTGGCCCTGGCCACCGCCTTTTGCGGCTCGGCGGTTTCCGCCGCGGCGATGGTGACGATCTCGGCGCCGAAGTAGAACCCCGTCGCCGCTACCGCGCCTGTCAACACCGGCATGATCCCGTTAGGCGCAAAGCCGCCATGCACGGTGAGGTGCGCCACGCTGGCGGTAGCGCCCGGCCACATGCCGAGCACGAACAGCCCGGCCAGGAACAGGAACACGACAATGGCAGCCACCTTGATCGAGGCGAACCAGAACTCGAATTCGCCAAAGGACTTCACCGAGATCAGGTTGGTGAGCGTGAGCATCACCAGCAGCACCAGGCTGATGCTCCACGCGGGAACGT
This sequence comes from Cupriavidus sp. GW823-FHT07A04, assembly GCF_058794615.1. Lineage (NCBI taxonomy): Bacteria > Pseudomonadati > Pseudomonadota > Betaproteobacteria > Burkholderiales > Burkholderiaceae > Cupriavidus > Cupriavidus sp. GW823-FHT07A04. The sequence goes on from NZ_JBXAHA010000013.1 coordinate 290,384, forward strand.
CCGGGAGCCAGAACTGCACCAGGCTGGCCCCGGCCACGGCCTCCAGCGCGACCACGATCACCCAGAAATACCAGTACATCCAGCCGGTCAGGAACCCGGCCAGCTCGCCCATGGCCGGGCGGTCGCTCCAGGCTTCGCGGGCGTATTCGTAGAAAGAGCCCACGGTGGGCAGCGCGCACGCCATTTCGCCCAGCATGCGCATGACGAGCACCACCAGCAAGCCGGTGATGAGAAAGGAAATGACAGCCGCCGGGCCGGCAGACTTGATGACGACGCCACTGCCGACGAAAAGGCCTGCGCCGATGACGCCGCCCAGCGCGATCATGGTCATGTGGCGCTGTTTCAGCCCGTGCTTCAGGCCGCTGGATTGCTGCTGCTGATGGTGAATCACTTTGCTTGTCTCCTGCTCTGCCCAGGGGTCACGCGCCACGGCTTATATAGTAGTTCGTAGGTCGGCGAATGGCTCGCCGCCGGGGGGCGTGGCCGCGCTCGATGACACCGGAGCGGGTTGGGGGGGGGGGGGGGGGGGGGGGGGGGGGGGGGGG